>NZ_JBSGYT010000053.1:37339-55357 GCF_053610645.1 Streptomyces sp. NPDC054883 | reverse complement strand
CCCGCACCCCCGGGCCCCCCCCCCCCCCCCCGCGGGGGGCGGCCCGGGGGGCGGCGCCCGCCCCCCCCTGCCCGGCCTCAAACGCCGGCGAGGCTGGAATTATGGCCGGGCCGCCGGAAAGCGGCGCGGCGCAGCCGCGGGAGGGGGTGGCGGAGGACCCCGGAGGGGTCAGGCCGGGGTCGGGGTGCGGTGGCGGCCCGCCGCGGAGGCGGCCAGCCGGCCCAGGGCCTCGTCCCGCGCACACGGCACCGCCCCGAGCGCCGCGTGCCTCGCCACGATCCCCCGCTCCGCCCGCATCAGCCGCCAGCCCCTGCGCAGCAGGAACGGGACCGACTTGCGCCCCTCGCGCAGGTCCCGCGCCAGCCGCCGGCGGAACGTCGTCGACGGCCGCCCCCGCAGGCAGATCGCGTCCGCCAGCAGCCCCAGCTCCTGGCAGCGGGCCACGATGTCGGCCGCGAAGATCCCCTCCGCGATGAACAGCGGGACCCGCGCGATCTCCAGCGTCTCCGAACCCGTCCGCGAGGACGTCGCGATGGAGTACACCGGCACCTCGGTGCGCCCCGCCCCGCACAGCTCCGCGATCGCGGCGACCGCCGCGTCCGCGTCCCACGACAGCGGCGAGTCCCAGTCGATGTCGGAACTGCCCTCCACCAGCGGCAGGGTCGGGTCGTCGCCCTCCTTGTAGAAGTCGTCCAGGCGCAGCACGGGCAGACCCGAGCGGGCCGCGAGCGAGGACTTGCCGGAGCCCGAGGGTCCGGTCAGCAGGACGACGCGCGCGGGGAGGGGGGAGGAGGAGCTCACGGGTCACCAGTGTGAACCATGACCCCCTGGATCGGTACACCGGCGACGCGTCCTGCGAGCACTCTCACATCCGGCCGCGCCGGAAGGCCGGTTGGAAACCCGCCCCGCACCTCCACTACGCTGCGTGCGCACGCGACTACGACCACAGGCGGGATCCTCATGGCACGTCACGCAGCCCCCGGCAACGGCGCACTCCGCACCGCGGGCCTCACCCTCTCGATGGCCGGTGCGGCCCTGGCGATGGCCGCCGGCGGTGCGCAGGCGGGCGAGCTCTCCGTCCCGGCGGCCCTGGCCGGCGTCACCGACCCGATCGCGAACCTCAAGGTGAACCCGCTCGCCCACACCGGCGTGGACCCGCTCGACAACGGCGTGGCGACCAAGGTCGCGGACTTCCCTTCCGTCGGCACCACCATGGTCACCGGCGTCCTGACCCAGGGCCCGTCGGTCGGCGAACTGCCCACCGCCGCCGCGGGCTCGCTCCTCGGCCCCCTGCTGCCGGGCCCGAAGTAGCGGCGGGAACGCCGAAGGCCCCGACAGCGGGGGGGGCGGCTGTCGGGGCCGGTTTCGGGGCGGTCCGGGGAGTACTAGTAGGACGAGCCGGACGCGCCCAGCGAACCCGTGGGGTGCCAGACCGTCTTGGTCTCCAGGAACGCCGTCATGCGCGAGGTGCCCGGGTCGGCGCTCCAGTCGTCCACAGGCTGTGGACGCAGGACGCGCTTGAGGTTGTCGGCCGCGGCGATCTCCAGCTCCTTGGCCAGTGCCGCGTCGGCGCCCGCCAGGTCGATCGCGTTGACGTCCTGGTGGGACGCCAGGTGCGGGCCCATCTCGGCGGCCTTGCCGGAGAGGATGTTGACCACACCGCCCGGCAGGTCGGAGGTGGCCAGCACCTCGCCCAGGGAGAGGGCGGGCAGCGGTGACTTCTCCGAGGCGATCACCACCGCCGTGTTGCCCGTCGCGATGACCGGGGCGATGACGGAGACCAGGCCCAGGAAGGACGAGTCCTGCGGGGCGACGACGGTGACGACACCGGTCGGCTCCGGGGTGGAGAGGTTGAAGAAGGGGCCCGCGACCGGGTTGGCCGCGCCCACGACCTGGCCGATCTTGTCGGTCCAGCCCGCGTACCAGACCCAGCGGTCGATGGCCGCGTCGACGACCGCCGCCGCCTTGGACTTGGACAGCCCCTCGGCCTCGCCGACCTCGCGGACGAACTGCTCGCGGCGGCCCTCCAGCATCTCGGCGATGCGGTAGAGGATCTGGCCGCGGTTGTACGCGGTCGCCCCCGCCCAGCCGCCGAAGGCCTTGCGGGCCGCGACGACCGCGTCACGCGCGTCCTTGCGGGAGGACAGCGGGGCGTTCGCCAGCCAGTTGCCCTTCGAGTCGCTCACCTCGTACACCCGGCCGCTCTCGGAGCGGGGGAACTTGCCCCCGACGTACAGCTTGTAGGTCTTGAAGACGTTCAGACGCACAGAGGACTCAGACATCGAGGTAGGCCTCCAGACCATGGCGGCCGCCCTCGCGGCCGAAGCCCGACTCCTTGTAGCCGCCGAAGGGCGAGGTCGGGTCGAACTTGTTGAACGTGTTGGCCCACACCACACCCGCGCGGAGCTTGCCCGCGACCGCGAGGATGCGCGAGCCCTTCTCCGTCCAGATGCCGGCGGACAGGCCGTACTGGCTGTTGTTGGCCTTCGCGACGGCCTCGTCGGGCGTGCGGAAGGTCAGCACGGACAGCACCGGGCCGAAGATCTCGTCGCGGGCGACGGTGTGCGCCTGGGTGACGTTGGTGAAGAGCGTCGGCGCGAACCAGTAGCCGGAGGACGGCAGCTCACAGGCCGGGGACCAGCGCTCGGCACCCTCGGCCTCGCCCGTCTCGGCGAGTGCGGTGATCCGGGCCAGCTGCTCGGCGGAGTTGATCGCGCCGATGTCGGTGTTCTTGTCGAGCGGGTCGCCGAGGCGCAGCGTGGACAGGCGGCGCTTGAGCGAGTCCAGCAGCTCGTCGTGGATCGACTCCTGGACCAGCAGGCGCGAGCCCGCGCAGCAGACCTGGCCCTGGTTGAAGAAGATGCCGGTGACGATGCCCTCGACGGCCTGGTCGATGGGGGCGTCGTCGAAGACGATGTTGGCGCCCTTGCCGCCCAGCTCCAGGGTGACCTTCTTGTCCGTGCCGGCGACCTGGCGGGCGATGGCCTTGCCGACGGCGGTGGAGCCGGTGAAGGCGACCTTGTTGACGTCGGGGTGCTCGACCAGGGCGGCGCCCGCGTCGCCGTAACCGGTGAGGATGTTGACGACGCCCTTGGGCAGGCCGGCCTGGCGGCAGATGTCCGCGAAGAACAGGGCGGACAGCGGGGTGGTCTCGGCGGGCTTGAGGACGACCGTGTTGCCGGTGGCGAGCGCGGGGGCGATCTTCCACGCGAGCATCAGCAGCGGGAAGTTCCACGGGATGACCTGGCCGGCCACGCCGAGCGGACGCGGGCCGGCCCCGTAGCCGGCGTGGTCGAGCTTGTCGGCCCAGCCCGCGTAGTAGAAGAAGTGCGCGGCGACCAGGGGGAGGTCCGCGTCGCGGGTCTCCCTGATCGGCTTGCCGTTGTCCAGGGTCTCCAGGACGGCCAGCTCGCGGCTGCGCTCCTGGATGATCCGGGCGATGCGGAAGAGGTACTTGGCGCGCTCGGAGCCGGGCAGCGCGGACCACTTCTCGAAGGCCTTGCGGGCGGCCTTGACGGCGCGGTCGACATCGGCGGCGCCGGCCCGGGCGACCTCGGAAAGGACTTCCTCGGACGACGGCGAGACGGTCTTGAAGACCTTGCCGTCGGCGGCGTCGGTGAACTCGCCGTCGATGAAGAGCCCGTAGGAGGGGGCGATGTCGACGACCGAGCGGGACTCGGGAGCCGGTGCGTACTCGAAGAGGGATGCCATGGTGATCAGTCCACCGTCACGTAGTCGGGACCGGAGTAACGGCCGGTGCTCAGCTTCTGGCGCTGCATCAGCAGGTCGTTGAGCAGGCTGGAGGCGCCGAAGCGGAACCAGTGGTTGCTCAGCCAGTCCTCGCCCGCGGTCTCGTTGACCAGGACCAGGAACTTGATCGCGTCCTTGGTGGTGCGGATGCCGCCGGCCGGCTTCACGCCGATCTGGATTCCAGTCTGCTCCTTGAAGTCGCGGACGGCTTCGAGCATCAGGAGGGTGTTGGCGGGGGTGGCGTTGACGCCGACCTTGCCGGTGGAGGTCTTGATGAAGTCGGCGCCCGCGAGCATGCCGATCCAGGAGGCGCGGCGGATGTTGTCGTACGTGGAGAGCTCGCCGGTCTCGAAGATGACCTTGAGGCGGGCGGCCGTCCCGTCGGGGCGCACGCACTCCGCCTTGACGGCCTTGATCAGCTCGTACGTCTCCAGGTAGCGGCCGGCGAGGAAGGCGCCACGGTCGATGACCATGTCGATCTCGTCGGCGCCGGCGGCGACGGCGTCACGGGTGTCCGCGAGCTTGACCGGCAGCGCGGCGCGGCCGGCCGGGAAGGCGGTCGCGACGGAGGCCACCTTGACGTCCGCGCCGTTCAGGGCGGCCTTGGCGGTGGCCACCATGTCCGGATAGACGCAGACGGCGGCGGTCATGGGGGTCGTACGGTCGGTCGGGTCGGGGTTGACGGCCTTGACGGAGAGCGCCCGTACCTTGCCCGGGGTGTCCGCACCCTCAAGCGTGGTCAGGTCGATCATCGAGATGGCCAGGTCGATGGCGTACGCCTTGGCCGTCGTCTTGATCGAGCGGGTGCCGAGGGAGGCCGCGCGGGCCTCCAGACCGACTGCGTCTACGCCGGGCAGCCCGTGCAGGAAGCGGCGCAGCGCGCTGTCGGACGTCGTCACGTCAGCGAATGCGGTGAGGGTGGTGGGCATGGTCACCAGATGAGCATATCTACGCGCGTAGCGACATGTCACCCCCCGCCGCTGCACATGTGTGCGCGGCCTCCCGCATCCGGGCGCGCGGGCCGTCAGGCCACAGGCCGCCTGCGGACCGCTGACCTCCGCTTTTGCTGTTACACGGCGCGGACGGAAACCCCATGGTCCAGTCGAACAAGATCCGTAAATTTCTCTTCAGCAGCCCGCCAGACCTCACCGGATGAAAGCTTCGGCAGAGAACCCGTAGAGAAATGCGGCATGCGACTCTCCCACCTTCCCGCGACAATGCTTCCTGGAGTCGTTATGCGTTCCGCCATCCGCACCTCGATCGTTACCGCCGCCCTCGCCGGCGCCCTGCTCGCGCCGGCCGCGACGGCGCTCGCCGCGGCCGCCCCGCAGACCGCTGCCGGGGCCGCGGCAACCGGATCCGTGTCGGACGACGGCCGCTACGCGGGCGAGCCGGTCTACATCGGCGAGGGCCTGGTCGCGGTGCTGCGCAACGGCGCCGAGGGCCCCGAGGCCTGGATCCGCGCCGTGGGCCCGGACTGGAAGCCGGGCGACGACTACTTGGTTCGCGTGGTGGCGGTGGTGGACCGCACACACCCGGCCCTGACGGCCAACGGTCTGGAGCTCAAGCTCACCAAGGCGGACACGGCCGCCCCGGTGCTCGTCGTCACCACGGACGGGGTGGCCAAGTCGTACCCGCTGCCGAAGGGCAAGACCGGCCCGGTCTGCGGGACCGAGGCCACGTCGGTCGCCCTCGGCGGGGCCTTCTTCGCCGACGTGTCGATGTCCACCGCGGGCCCGGAGGTCACCATCCGCACGGACGTCACCGACAACTGGCGCCACCTGGACCGCACCTTCCCCGCGCTGCCCGCGTCCGACGGCATCATCGCCCGGATCGTCAACCCGAGCGGCGCCGCGCCCACCTTCGAGTGGAAGGCCCAGGGCGGCGCCACGCCCCTCGGCCACACCTCCTTCCCGGCTCTGCCCAAGGGCTGCAAGCCGGACTACAAGGTCACCGAGCCCCAGGGCGCCGACGAGCCCGCGCCGAAGCCCACCGCGTCCGCCTCCGCCACGGCCACCGCCGAACCGGCCTCCCAGGTCAGCGTCAAGCCGGTCGCCGACGTGCAGCCGCAGACGGGCGCGCAGACCGTGGTCGTGCCCCGGGGCGGGGTCGCCGCCGGGGCCGAGATCGCCGTCGAGGACACCGGCAACAGCACCACCGTGGCCGTCGGCACCGGGCTGGCCGCCGCGTTGGCCGCCCTCGGGGCCGCCTTCCTGGTCCGCCGCCGCGCCCGGCGCTGACGCGCCCGGCACATCCCTCCTCGTCCTGCCCTCGGCGGGCCACCTCCGCGGTGGCCCGCCGGCCCTCGTTGTCCCGGAGCCCCCGTGAACCACCGCGTGCGCCCGCTGCCCGCCGCCGTCCTCCTCGCCGCCGCCCTGACCGGCTGCGGCGGCGCCACGGCCACCACCGCCGCGCCGCCCGCAGTCACCCCCGCCGCCGCCCCCGCCGCCCCGGCGACGGCAGCGCCGCTGCCCGCCTCCGAACCCGTGCGCGTACGTATCCCCTCGGCCGGCGTGGACGCCTCCCCCGTCCTGGAACTGGGCCCGGCCGCCGACGGCACCGTCGAGGTGCCCCCGGTGTCGGACGGGGACAAGATCGGCTGGTACACCAGGGGCGTCACGCCCGGCCAGACCGGCCCCGCCGTGCTGATCGGGCACTTCGACACCGCGCGCGGGCCCGGCGTGCTCAAGGACGTCTCGCGCGTCCGCACCGGCGACGAGATCAGCATCTCCCGGGCCGACGGCAGTACCGCCCTCTTCCGGGTGCGCGAACTGGAACAGGTCGGCAAGAAGGCGTTCCCCACCGCCAAGGTCTACGGGGACACCGCGCACCCGGAGCTGCGGGTCATCACCTGCGGCGGCGAACTCACCGACGGCCACCGTCCCGACAACATCATCCTGTACGCCGATCTCGTGGGCTGAGACGGCGTGAGGCAGAATCGGGCGCATGAGCAGCCAGCAGCCCGCCGACGAGCCGGTCTACGCCGATCGCGTCTACCGCTCGTCCATGGCCATCGCCACCGGAGTGGTGACCCTCGCGATGATCGTGTGGCTGTGCGGGGACGCCGTCCTGTACGGGGACGGGAGTACGCGCTGGATCGGCCTGGCCGTGGCGCTGTGCGCCGTGCCGCTGACCGTCGCGTTCACCATCCGGCCCGCCGTCTTCGCCAACGACGACCGGATGCGGGTGCGCAACCCCTTCCGGGTCATCGAGCTGCCTTGGGGCTCGGTGGACGCGGTGCGCGCCGGGTATTCGGCGGAGGTGCTCGCGGAGGGCGAGAAGTACCAGCTGTGGTCAGTCCCGGTGTCCCTGCGCGAGCGCAAGAAGGCACAGCGCCGGCACGGCCGCGGCGCCGCGGAGGCGGCCACCGGGCGGGAGCAGGCGGCCGGGGCGGTCACCCAGGGGTCGCCGCGGGCCCTCGCCGACAAGGTCGTGGACGAGCTGCAGGAGCTGGCCGAACGCGGGGCGGCCCGCGCGAGCGCCCAGGGCGAAGTCAAGGCCAGGTGGTCCTACGAGGTCATCGCACCGGCCGCGGCCGGTGCGGTGCTCCTGATCGTGCTGCTCGCGCTGCTGTAGGGCCGGGTGCCTCCCGTCACATCGAAACCGGGCGGAACCGCCGCCACCGGACGCTGCGTCCTCGCAGGTGTGCAGCGTCATGAGGCCGGCCGCAGCGCCGCCACAGCCATCCAATTCCGGCTCCGGCTCGTCGGGGCGGCCCTGCTGGCCGCCCACCTCCTCCTCGTCGGCTGGCTGACCCTGCGGCCACTGGACGTGCCGTGGGCGGCGGCCGCGAACCTGACTCCGCTGGCGGGCATCCGGGCCGACCTCGCCTACGGGCCGCTGGAGGCGGCCCGGCGGATCGGCGGGGACCTGGCCCTGCTGGCGCCGCTGGGGGTGCTGTTGCCGCTGGCCGGCGGGCGGCTCGCGCGGTCTTCGCTGGCGGCGTGGTCGTCGCTGGCCCGCACCGCGGCCGCGGCCGCGCTGATCTCGCTGAGCATCGCGATGCTGCAGACCGGGGTGCCCGGGCAGGTCGTGGACGTCGACTCGGTGCTGCTGAACACGGCCGGTGTGCTGTTCGTGCACACCGCGGTGATGCCGGCCCTGAGGTCCAGGCTGCGGCGCTCTCAGGGGGCCACCCCGAGAATTACCAGGGTCGACGTGAGCCCCTGGACCGAGGTGCTGTCGGTGGTTCCCCGCGAGTATTGAGGTATCGCAAGGAAGCGGTACCGAGATACGAGGAGGAACCCATGAGCGCGATTACCCGCCCCCGTGACGGACGGATGATCGGTGGCGTCTGCGCCGGTCTCGCGCGACGCTTCGGGATGCGGGCGCGGACGATGCGGATCATCTTCGTCCTCTCGTGCCTGCTGCCCGGCCCCCAGTTCCTGATCTACCTGGCGCTGTGGCTGCTGCTGCCGAACGAGAAGCCGGGCGCGGGTCCGGCCCGGACCGCCTGGTAGCCGTAAACCGGCACCGCCTGGTAGCCGTAAACCGGCCCGCCCGCGCCCGCTCAGCCCGCCTTGCGGACCTTCTCCAGCTGCTTGTCGGCCACCTCTTGCGGCACCCTCGCCTCCTTCGTGGCGTCGGACACGTTGAGCGCCGTCAGCCGCACCACGGTGGCGCCCTGGCGGACGACGACGAGGTGGACGTGCGCGGAGACGCCCGCGGCGGTGACCGTGGTGGTCCAGCTGACGTTCTCGTCGCCGCCGGTCTTGTACGCGAGCGCCTTCACGTCGCGGTAGCTGCCCGTCTGCTTCTGGACGGTGGCAGTGAAGCCCGTGCACTCGGCCACGGCGTCGCGCAGCCGGTCCATCAGGTGTTCGGCGTCGGTCCGGTCGTAGGAGCTGACGGAGGCGGAGATGGCGAGACCGACCTGCTTCTGCGAGCCGACGCCCCGGTTGACGGTGTCGTGTGCGGCCGGGTCGGGCTTGTCGCCCATGACGTCGGCGAGGGGCTGGCAGGCCTTCCGGTCGGCGTGGGGCTGGCCGGAGGGGGCGTTCGGGTTCTTGCCCTGCGCGGAGATCTGGTAGCCGTCGAGGTCGCCCGGTTCCAGGGAGGACCGCTCCAGCTTGCTCGCCGCGCTCTTGGGGGAGGCCGGGGCGGCCGGGGTGGCGGGGCCGGCGGGGGGCGTGGCGCGCGGCGCTGCGGGCCCCTTCGCGTCGGGGGCCGTGCCGGGGCCGTCCGCGGCGCCGCCGCATCCCGTGGCGGCGAGGAGCAGGGCGGGGAGCAGGGCGAAGCCCGCCGTCCGCGTCCACGTGCGTGCCGTGAACCGTGCCTTGATGCGCATGACCGTGACCCCAAACACCTTGCTTCGGCGGGCAGTTGCCGGTGATCGTGGCACACCGCGCGAGGTGGCGCACACCTGGTCGAAAGGGTGTGCGCCACGGGCGCGCGCGTGCGGACCGCGTACCGATCAGACGTGCGGACCAAGCCGTACGGACCGGGCCGCGCGGCTCGGCGCGATGCCTGTCAGCTGCCGAGGTTGCTGAGCGGCACGCCGCCGAGGAGGCTGGTCACCGTACCGAGCGCCTCGCCCGGGTCGCTCGCGTCCTGGCCTTGCTGGGCGCTCATGTGCTGCTGGCTGGTGAGCCCCTGGACGGCGCCGGTGGCGGTGCCCAGCGCGTCGGTCAGACCGACGGCCGGGACGGCGGCGGAGGCGGAACCGGCGGCAACGGCGGCGAAGGCGGCACCCAGGGCGGCGACACCGAGCGTCTTGGCAGCTGACTTCTTCATCAAAATCGTCCTTGCGACGGGGAATTGAGCGGCTCCGCAAACTAGTCACTTCAAACCCCGGGCCGCAAACATCCTTAAATATGAGAAGGCGCCCGGGAATTCCCCTCCCCGGGCGCCTTCCGCATGTCACGCCATGGCCTAGGCCGAGACAGAACCGCTGGTCGAAGCGGTCTGACGGAACAGCCACTCGGACTTCAGCTCCGCGTAACCCGGCTTGATCACGTCGTTGATCATCGCCAGTCGTTCATCGAAAGGAATGAACGCGGACTTCATCGCATTGACCGTGAACCACTGCATGTCTTCCAGCGTGTAGCCGAACGTCTCGACCAGGTGCTCGAACTCGCGGCTCATGCTCGTACCGCTCATCAGCCGGTTGTCGGTGTTGACGGTCAACCGGAAGTGCAGCTTGCGCAGCAGGCCGATCGGGTGTTCGGCGTACGAGGCGGCGGCGGCCGTCTGGAGGTTCGAGGTCGGGCACATCTCCAGGGGGATGCGCTTGTCCCGGACGTATGAGGCCAGGCGGCCCAGCTTGACCGAGCCGTCGGCGGCGACCTCGATGTCGTCGATGATCTTCACGCCGTGACCCAGCCGGTCGGCGCCGCACCACTGCAGGGCCTGCCAGATCGACGGCAGGCCGAAGGCCTCGCCCGCGTGGATCGTGAAGTGGTTGTTCTCGCGCTTGAGGTACTCGAAGGCGTCGAGGTGGCGGGTGGGGGGGAACCCGGCCTCGGCGCCGGCGATGTCGAAGCCGACCACGCCGTTGTCGCGGTAGCGGTTCGCCAGCTCGGCGATCTCCAGCGCGCGGGCGGCGTGCCGCATCGCGGTCAGCAGGGCCCCGATCCGGATGCGGTGGCCGTTCGCCTTCGCGCGGCGCTCGCCCTCGCGGAAGCCGTCGTTCACCGCCTCGACCACCTCTTCGAGGGTCAGGCCGGCTTCGAGGTGCTGCTCGGGGGCGTAGCGGATCTCGGCGTACACGACGCCGTCCTCGGCCAGGTCCTCGGCGCACTCGGCGGCGACGCGGAAGAGCGCCGCCTTCGTCTGCATGACGGCGCAGGTGTGCGCGAACGTCTCCAGGTAGCGGGGGAGGGAGCCGGAGTCGGCGGCTTCCCGGAACCAGACGCCCAGCTTGTCGGCATCGGTCTCGGGGAGGTTCTCGTAGCCGGCCTCGCGGGCCAGCTCGATGATGGTGCCGGGGCGCAGGCCACCGTCGAGGTGGTCGTGGAGGAGCACCTTGGGGGCACGGCGGATCTGATCCGGGGTGGGCAGGTTCGGGGTGTCGCTCGTCATCTGGGCACTCTAGCTCCTACGCGCGTAGAGCGCGGGGTCGGCGTGAGCCGTCGATACGTAACAGTGACCGTACGGAGGGGTCGCGTACACCTGTCAGTCTGAGACTGTTCCGCCATGGCACAGCATGCGCCGCCGGCGCGCGGGGCCCGCCTGGGGCGGGCGGCCGGCGCGAACGGCTCGGTCTCGACGGTCAGTGGTGTGGTGCTCCTGCTCCCCGGGGCGTCCAGATTCTCCCCCGGTCCACTGCGTCCGCTCGCGCGGGCGCTGGCCCGGGCGGGCGGTGCCCAGGGCCTCGTCGCGCACCCGGTGCTGCACGGCGCGGGCGCCCGCGAGGACGACGCCCGGTGGGCGTCGGACGAGGCGGTACGCAGGTACGGGGACGTGCCGGTCTGCCTGGCCGGATACGATGCGGGCGGCCTGGCGGCGCTGCGGGCGGCGGGGCACGAGGCCGTCCACGCGGTGCTGGCGCTGGCCCCTTCCCTCGGCCCGGGCGCGGCGGCCGGCAAGGGCTTCCGCGGGCCGGAGCCGGAACCGGAGCCCGAGCCGGTGAAGCAGCTGGCGGGCCGGCAGGTGCTGATCGTGCACGGGACCGACGACGGGCACTGCGACCCGGAGTCGTCCTTCCTCCTGGCGGCGCGGGCGAAGAAGGCGAATCGTTCCACGTGCCGGTTCGAGGTGCACTCGGACGGGCACGGGCTGCGCGAGCACCGGGCCGAGGTGGTCGCCCTCGGGGTGGACTTCGTCCTCGGCGCCATGTTCTCGCATCGGTACTCGCGGCCGGTGACGGACGCGCTCGCCGCGCCCCCGCCGCTGGGCCTGCGGATGCCGCTGGCCTCGGGTTTCGGGCGGTCGCTGCGGGGTTGAACCGCCCCGGGCGGGAACGCCGTCCGCGCGTAAAGTGGGAAGTGGACTCGGGTGATTGTCCTCGGGGGCTTCTTCCACGGGAGGCGATAGGGCATGGCCCAGATCGTGCGCAAGAACTTCGACGACGCGGACGAGACGCGCCCGTTCCAGGACGGCAAGGGCCGGCTGGACGTGATCCAGACGGCGGGCGGGCCCGTCGGCCGCGCGGTGTTCGAGCCGGGCTGGCGCTGGTCGGAGCACATCAAGCCGCTGGCCGGCACGGACAGCTGCGAGGCCGCACACACGGGGTACATGGTGAGCGGCCGGATGAAGATCGTCATGGACGACGGCACCAGCGAGGAGTACGGCCCCGGCGACTTCATGCAGGTCGAGCCCGGCCACGACGCCTGGGTGGTGGGCGACGAGAAGGTCGTCGCCGTCGACTGGACCGGTTTCGGGGACTACGCGAAGTCCTCCGGCTGACGTACTCGCCGCACGCGGCGGGCCGACGGACGGCGCGCCGGGCCGGCCGGGCCCGCCGATCCGCCCCCTCACGGTCGGATGGCCCGGCCGTCCCGGCGTGCTTTCCGCTGCCTTCCCCCTCGGGCCGTCATCCACTGTGCCGGTTCGGCATATGCCGCAGGGCCGCCGCCGGGCGTCGTCTTGCCGCCTTGCGGGAACACGAGGGGTTTACAAAACCTCACCCACAGGGAGAAATAGGCACATGCCGGCCGAGGACCTCGACGGGAGCGCCCGGAACGACGGGCTGAGCCCCGCCGCCCGGCTCCTCTACGCGTACGCGGTGGAGCGGCGTGCCTTCGCCGCGGCGGAGGCCACCGTCGCCCTGGGTGCGCGCGCCGGTACCGCCATCACGGAGCTGGCCGCGGCGCACCTGCTCCAGCGCGCCCCCGGGCCGGGCCCCGAGCGGTGGAGCGCGGTGGCGCCGCGCGCGGCGGCGGCCCGGGCCCTGGCCCCGCTGGCGCTGCTCGTGCGGGAGACGCACGACGAGATGGACCGGCTGCGCGGGCGGCTGGAGGAGCTGGTCCCGGCGTACGAGGCGGGCGCCGCGCACCGCGATCCGAGCGGCTCGGGCCACTTGGAGCTGGTGACCGACCTGGGCGCGGTACGGGGGCTGATCGCGGAGCTGGTGGCGGGCACCGAGTGCGAGTTGCTGACCTCGCAGCCCGGCGGCGGCCGCCCGCCGGAGTCGCTGGAGGAGTCGATCGGGCGGGACGAGGCGCTGCTGGCCCGCGGGGTGCGGATGCGGGCCGTCTACCAGCACACGGCGCGGTACTCGCGCCCGACGGCGGCGTACGTGGAGCGGCTGACGGCGCTGGGCGCGCAGGTCCGCACGGTCGGCGACGCACTGATGCGGATGCTGGTCTTCGACGGCCGCACGGGGTTGATGGCGGTGCCGGACCGCAGCGGGGCGGCGCTGGTGGTGCGCGAACCGAACGTCGTGCACTTCATGAAGGCGGCCTTCGAACGGTGCTGGGTGGCGGCGGAGCCCTTCCCCGTAACGGTGGGACCGCAGGCGGCGCGCTCGCTCACCGACGAGCTGCGGCAGACGATCGTACGGCTGCTGGCGGAGGGGCTGGAGGACAAGGTGATCGCGCGCCGGCTGGGCATGTCGGAGCGGACCTGTCAGCGGCACATCGCGGGCATCATGCGGGCGGTGGGCGCCAAGTCCCGCTTCCAGGCCGGGTACCTGCTGTCGGCCGGGGTGCGGAACGCGGGGGCCGAAGGGGCCGGGACACGGGACGCCGTGCGGCTCACAGTTCGGGAATCAGCCGGCCCCGCCGGGACAGCAGGAACCGCTTGAACTCCGCCACCGGCGGCGTGTCGGGGTGTCCGTCGAGCCAGGCGACGCCGATCTCGCGGACCGCCCGGGGCGCCGTCACCGTCAGCTCGACCACGCCCGGCCGGGCCACGGCGGGCGGCGGCAGCAGGGCCACGCCGAGGCCCGCGGCGACCAGGCCGCGCAGGGTCTCCGCCTCCTCGCCCTCGAAGGCGACCCGCGGGGTGAACCCGGCTTCCGCGCACAGGTCGTCGGTGATCCGGCGCAGGCCGTAGCCGGGTTCCAGGGTGACGAAGGTTTCCTCGGCGGCCTCGGCGAGGCGCACGCGCTTGCGGCCGGCGAGCCGGTGGTCGTCGGGCACGACCAGGCGCAACCGCTGCTCGTCGAGGCGGC
The DNA here is from genome assembly GCF_053610645.1 of Streptomyces sp. NPDC054883. Taxonomy (NCBI): domain Bacteria; kingdom Bacillati; phylum Actinomycetota; class Actinomycetes; order Kitasatosporales; family Streptomycetaceae; genus Streptomyces; species Streptomyces sp. NPDC054883. Next base: position 41,553 of record NZ_JBSGYT010000053.1, on the reverse strand, counting down.
GGGCCACCAGGTCGGGCGCGTCGGGCAGCGGGGAGGTGAGGCAGAGGTCGAGTTCCCCGGCCCGAAGCCGCTCCAGCATGGCCTCGCCGTAGTTCTGGACCAGGGAGAACCGGATCCTCGGGTGGTCGGCGCGGAAGGCGCGGATGAGCCCGGGTACGGTCTCGGAGCCGAGGGTGTGCAGGAAGCCGAAGGCGACCTTCCCGGAGGCCGGGTCGGCGTCCTGCTGCACGGATTCGGCGGCGCGGGCGATCTCGCCGAGGGCCCGCTGGGCGGAGGCCAGGAAGGTGCGCCCGGCGGTGGTGAGGGCGACGGTGCGGCCCTTGCGCGCGAACAGCGTGACGGACAGGTCCTGTTCGAGGCGGACCATCGCCCGGGACAGGGTGGACTGCGGTACGCCCAGCTCGTGCGCGGCGCGGGTGACGTGCTCGTGCCGGGCGACCGCGACGAAGTAGGCGAGCCGGGGGGCCAGCAGACTTGTCACGGGGATGTCTTCTTCGTAACGACTCATTGACATGCACCTCTCTGAGCTGGGCTGATGCATGAGTGGATTGATTATCGCGAACCTGTGCATTGGACGCATGAAACGGCCCGGCTCTACCGTTGAAGCATGCCTCCCGCTCATACCGGGGCACCCGCCATCCCGGGTGCCTCCACCCCGTCGTCCCCCGCACCGGAACCTATCTCCCCCGGCCGCCCCGGCTACCGCCGGATGAGCCTCGCGCTCTTCGCCGCCGGACTGGCGACCTTCGCCCTCCTCTACTCCACCCAGGCGCTGCTGCCCGCGATCTCCGGCACCTTCGGCGTGACGGCCGGTCAGGCCAGCTGGACGGTGTCCGCCGCCACCGGGGCGCTCGCGCTGTTCGTCCTGCCGCTGAGCGCGCTGTCCGAGCGGTTCGGGCGGACCCGGATGATGACCTGGGCGATGGTGCTGGCCGTCGGCGTCGGCCTGCTCGTCCCGTTCGCGCCGAACCTGGAGTGGCTGGTGGCGCTGCGCGCGGTCCAGGGCGCGGCGATCGCCGGCATCCCCGCCTCCGCGATGGCGTACCTGGCGGAGGAGGTCCGGCCGAGGGCGCTGGTCGGCGCGATCGGCCTGTTCGTCGCGGGCAACTCGATCGGCGGGATGAGCGGCCGCATCGTCACGGGCTGGGCGGCGCAGCTGTGGGGCTGGCGGGCCGGGCTGCTGACCGTCGGCCTGATGGCGGTGGGGTGCGCGGTGGCGTTCCTGGTACTGCTGCCCCGGGCGCGGTTCTTCCGCCCGGCCTCGCTGGAGCCGCGCGCGGTGGGCCGTACCGTCGCCGGGCACCTGCGGGATCCGCTGCTGCTGCGGCTGTACGGGATCGGGGCGCTGTTCATGACGGTGTTCGGGGCGGTGTACACGGTCATCGGGTACCGCCTGGTGGACGAGCCGTTCTCGCTGGGCCAGGGCGTCGTCGGGTCGGTGTTCCTGGTGTACCTGGTCGGTACGGTCTCCTCGGCGGCCGCCGGGCAGCTGGTGGCCCGGATCGGCCGGCGCGGCGCGCTGTACCTGGCGGTGACCACGACCGCGCTCGGGCTGCTGCTCTCCCTGGCGGACGCGCTGGCCGCCGTCCTGGCGGGTCTGGTGCTGATCACGGCCGGGTTCTTCGCGGGGCACGCGGTGGCCTCGGCGGCGGTGAGCCGGACGGCGACGACGGGCCGGGCGCAGGCGTCGGCGCTCTACCAGTCGGCGTACTACCTCGGTTCGAGCGCGGGCGGCACGCTCGGGGCGCTGGCCTACCACGCCTCGGGGTGGGCGGCCACGGTCGGGATCGCGCTGGTGGCGGTGGTGGGAGTCGCGTCGATCACCCTGTACGGCTCGCGGGTGGCGCGTGCCGAGCGCCGCCCGGCCTCGCTGGCCGCGGTGCGCTGATACGACGCGTGCGCATGTGCCCGTACGACATCGGTACGAGGTGATTTACGGAGCCCGGAGCCCAACACGCTCCGGGCTCCGGCACGTTCGGCGACCGGGCGGGGAAGTAATGCGTGGGGAGGCGGATGTGACATCCACACGGAAACGACGGATTCGTACGAGGGGCCGGACCGCGGCGCTGGCGGGCGCGGCGGTGGCCCTGGCGGCCCCGCTGGTGGTCGTCGGGAGCCCGGCGGCGCGGGCCGATTCCTGCACCGCGACCACCGGGCCCTACCAGCGGCAGGTCGAGCAGTTCCTGGGGCGGCCGGTGGACGGCGTGCAGTCGGCGGCCGACTGCTCGGCCATCAAGGGGTTCCAGGCGGTCCACGGCATCACCCCGACAGCGGGGTACGCCGGGCCGCTCACCTGGCAGACGATGAGCGTGATGCTGGCGCAGCGGGCGGCGGGCAGCACCCCCAACCGGGACGGGAAGTGCCCGGTCGGTCTCGGACGGATCGCCTGCGTGGACCTGACGCGCCAGCTCAGCTGGGTCCAGGACGGCGGGAAGCTGGTCTACGGGCCGGTGCCCGTGCGCACGGGCAAGGCCGGGACCGAGACGCGGACGGGTCCGAAGAAGATCTACTACCGCAGCATCGACCACTGGTCGACCCTCTACGACGTCGCGATGCCGTACTCGCAGTTCTTCGACGGCGGCATCGCCTTCCACTCCGTCGAGAAGGACATGTGGAACCCGCCCGGCTCCGGCGGCTGCGTGAACATGCGTCCGGCGGACGCCAAGGCGTACTGGAATCTGCTGCGGGGCGGTGACGACGTGTACGTGTACGGCCGCAAGCCCGGCACGTAGGCCGGTCCCGCCGGGTCGCGCCGGGCTGCCGTTGTCAGACCCCTCCGGTAGTTTTCGACGTAGTGGAACTACTGGGGGACGGCAGCCATGAGTGACCTCGCGACCAGCCCGGAACTCGACTCGGCGATGGACCGCTACCGGGTCGAGCTCACCGGTTACTGCTACCGGATGCTCGGCTCGTCCTTCGACGCCGAGGACGCGGTACAGGACACGTACCTGCGCGCCTGGCGCGCATACGGCAAGTTCGAGGGCCGTTCCTCGCTGCGGTCCTGGCTGTACCGGATCGCCACGAACGTCTGCCTGGACCTGCTGAACGCCGGGAACAAGCGGGCCCGGCCGATGGACCTCAGCGCGCCGCAGCACCAGGCCTCCGCCGTGCTCAGCGAGCGGCCCGAGGTGACGTGGCTGGAGCCGGTGCCGGACGGGCGGGTGCTGCCGCAGACCGCGGATCCCGCGGAGACGGCGCTGGCGAAGGAGTCCGTGCGGCTGGCCTTCGTCGCCGCCCTCCAGCACCTGCCGCCGAAGCAGCGGGCCGTACTGATCCTGCGCGAGGTGCTGGCCTGGAAGGCGGACGAGGTCGCGACGCTGCTGGACACCACGGTGGCGTCGGTGAACAGCGCCCTCCAGCGGGCGCGCGCCACGCTCGCCGGCCAGGCGGTCCGGGCGAGCGATCCGGCGGACCCGCTGGACGCGGACCAGGCGAAGCTCCTGGAGCGGTACCTGAGCGCCTTCGAGGCGTACGACATCTCCCGGCTCACCGCCCTGCTGCACGAGGACGCGGTGCTGTCGATGCCGCCGTTCGACCTGTGGCTGAGGGGCCCCGCCGACATCGCGGCGTGGCACCTGAACCAGGGCATCGGCTGCAAGGGTTCCCGGCTCGTCCCGACGACGGCGAACGGCATGCCGGCCTTCGGGCAGTACCGCCCGCGTACGGACGGCCGGCCCGGGCACGAGCCGTGGGCGCTCCAGGTGCTGGAAATATCAGCGGGGAAGATCGTCGGGCTGAACGCCTTCCTGGACACCGCCAGGTGGTTCCCGCTGTTCGGGCTCCCCGAGCAGCTCGACGAGTCCTACGAGGTGCAGCAGGGCGCGTAGCCGCGGCGGGACGCCGGCCAGGCTGAGGCGGACCCCGGCCCGGCGGGCGGCGAGGGCGAGGCGCGCGAGCGCGTCCACCTCGGCGAGCCCGGCCGCGGCCAGCTCCCCGGCGGCGCACACCACCCACAGCGGGCGGGGGCCGTCCCGGCACAGGGCGTCGAGCCGTTCGGCGTCCTGCGGGGTCACGGCCGGGCCGGGCAGCACCAGTCTTCTGATCTCCACGAGAGGTTGACCGGGCGCCGCGCCGGAACTCATCGGGGCCGCCCCCAGCCCGAGCCTCGGCGGCCCCGGGGCCCGGCGGCAAAAAAGCCGTCGGGGCGGCGGCCGGCGGGGGGGCCCCCCCCCCGGGGGGGGGGGGGGCGGGGCGGCGGGTGGGGGCAGCCCCGA
>NZ_JBSGYT010000053.1:0-37329 GCF_053610645.1 Streptomyces sp. NPDC054883 | reverse complement strand
GGGCCGGGGTCCGCCTCAGCCTGGCCGGCGTCCCGCCGCGGCTACGCGCCCTGCTGCACCGGACGGGGAGCCGCGCCGACGGGGTCGGGGGGTGCCGGTCAGGCGATGCGGTCCAGCACGATCGGGTTCGCGGTGAACGCGGTGCCCGCCGGGGCGATGTCGTACGAGCCCGCCAGGGCGGCCAGGGCGTACTCGAACTTCTCCGGGGTGTCGGTGTGCAGGGTCATCAGGGCCTGGCCCGCGGTGACCGTCTCGCCGGGCTTGGCGTGCAGCTCGATGCCCGCGCCCGCCTGGACGGGGTCCTCCTTGCGGGCGCGGCCCGCGCCCAGGCGCCAGGCGCCGACGCCCACCGCGTAGGCGTCCAGCCGGGTCAGGACACCGGAGGCGGGGGCGGTGACGACGTGGTGCTCGCGGGCGACCGGCAGGGTCGCGTCCGGGTCGCCGCCCTGGGCCGCGATCATCCGGCGCCAGACGTCCATCGCGGAGCCGTCGGCGAGCGCCTTGGCCGGGTCGGCATCCTTGATGCCCGCCGCGTCCAGCATCTCCCGGGCCAGGGCCAGGGTCAGCTCCACGACGTCGGCGGGACCGCCGCCGGCGAGGACCTCGACCGACTCGCGGACCTCCAGCGCGTTGCCGGCGGTCAGGCCGAGCGGGGTGGACATGTCGGTGAGCAGGGCGATCGTCTTGACGCCGCTGTCGGTGCCGAGGGCGACCATGGTGGAGGCGAGCTCGCGCGCGTCCTCGATGTTCTTCATGAAGGCGCCGGATCCGACCTTCACGTCCAGCACCAGGGAGCCGGTGCCCTCCGCGATCTTCTTGGACATGATGGAGGAGGCGATCAGCGGGATCGCCTCGACCGTGCCGGTCACATCGCGCAGCGCGTACAGCTTCTTGTCGGCGGGGGCCAGGCCGTCGCCCGCCGCGCAGATGACCGCGCCGGTGGTGTCGAGGACGTTCAGCATCTCCTCGTTGGACAGCAGCGCGCGCCAGCCGGGGATGGACTCCAGCTTGTCCAGGGTGCCGCCGGTGTGGCCGAGGCCCCGGCCCGAGAGCTGCGGCACGGCCGCGCCGCAGGCGGCGACGAGCGGGGCCAGCGGCAGGGTGATCTTGTCGCCGACGCCGCCGGTGGAGTGCTTGTCGGCGGTCGGGCGGGAGAGGGAGTCGAAGTTCATGCGCTCGCCGGAGGCGATCATCGCGGCGGTCCAGCGGGCGATCTCGGCCCGGTTCATACCGTTCAGCAGGATGGCCATGGCCAGCGCCGACATCTGCTCGTCGGCGACGACGCCGCGCGTGTACGCGTCGATGACCCAGTCGATCTGTTCGGGGCTGAGTTCCCCGCGGTCGCGCTTGGTGCGGATGACGGAGATGACGTCCATGGAGTGCTTCCTTCTACGCGCATAGAGAGAGGGGTGGGAAGTGAGACGGGAAAGACGACGGTCCTTCGCCCGGGAGGGACGAAGGACCGTCGCTACGGCTGTCTCAGGTGGTCCGGTCCGAAGGCCTGCGGCAGCATCGCCGCGAGCGGCAGGACGCCTTCGGGTGTCTCCACCTGGAGTTCGGGGCCGCCGAACTCGAAGAGCAGCTGGCGGCAGCGGCCGCACGGGACCAGGATCTGGCCCTTGCCGTCCACGCACGTGAAGTGCGTGAGCCGGCCGCCGCCCGTGGCCTGGAGGGCGGAGACCAGCCCGCACTCGGCGCACAGGCCGAGCCCGTAGCTGGCGTTCTCCACGTTGCAGCCGACGACCGTGCGGCCGTCGTCGACCAGGGCGGCGACACCGACCGGGAAGCCCGAGTACGGGGCGTACGCCCGCGTCATCGCCTCCCGGGCGGCCGTCCGCAGGGCCTCCCAGTCCACGGCCGTCACTTGCCCTGGCCCTTTTGGTACGGCATGCCGTCCGCCTTGGGCATCCGCAGGCGCTGCGCCGACAGGGCGAGCACGAGCAGCGTCGTGACGTACGGGGCCGCGTCCACGAACTGGCTCGGGACGGAGTCGGTGAGCACGTACCAGAGGAAGAGGCCGGCGGAGCAGACGGCCGCGATGCCCGCCTGCAGGTACTTCTTCCTGTACAGCTGCCAGGCGACGACGATCACGAGCAGGATCGCCAGCAGCAGGAGCATCGCGTGGACGTTCTCGGCGCCACCGCGCAGCCGGAGGCTGTAGGTGAAGCCGAAGAGGCCCGAGCCGAGGGCCATGCCGCCCGGCATCCAGTTGCCGAAGATCATCGCGGCGAGACCGATGTAGCCGCGGCCGCCGGTCTGGCCCTCCTGGTAGATGCCGGTGGAGACGATCGCGAGGAACGCGCCGCCGAGGCCGGCCATCGCGCCGGAGACGACGACGGCGATGTACTTGTACTTGTAGACGTTGACGCCGAGGGATTCGGCGGCGACCGGGTTCTCACCGCAGGAGCGCAGGCGCAGACCGAAGGAGGTCCGCCACAGCACCCACCAGGTGACGGGGACCAGCAGGACCGCCACGACGGTCAGCAGCGAGAGGTTGGTGACCAGCCCGCCGAGGACCCCGGCCACGTCCGAGACGAGGAACCAGTGCTTGCCCTGGAGCGTGGTCAGCCAGTCCGAGAGCCCCGGAACGGTGATCTCGGCGATCGGCTCGATGCGCGGGGACTGCTTGGAGGAGCCGCCCGGAACCTCGTCGAAGGTGAAGTTCGACAGGTACTGGGTGAAGCCGACGGCCAGGATGTTGACCGCCACACCGGAGACGATGTGGTTGACGTTGAACGTCACGGTGATGATCGCGTGCAGCAGGCCGCCGAGGGCGCCGCCGGCGATGCCGACGAGGACACCGGTCCACGGACCCCACTGGTAGCCGGCCCAGGCACCGAACCAGGTGCCCAGGATCATCATGCCTTCGAGGCCGATGTTGACCACGCCCGCGCGCTCGGCCCACAGGCCGCCGAGGCCCGCGAGGGCGATCGGCACGGCGAGCTGGAGGGCGCCGGAGACCTGGCCGACGGAGGTCAGGTCGTCGGCCCCGGAGATGATCCTGACCAGGGAGATCAGGGCGAGTCCGCCCGCGATCATCAGCAGGATCCAGGGCAGGGTGAGCTTGCGGCGGCCGCCGCCCTTCTTGGGCGCGGCGCTCGTCGCGGAAACGGTGCTGGTGCTCACGCCGCGACCTCCTTGTTGTCGGTCTTGAGGGCGTGGCCTGCGGCCAGCTCTTCGCCGACCTTCTGCTGCTGGCGGCGGATGCCGTAGCGGCGGACGAGCTCGTAGCTGACGACGACGGCGATCACGATCAGGCCCTGCAGGATCGTGCCGATCTCCTTGGCGTAGCCGTTCTGGTCGAGACCGGCGGAGGCCTTGTCGATGAAGGCGATCAGGAGTGCCGAGAAGAAGATGCCGACGGGGTTGTTGCGGCCGAGCAGGGCGATGGTGATGCCGGTGAAGCCGATGCCCAGCGGGAAGGACAGGTTGTACGTGTGCGATTCGCCGAGCAGCAGCGGCATGCCGGTCAGGCCGGCGACCGCGCCCGAGATGAGCATCGAGGTCATGATCATCTTCTTGGCGTCCACGCCGGAGGCCTGGGCGGCGGACTCGCTCGCGCCGGTGGCGCGCAGGTCGAAGCCGAAGCGGGTCCGGTTCAGCACGAACCAGTAGACGATGCCCAGGGCGAAGGCGACGAAGGTGAAGCCGTAGATGTCGCCGCCGGAGAGGGAGAGCGACGGGACCCAGCCGGACTCCGGGATGTCACCGGTGGTGAGGTCGTTGGAGCCGGCCGGCTGGACGCCGAAGTTCTTCGGCAGGATCAGCCAGGCGATCAGCGAGGTAGCGATGGCGTTGAGCATGATCGTGGAGACGACCTCGCTCACCCCGCGGCGGGCCTTGAGGGCGCCCGCGATGCCGGCCCAGAAGGCGCCCGTGAGCATGGCCACGACCACGATCAGCAGGACGTGCAGCGGACCGGGCAGCGAGACCGCCGTACCGACCACCGCGGAGACCATCGCCGCGAGGCGGTACTGGCCGTCCACGCCGATGTTGAAGAGGTTCATCCGGAAGCCGATGGCGACGGCCAGGGCTGCCAGGTAGTAGATGCCTGCCTGGTTGATGATCAGGACCTGGATGTCCTCGTAACCGGCCTGGTCGATCATGATGCGCAGCGGGTCGATCGGGTCGACGCCCGAGGCGGCCAGCACGATCACGGTCAGCACCAGGGCGCTGACCAGCGCGAGCACCGGTCCGGCGACCGCGAGCAGCAGCCGGTCCTTGTCGAATTTCTTCATCGGGCCTCGTCCTCCGTCGTCTCACCGTCGGCAGCGGCGGAGCCTTCAACGTGGTCGTTGGTTGCTTCCAGGTGCCCGGTGGCGGCGCCCGTCATTGCGGTGCCGAGCTCCTCGGGCGTGATGGTCGCCGGATCGGCGTCCGCGACCAGGCGGCCGCGGTAGATGACGCGCAGGGTGTCGGACAGGCCGATCAGCTCGTCGAGGTCGGCGGAGATGAGCAGCACGGCCAGGCCCTCGCGCCGGGCCTCGCGGATGGCGTCCCAGATCTGCGCCTGCGCACCGACGTCCACACCGCGGGTGGGGTGGGCGGCGATGAGGAACTTGGGGTTGTGGCTCATCTCGCGGCCGACGATCAGCTTCTGCTGGTTGCCGCCGGAGAGGGAGGCCGCGGTGACGTCGATGCCCGGGGTGCGGACGTCGTACTCGCGCACGATGCGCTCGGTGTCCTTGCGGGCGGCCTTCGGGTCGAGGACACCGCGCTTGGAGTTCGGCGCCTCGGTGACGTGGCCGAGGATGCGGTTCTCCCAGAGCGGGGAATCCAGCAGCAGCCCGTGCCGGTGGCGGTCCTCGGGGATGTAGCCGATGCCGCCCTCGCGGCGCTTGCGGGTCGGGGTGGTGGAGATGTCCCGGCCGTCGAGGGTGATGACGCCGCCGTCGGGGATGCTCATGCCCATGAGGGCGTCGATGAGCTCCGTCTGGCCGTTGCCCTCGACACCGGCGATGCCGAGGACCTCGCCCTTGTGGATGGTGAAGTCGATGCCGGCGAGCACCTCGCGGACGATCCCGTCCGGGTCGGTGGCGGCCAGGCGCAGGCCCTGGACCTGGAGCATGGGGGTCGCGGTCACCGTGGACTCGCGGGTCTCCGGCGAGGGCAGCTCGCTGCCGACCATCAGCTCGGCGAGCTGCTTGGTGGTGGCGGACCTGGGGTCGGCGGTGCCGACCGTGGTGCCCCGGCGGATGACGGTGATGTCGTCGGCGACCTTCAGCACCTCGCCCAGCTTGTGCGAGATGAAGATGACGGTCAGGCCCTCGGCCTTGAGCTCGCGCAGGTTGTCGAAGAGCGCGTCCACTTCCTGCGGCACGAGCACGGCGGTCGGCTCGTCGAGGATGAGGGTGCGGGCGCCGCGGTAGAGGACCTTGAGGATCTCCACGCGCTGGCGGTCGGCGACACCGAGCTCCTCGACGAGGGCGTCGGGGCGGACCCCGAGGCCGTACGCGTCGGAGATCTCCATGATCTTCCTGCGGGCCTTGCCGCCGATCCCGTACAGCTTCTCGCCGCCGAGGACGACGTTCTCCAGGACGGTGAGGTTGTCGGCGAGCATGAAGTGCTGGTGCACCATGCCGATGCCGCGGGCGATCGCGTCACCCGGGTTGGCGAAGGAGACCTGCTCCCCGTCGACGGCGATGGTCCCCTCGTCCGGCTTCTGCATGCCGTAGAGGATCTTCATCAGGGTCGACTTGCCGGCACCGTTCTCACCGATGAGGGCGTGGACCGTGCCCTTGCGAACGGTGATGTCGATGTCCTTGTTGGCGACGACGCCAGGGAAACGCTTGGTGATGCCGTGCAGTTCTACGGCGGGGGGGCTGGACGCGTTGATGACGCACTCTCCTTGGCGCGAAGGAGCGGAAGGCAGGGGGACAGGGCGGGGAGAGAAGGTACCGCGTCCACGGTTCCTCTACGCGCGTAGCACTGTCGGAAGTGAAAAGTTGTGACCGGGTGGCCACTTGACGCGGGGCGGGGTCCGGGTGGCGGCAGAGCCGCTACCCGGACCCCGGAAAACCGATCGGCTGTCAGGCCGTCCCTTACGGGGCGGTCTTGACGGTGATCTTCTTGGCGATGATGTCGGCCTTGGCCTTCTCCACCGCGGCGGTGACCTCGGCCATCGACTTGTACAGCGGGTTGGAGTCGGCCAGGGCGACGCCGTTCTTGTCCAGGCCGTAGCGGACCTCGCCGGACTCCGGCTTGCCGTCCTTGACCGACTTGATCAGGTCGTAGACCGAGAGGGAGACGTCCTTGGTGACCGAGGTCAGGATGTGGTCCTTGTACTTCGACAGACCGGGCTGGTTGTACTGGTCGGAGTCGACACCGATGGCCCACTTGCCGGCGCCGGCGGCGGCCTCGATGGCACCCGAGCCCGCGAGGCCGGCGGCGGCGTAGACCACGTCGGCGCCGCTGTCGAGCTGGCCCTTGGCGGCGGCCTTGCCGAGGTCGGGCTTGGCGAAGCCCGAGAAGTCCGGCGGCTGGGTCAGGTAGGTGGACAGCACCTTGGCGTTCGGGTTGGTGTCCTTGACGCCCTGCTCGAAGCCCGCCTGGAACTTCTTGATCAGCGGGACCTCGACACCGCCGATGAAGCCGACCGTGCCGGTCTTCGACGTCTTGGCGGCGGCGACGCCGGCCAGGTAGGAGCCCTGCTCCTCGTTGAAGACCAGGTTGGCGATGTTCTTGTCGGTCTGCGAGGTGTCGTCGATGATGCCGAACGTGGTGTCCGGGAACTTCGCGGCGACCTTCTTGATGGCCGGCGCGTAGGAGAAACCGACTCCGATGACCGGGTTGTTGCCCTTGCGCGCGAGCTCGGTCAGGCGCTGGACCTTGTCGGCCTCGGACTCGCCCTCGGTGGGCTCCGCCTCGGCGGTCTTGATCTTGAGCTCGGTCTTCGCCTTCTCGAGACCGGCGTAAGCGGCGTCGTTGAACGACTGGTCGCCGCGGCCGCCGATGTCGTACGCGATGGCGGCGCCGGCCTCCTTGGTACCGGAGGACGAGCTGGACGAGGTGGCGTCCGACGACTTCTTTCCGCCACAGGCGGTGGCCGAGAGGGCCAGCGCCGCGGACGCGAGGCCCACGGTGGCGATCCTGGTGATCCGGCGCAAGGGGAGGCTCCTTCAAAACCTGACCGAAGCGCCACGACCGGCGCTGGTTTCGCGGCGATCGTAACGCGCGTAGATGTCAGTTAAGAGCCCGTTCATGAGTCGTTATCGGATCGTCGCGAACCGGACAGTGACCGATCGGTAACTGGTCGGGCGTCCAGCCCTTGCATACCAAGGGCTGGACAGGTGCGCCGGGTGCCGCTCAGATGTTGTACAGATTTTGCCCCGGCTTTTACCGGGAGGCCCTGGCGCGACGCCCGTCGAGCAGGGCGGCGGCCGTGAAGAACTCGACGCCGACGGCGATCGCGGACTCGTCCACGTCGAAATCGCCCCGGTGCAGGTCCCGCTTGGCCGGGTCGCCGGGCTTGTGCACGCCGAGGCGGGCCATGGCGCCCGGGACGTGCTCCAGGTACCAGGAGAAGTCCTCGCCGCCCAGGCTCTGCTCGGTGTCCTCGATCGCCCCGGGGCCGCGCCGGGCCGACATCGCCTCGCGCAGCAGCTCGGTCACCATCGGGTCGTTGACCACCGGCGGCACGCCGCGGACGTAGGTGATCTCCGACTTGGCCCCGTGCAGGGCCGCGACCTCGTCGATCGCCGCGTGGATCTGGTCGGGGGCCCCGTGCCAGGCGTTCAGGTCCAGGCACCGCACGGTTCCGGACAGCTCCGCGTGCATCGGGATGACGTTGCAGGCGTGCCCGGCCTCGATCCGGCCCCAGGTGACGGACATGCCCGAGCGGGCGTCCATCCGGCGGGCCAGCACCGCCGGCACGTCGACCGCGACGCGGGCGGCGGCCGTGACGAGGTCGGTGGTCAGGTGCGGGCGGGCGGTGTGGCCGCCGGGACCCGCCAGGGTGACTTCCAGCCGGTCGCAGGCGGACGTGATGGCACCGGGGCGCAGCCCGATCTTCCCGGCGTCCACCCGGGGGTCGCAGTGCACCGCGATGATCTTGCCGACGCCGTCCAGCACCCCGTCCTCGATGGCGTCGCTCGCACCGCCCGGGAGCACCTCCTCGGCGGGCTGGAACAGCAGCCGGACCGGCTGCGGCAGCAGGCCCTGGCGGTCGAGCTCGGCGAGCACCAGGCCCGCGCCGAGCACGGTCACGGTGTGCACGTCGTGGCCGCAGGCGTGCGCCCGGTCGGGGACGGTCGAGCGGTACGGGACGTGGGTCTTGGTGTCGGGGATGGGCAGGGCGTCGATGTCCGCGCGCAGGGCGAGCACGGGCCGTACCCCGTCCCAGGTGCCCACGTCACAGATCAGGCCGGTGCCGGTGCTCAGCACCCGTGGGCGCAGGCCGGCTTTTTCCAGCCGGGCCTTGATCGCCGCCGTGGTGCGGAACTCCTGGTGCCCGAGCTCGGGATGCATGTGCAGGTCCCGGCGGAAGGAGATCAGTTCGGCACGCAGGTGGTCCGGAAGCGTGCCGGGCAGCTCGGGCCGGTCGGGCGTGCCGGGCAGGGCGGTCTGGGACTCGCGGGACATCAACTGGTTCACCCGTTGAAGGTTAGGCGCACGGATGGGTCAACTGGCCGGAGATCACAAAAAGTTCATGCCGTTAGGGGAAAGAAACCCGGCCTCCGGACGCATGACCGGTTGCGCCCGAGGGTAAACTCGCGCGCTCATCCGGCCGCCGGAGCCGCCTGAGCGGGCAGTCTGCGCACACCGCGCGCGGTGTCGGTGACCCCGGCGAGGAAGCCCCGGGCCCGGGGTGAGGCGGCGGCCGTGAGCCAGGCCGGCTCGACATCGCATACGGCGACGGTAACGCCGGTACCGGCCAGGGCGTAGGGCAGCGTGTGGACGACCGTGGACGGAAAGCTGACGATGGTCCGGCCCACCGGCCCCCGCCGGGCGATCAGCTCCAGCGGCAGGTCCGGACGTACGATCTCCAGCCCGGCCGCCTCGCTCAGCACCCGCAGCTTCTCCGGGGACTCCCGGCGGTGCGCGAAGTACCGCGTCGCGCCGTGTTCCCGGCTCAGGGCGCACACGGCGTCCAGGTAGCGGGCCGGATCCACCACGCCCGTCTCCACGAGGGAGGTGCCGACGAGGTCGGTGCCCCTGGTCAGCCGGGGCGGCCCGAAGCGGGAGCGGGTCCAGGCGAAGTCGTTGACGCTCAGCTCCATCCCGGGCAGCGGGGTGACCGGCATCGAGGTGAACACCCGTACCCGGCGGCGCCCGCCCGGGGTGAGCCGGCGCCGTGCGGTCCCCGACACCGGTGCGTACGCGAGCTCCCGCACCCGGGACGCGGTCCCGCCGCCGGTGCGGTGCCAGCGGCGCAGCCGCTCGCCCCGGCCGAGCTGCGCGACGAACTCCATGGTGGCGGTGCCGTCGTCGACGACGACCAGCTCGGCGGTGCGGGACGCCGGGGCGAGCAGCAGCTGGACGAAGCGGGAGAAGGGGTCCCCGACCACGATCCGCCCGGCCCGGCGCACGTCGGCGGCGAGCGCCGCCAGGGCCCGGAGCGGGGCCCCGGCGCCACCGCGGGCCTCCTGCCACCGGACGGTGAACCCCTCGTCGCGGGCCAGGGCCGCGACCCGGCGCAGCTGGCCCCGGGACATGGGGTCGGTGGGCGGCAGGACGACGATCAGCGGCGCCTCCGGCCGCCCGGCCGCGCGGGAGGCGGCGGTGGGCTGGCGGGGCACGGCGTCCAGGAGCCGCTCGCCGGCGGGGCCGTGCTCGGCGTGGGCCCATTCGAGGACGTTGAGCAGCTGGACCGGGCTCTCGACGAAAGCCAAGGTCGAACGAAGGGTGGAACCGGGGGCGGAGGGGGTCACCACGTGCTCCTCGGCAGAGGGGGCGGGATCGGAGCGGTCAGACGGTGGCGGTGGCCTGGCTCTGACCGGAGAAGCGGCGGAGCTTCTTCATGGGGGCCAGCTCGGAGTCGTAGACGCGCTTGACGCCGTCGCCGAGGGCGGTCTCGATGGTCCGGATGTCACGCACGAGGCGGGCGAGGCCGCCGGGTTCGACGGAGGCGGCCTGGTCGGAGCCCCACATCGCACGGTCGAGGGTGATGTGCCGCTCGACGAACGCGGCGCCGAGGGCGACGGCGGCCAGCGTGGTCTGCAGGCCCGTCTCGTGGCCGGAGTAGCCGATCGGGACGTTGGGGTACTCGTCGCGGAGGGTGTCGATCACCCGCAGGTTGAGCTCCTCCGCCTTGGCGGGGTACGTCGAGGTGGCGTGGCAGAGCAGGATGTTGTCGCTGCCGAGCACCTCGACGGCGTGCCGGATCTGCTTGGGGGTGGACATGCCGGTGGACAGCACGACGGTCCGGCCGGTGGCGCGAAGGGCGCGCAGCAGCTCGTCGTCGGTGAGACAGGCGGAGGCCACCTTGTGGGCGGGGAGGTCGAACTTCTCCAGGAAGGTGACGGCCTCGGTGTCCCAGGGGGAGGCGAACCAGTCGATGCCGCGCTCGGCGCAGTGCGCGTCGATGGCGAGGTAGTCGTCCTCGCCGAACTCCACGCGGTGGCGGTAGTCGATGTAGGTCATCCGGCCCCACGGGGTGTCGCGCTCTATGTCCCACTGGTCCCGGGGGGTACAGATCTCCGGGGTGCGCTTCTGGAACTTGACGGCGTCGCAGCCGGCGTCGGCGGCCGCGTCGATGAGGGCGAAGGCGTTGTTCAGGTCGCCGTTGTGGTTGATGCCGATCTCGCCGACGACGTAGACGGGCCGGCCGGGACCGGCGAAGCGCTGACCGAAGCGGCGCAGGCGGGTGGTGGAGCTCATGGTCGGTGACGTCCTTCGTACGAGGGGCCGGGGCGGGGTGCCGGACGGGGTGTCGAGCAGCGGTGCGAGGAGGCGGGCGCGGGCCAGGTCGTGGGGGTCGTCGATCTCCAGGACCCGGGCCGGGTCGGTGCGGACGGGCCAGGTCCGCCCGAAGAAGCGGTGCCGGGCGGCGCGGAAGCCGTCGGCGGCCATGGCGTAGGCGGCGCCGGTCTCCAGCAGGTCCTCGGGGCGGTCCTGGCGGCGAGGGCGGTACGCGGCCTCGTGGTTGACGCCGGATCCGGTGCCGTCGGCCGCCGCCCGCCAGAGGAAGCCGTGGAAGGGGGCCACGGTCATGGCGGAGTCGGCGCCGCCCGAAGCGACGGCCGCGGCCACGGATTCGACGTCGGACGGGGTCAGGAAAGGGCTGGTGCACTGGATGAGGAGGACGACGTCGACGGTGACGGAGTGCAGTTCCTCGAACGAGTCCAGCGCGTGGAGCAGGGCGGCTTCGCTGCTCGCGGTGTCCCCGGCGATGGCGGCCGGGCGGCGCAGGGCGACGGCCCCGGCGGCCCGGGCGGCGGCGGCGATGGCCTGGGAGTCGGTGGAGACGACCACGTCGGTGACGGCGGGCGCCGCCAGGCAGGCGCGCACGGCCCGTGCGACGAGCGGGATCCCACCGACCTCGGCGAGGTTCTTGCCCGGCAGCCCCTTGGACCCGCCCCGCGCCGGGATCACGGCGAGCACCCGCGCGGCGCGGCCCGGCCCGACGGCCGCCGGTACGGGGGCGGGAAGAGGGGCGGGCGCGGGAGGCGCGGGGCGGCGGGGGGTCACAGGTCGCCCAGGCGGCGGATCGTCGGGGCCACGCGCTGGACCCCGTGCCGGTACGCACCCCGCGCCGCCTCGCGCAGGCGGCCGCGGAGCCAGGCCCGGGCCCGGGACGCGCCCCGGGGCGAGTCCGGCCGCAGGGTGCCCGGGAGCGGGTGGCCGTCCGGATCGAGGCGGTGGCGGGCCAGCACCCCGGGGAGGTAGCCGGGGGCGGTGATCCGGGTGTAGTAGGGGGCCACGGGCGGCAGCAGCTCCCGCGCGAGCAGCTCGGCGAGCCGGGTGCGGGCGGCGGCGAAGGGCTCCCGGTCCGGGGCCACGCCCTGTTCCGCGAGCCACCCCGGGTCACCCGCGGGCAGCAGCCCCTGGTCCAGCTGGTCCCAGGAGGCGAGGCAGCCGGAGCCGAGGAAGTGGTGGTTGCCGAGCGCCTCGCGGATGCCGAGGTCGGTCAGGACGGCGGTCGGGATGCCCCGGTGCAAGGACTCCAGGGCGGCGGTGGACGAGACCGTGACCAGCAGGCCGGTGTCGTCCAGGACCGCGCCCATGTTCCCGTACACCAGGCGGCAGTTGGGCGGCAGTCCGCCGGGCAGCCGCTCGGCGAGGCGCTGGTAGGGGTGCTCCTCCAGGTGCGTGGTGTGCTCCCCGGGCCGGCTGCGCAGCTTGACCAGTACCTCCCGGCCGGGGTGGAGCCGGGCGTGGGCGGCGGCCCGCGCGAGCAGGTACGTACGGTCGGCGCGGCTCTCGGGCACGGAGGGCTGCACGGCGAAGACGACGGTGGGCGCGTCGGCGCCCGGCTGGTGGGCCGCGCCTTCGAGGAAGGGCAGCGCGGTCTCGGTGACGGCGTCCGACGCGGCGCCGGCCCCCTCGTACACGGCGCGGAAGCGGCCCGCGTCATAGGGGGAGTTGGCGAGGACCAGGTCGGCCCCGTGCCGCAGCAGCAGGCCGTCGGTGAGCTTCTCGTAGACGACGCCGACGTAGCCGGTGACCAGGACGGGGCGGGCCGCGGGCTCGGGCCACAGGGCACGCACTCCGTGCAGGACGGCCTGGACCGCACCGCCGACGAGGGCCAGGACGACCACGTCGTAGCGGTCGGCGCCGCGCGCCCGCCCGATTTCGGCCAGGAACTCGGCGCAGGTCACCTCGGCCGGCCCGTCCGGGGCCGCCCCGATGCCGACCTCGCCGAGCTGGCGTGCGGTGGGGGTGGCCCGGCCGCGCAGCAGGAATCCGGTGGGCCGGTGGTCGGGCGCGAGGCGCCGCGCGGTGAGCGCGCCCCATTTCCATCGCGTATCGGAATCGGCGAGTACGGCGATGCGGAGATCGCCACGATTACTGGTGGCTGGCACCCGGCAGAAGCTATTCCGCATTTCCGCTGACCGGCCCAACGACCGCACAACAGCTGGTTAACAACCCGTCGACGTCATGCGAAAGCGCACGGGTTAACGCGACCGCCCCGCGTCGTTCACGTGGAATCCGTATGCGGGCCACGGTGAATGCCGGGCGGCCTCCTAACGTCACCCGGGTGCTCAAGCTCTCAGTCGTCGTGCCGTTCTACAACGTGCAGACATATGCGCCGGACGTCCTGCGGAGTATCGAACTGAACGCCCGGGAGGATTTCGAGTTCCTGCTGGTCGACGACTGTTCGACGGACGGCACGGCCGCTCTGCTGGAGCGGGCGGCGGCGCGGCTGCCGGGTGCCGTGCACCTCGCGCGGGACGGGAACGGCGGCCTCGCCACGGCCCGCAACACCGGTCTGGACGCGGCCCGCGGCGAGTACATCGCCTTCCTGGACGGGGACGACTGGCTCGCGCCCGGCCACCTGGCCCGCACGCTGGCCGCGATCGAGGCGCTCGGCTGCGACTTCGTCCGCACCGACCACGTGCGGGTCACGGGCCGGACGCGGACCGTGGAGCGGGTGCCGTTCGGGCCGCAGGGCGTCGTGGCCGACCCGCGCGCCGCGATCCTGCCGGCCTCGCGGGCGACCGCGGTGGACTATCCGTACGCCTGGGCCGGCATGTACCACCGGCGGCTGCTGGACCGGGGGTTGCTGCATTTCACGGACGGGCTGCGGACGGCGGAGGACCGGCCGTGGATCTGGCGGCTGCACCGGGAGGCGAAATCATTCGCCGCGGTCGGAACGGCCGGAATCTTCTACCGGCGCGGCATTTCCACCTCGCTGACCCAGATCGGGGACGAGCGCCAACTCGATTTCATTCACGCATTTGATCAAGTTCTGTCGGACACGGCCACCGACCGGGATTCGGGCCTGCTCCTTCCGAAAGCCGTCCGAACATATTGCGCGATCATCGCTCATCAGATCGGATCCATCGAGAGGTTCGAACCGGCCGTGGCCAGAAAACTCCGCACGCTGAGCGCGGAAGCGCTGGCGCGCATGCCCGGAGTCCTGCTGGACCAGGCCCTGGACTCCATGGACGCGGACCGCTCCGCCCTGCTGCGCCGGCTGCGGCGCCGCGCCGCTCCGGGGGCCGCCGCGTGAACGTCACCCAGATCTTCCTCGCCTCCACGCCCTTCGGGACGGCCACCCTCGCGGCGGCCGTCGACGCGGACCGCTTCCCGCCGGCCGGCCGCCGCATCCTGCTGACCAGCAACCACTCCCCCGCCCCCGAGGTCACCCCGGGACTCGCCGCCGTGCCGGGCTTCGCCGCGCTGCGCGCCCGCTTCGACGAGGTGATCGACTGGAACGCCGTCATCGCGCCGCAGCACCCGGGCGTCTGGGCGCCGCGCGAGGAGGACGTCCCGATGTGGGAGCGGCAGCTGCGCACGCTGTGGGGGCTCGGTGAGGACCGGGTCGAGCTCGTCGTGGAGTCGCTGCAAGTCCCCCCGGCGCAGAGCCTGTGCCGGCTGTTCCCCGGCGCCGCCGTCGACGTCTACGCCGACGGGCTGATGAGCTACGGACCCACCCGCTTCCGGCTCGACCCGCAGATCGGGACCCGGGTGCGGCGGGTGCTGCACCTGGACCTGGTCCCGGGGCTGGAACCGCTGCTGCTGACGGAGTTCGGGGTGCCCGGGGAGCTGGTGCCCGGCGACCGCTTCCTGAAGGTGGTGGCCGAACTCGCCCCGCACGCCGGACCAGTGCCGGACGTCGGCGAGGCCCCGGCCCTGCTGCTCGGGCAGTACCTCTCGGCGCTGGAGCTGATGTCGGCGGCCGAGGAGGAGGAACTGCACGTGCAGATGGTGCGCGGGGCGCACGCGCGGGGCCACCTGGAGCTGGTCTTCAAGCCGCACCCGAGCGCCCCGGCGCAGTACGCGCGGCGGGCCGATGCGGAGGCGCGGCGGCTGGGGGCGCGGCTGACGGTGATCGGGGAGCCGGTGCTCGCGGAGACGCTGTACGAGCGGCTGCGCCCGGCGCTGGTGGTGGGGTGCTTCTCGACGGGGCTGCTCACGGCGGCGACGCTGTACGGGATCCCGGTCGCCCGGACCGGGACGCAGGCCCTCCTGGCCCGCCTGGAGCCGTACCAGAACAGCAACCGGATCCCGCTGACGCTGGTGGACGCGCTGCTGCCGGAGCTGTCGGGGGCCGGGGAAGCGGCCCTGCCGGACGTGGCCGGCCTCGTCGCGGCGGTCGGCTTCACGATGCAGCCGCGCGTCCTGGCGGAGCGGCGCGAGCAGGCGCGGACGTACCTCTCGGGCTCGCTTGCCCCGCGCACCCGGCGGTACTTCAAGCGCCGCCGACTGACGGTGTTGGGGCTTCCGGGCGGGATTCCGGCACGGCTGGCGTTCCTGCCGCGCAGCCCGCTGCTGCGCCGGACGGCCCACCGCGTGCTGCGCCGGCTGCGCCGGCGCTGACCGGCACTGGCCGGCCGTCAGCCCGTGGCGAGCTTCGCGGCGAAGCCGAGGAAAAGGACGCCCGCCGCCGAGGTGGCTCCCGCCGAGAGGCGCTTGCGGCGGCGGAAGGCCGCCGACAACCGGGTCCCGGTGAATATCAGCGTCGACAGGTACAGGAAGCTCGCCAGCTGCGACAGCGTCCCCAGCAGCAGGAACGACAGCGCGGGGTAGGCGTAGCCCGGGTCCACGAACTGCACGAAGAACGAGAGCAGGAACAGGATCGCCTTCGGGTTGAACAGGCTCACCACCAGCGCCCGCCGGTACGGCCGCTCGTCCGCCACCTCCGGCTCGGCCAGGGCCTCCTCCTGCCGGGCCGCCCGGTCGCGCCACATGCCCCACGCCGCCCGCATCATCCCGACCGCCAGCCACGCCAGGTACCCGGCCCCGAGGAACTTGACCAGCGTGAAGACCACCGGGCTGGCCTTCAGCAGCGCTCCGGCCCCGGCGGCGGTGAGGAACATGAGGACGGTGTCCCCGGTGAACACCCCGCAGGCGGCCTTGTACCCCTCGCGGACACCCTTGCGCGCGGCGACGGACAACACGTAGAGGGAGTTCGGCCCCGGCAGGAGGACGATGAGGACGAGGCCGGCGAGATAGGTCGGCAGATCGGTGACACCCAGCATGGGAGGGAGTGTCCCACGCGGGTACGACGGGCCGGAATTCGTATTGCGGGGCCCGGGCAGCAGGGTCAGAAGGCGTCCGCCGGTACGTACGTTCCCCACACCTCCCGCAGCGCCCCGCAGACCTCCCCCACCGTGGCCCGGGCCCGCAGTGCCTCCTTCATCGGGTAGAGCACGTTCGCCGAGGAGTCGGCGGCGGCCGCCCGCAGCCCGTCCAGCGCCGCCGTCACCGCCGCCGCGTCGCGCTCCGCGCGCAGCCGCGCCAGGGCCGCGCACTGGCGCGCCTCGATCGCCGGGTCCACCCGCAGCGGCTCGTACCGCTCCTCCTCGGCGAGCGGGAACCGGTTGACGCCGACCACGACCCGTTCGCCGGTCTCCTGCTCGCGCGCGAGGCGGTAGGCGTTCCGCTCGATCTCGCCCTTCTGGAAACCGGCCTCGATCGCGGCCACCGCCCCGCCCAGGTCCTCCACCCGCCGCATCAGCCCGAGCACGGCCGCCTCCAGCTCGTCCGTCATCCGCTCCACCGCGTACGACCCGGCGAAGGGGTCCGCCGTGTGCGGTACGTCGGTCTCGTGCGCGAGCACCTGCTGGGTGCGCAGCGCGAGCCGCGCCGACTTCTCCGTCGGCAGTGCGATCGCCTCGTCGAAGGCGTTGGTGTGCAGCGACTGCGTGCCGCCCAGCACCGCGGCCAGTGCCTGGACCGCGACCCGTACGAGGTTCAGCTCGGGCTGCTGCGCCGTCAGCTGCACCCCGGCCGTCTGGGTGTGGAAGCGCAGCATCAGCGACCTGGGGTCCCGGGCCCCGAACTCCTCGCGCATCACCCGCGCCCAGATCCGCCGGGCGGCGCGGAACTTGGCGACCTCCTCCAGCAGGGTGGTCCGGGCGACGAAGAAGAACGACAGCCGGGGGGCGAAGTCGTCGACCGGCATGCCCGCGTCGAGTGCGGTACGGACGTACGCGATCGCGTCGGCCAGGGTGAAGGCGATCTCCTGCGCGGGCGAGGCCCCGGCCTCCGCCATGTGGTAGCCGGAGATGGAGATGGTGTTCCACTTGGGGATCTCGGCGCGGCAGTAGCGGAAGATGTCCGCGGTCAGCCGCAGGGAGGGGCCGGGCGGGAAGATGTAGGTCCCCCGCGCGATGTACTCCTTGAGCACGTCGTTCTGGATCGTCCCGGTGAGCCGGTCGGCCGCGATGCCCTGCTCCTCGGCCACGAGCTGGTACATCAGGAGCAGCAGCGCCGCCGGGGCGTTGATGGTCATGGAGGTCGAGACCCGGTCCAGGGGGATTCCGTGGAACAGCAGCCGCATGTCCTCGACGGAGTCGACGGCCACGCCGACCTTCCCGACCTCGCCGTGGGCCAGCGGTGCGTCGGAGTCGTGTCCCATTTGGGTCGGCAGGTCGAAGGCCACCGACAGGCCGGTCCCGCCGCCCTCGATCAGGGCGCGGTAGCGGGCGTTCGACTCGGCCGCGGCGCCGAAGCCCGCGTACTGGCGCATCGTCCAGTGCCGCCCGGTGTACATCGTGGGATAGATCCCGCGGGTGAAGGGGTAGTCACCCGGTACCCCGAGGCTGACGGCCGGGTCCCAGTCCGCGAGGGCCTCGGGGCCGTAGACCGGGTCGATGGGGATTCCGCTCTCGGTGCGTGCTGGGGGACGAACCATGACCCACTCCTCCGTGGTGCCGGCCGGCCCGGGGTCACCGCCCGGACCCCGCCGCGTCGGCCGCTGGTCACAATGGCGCAACATCGCGGAGCGGTCCGCAACTGTCCACGCCCGTCAGGCATCACCTACTTACACAACGGAGAACAACCGGGGGGCCGCCATGTACCGCCAGAAGGCAATAGTCCGCACGCTGGGAGTCGCCACCGCCGTCGCGCTCGCCGCGACCGCCTGCGGGCCGCAGAAGCCGGGGGCCGCGGGGTCCCCTTCGACGGCCCCGTCCGCGCCCACGGCGGTTTCCTCCCCCTCCCCCTCCGCGTCCGCCACGGACGACGGCAAGGCCGCCTCGCCTTCGGCATCGGCCTCCGCTCCCGCCTCTCCCTCCGCGTCGGCCCCGCAGTCGCCCGCCGTCAAGCCGATCCTGGCCAACGGTGACGAGAGCGACCAGATCCGCGAGCTCCAGGCGCGGCTGCGCCAGCTCAAGCTGATGTCGGTGGCGCCGACCGGTTTCTACGGTTCGAAGACGACCGCCGCCGTCCGCACCTACCAGTCCGGGCACGGCCTGCCCGCCACGGGTTCGGTTGACCAGGCGACCTGGAAGAGCATCGAGGGTGCCAGCAAGAAGCCGACCGAGGAAGAGCTGCGTCCGCCGACCACCAACGAGGTGGACGCGCCGGACCCGCGCTGCATGCAGGGCCGGGTCATGTGCATCAGCAAGGAGAGCCGCACCCTCGCCTGGATGATCGACGGCAAGGTCGTCTCCACGATGGACGTGCGCTTCGGGTCCGAGAACACGCCGACCCGCGAGGGCGAGTTCAAGGTGGAGTGGAAGGCCAAGGACTGGGTGTCGACGATCTACCACACGCCGATGCCGTACTCGATGTTCTTCAGTGAGGGCCAGGCGGTCCACTACTCGTCGGACTTCGCCGCCCGCGGCTACGCCGGTGCCTCGCACGGCTGCGTGAACGTCCGGGACAAGGGGAAGCTGTCGTCCCTGTTCGATCAGGTCAAGGTCGGCGACAAGGTCGTCGTCTACTGGTGAGACCGGCGGCTGCGGCCGGGGTCGACGTAGAGGGCGCGGGCGGGGCCGGGGGAACGTGCCCCGCCCGCGCCGGTTGCGCAGAGCCCAGGGGTACGGGGGGAACCCCGGCTCATGCGCGGCCGATGACCAGTCGGCTCGTTCTGTACTGCGCCGGCGGGTCGAAAAGTGTTACAGCCAGGTGTGACGGTGTCCGTCAGGCCGGCGTGCGGAAGCGGAGCGAGCCGCCCGGGAGCAGGGTCGGGGCCGGCAGGACGCCTCCCGGGCCGGGGCCGGGGGTGCCCGCGTCGGGGCCGTTCGCGCCGCTCTTGGTGGTGCCGCCGGGCCCGTCCAGCAGGCCGTCGCAGTAGTGCGGGACCTGCGCCAGGGTCGTGGCCAGCCTGATCAGCTTCTCCCGGCGGTCGCCGGTGAGCCGGCCCGCGCGGTAGTCGCCGCACAACTCCTTCCCCTGGAGCCGCAGCTCCTTGTCCTTCTCCCTGTCCGCGTCCTTGTCCTTGCCTGCGCTGCCGGTCGTCCCGGACGTGCCGTCGGCGAGGCCGTCGTGGCCGCCGGAGCCGTCCGGGCCCGTGGTGGCGGTGCCGGTGCCGGCCGGTCCCGAGGTGAACCCGGAGGCGCCCCCGGGGTCCTTGCGCCCGTCGGTGCCCGGCAGCCGCGAGGCGCCGGGGGAGGGCGTTGCGCCGTCGCCGTCCCGCAGCGGGGTCGGCCGCAGCGGCGGGGCGGGGGTGAAGCCCGAGGCGTCACCGGACGGCGCGGGATCCGCGTCGGCGCTGACCGAGACGGCGGGCTTGGGAGCGGCGGAATCGTGCGTGGAGCCGTCCAGCAGACCACTGGCCGCCGCCGCGAGGCCGCCGACGGCGACGCTCGCCAGTGCGGCCGCGAGCCCGAGGCGCAGCGGGGTGCCGCGGCGCCGCTGCGCGGGTATCCGTACGAGCGGTGCGGGCGACAGGTCGACCAGGGGCTCGTCGGCGAAGGCGCGCCGGTCCGGCTCCGCGCGCGGGGGGTCCTCGGCGCGGGCGCCGGCGGCGCGGGCCGCGCGGAAGGCGGCCAGCGCGGCGGCCTCGCCGGGCAGTTCCCGCCCGACGGGCACCGGCGGGACCAGTGCCGTCAGGGCTGCGCGCAGCCGCGCGGCGTCGGCCCGGGTCTGCTGGTCGGCGTCCGGCCCCACCGGCGGTTCCCGGCGCAGCAGTCGCTCCGCCGCGGCGCTGTCCAGCCACTTGTTGCGCTCGTCGGCCATCACATGTCCTTCTGCGTCCGCCAACGTGAATGCGTCACACCGGTTTGTTCCACGAGGCCCGTGCTCCGGCCGCGCTGCGCCGGTACGGCGTCGAGATCGCGAACGCCCGCGCCGCCCCGTGGCGGGCTCCCGGCATTATGACCGAAGGGGAGGGCCGCCTCCTTGTCCGGTGCGGGAGCGCCGGGGCCGCCGCCGGTCCCGTCCGCCGTGGCGTCGAGTTCCGTGCCCAGCAGTTCCGCCAGCTTCTTGAGTCCCCGGTGCGCGGCGGTGCGTACGGCGCCGGGCCGCTTGCCGAGCGTCTCGGCGGCGCTCTTCGCGTCGAGGCCGACGACCACGCGGAGCACGACGGCCTCGGCCTGGTCCTGCGGGAGCTGCGCTATCAGCGCCATGGTCGAGCTGGTGGAGAGCGACTCCATCGCCGCGCCCGCGGTGTCGCTGTCGGCGGCGTGGCCGGTGAGTTCGCTGTCGTCCCCGCCGATGGCGGGGCGGCGGCCGCGCATGCGGATGTGGTCGAGGGCCCGGTTGCGGGCGATCCGGGCGGCCCAGCCGCGGAACCGGTCGGCGTCGCCGGTGAAGGAATCGAGGTCGCGGGCGATCTGCAGCCAGGCCTCGGACGTGACGTCCTCCGCCTCACCGTCGCCGACCAGCGTGCGTACGTATCCGAGCAGGCGCGGGTGCACGGCGCGGTACACAGTACGGAACGCGTTCTCGTCGCCGTCTTGTGCCGCGAGCACCGCGGCGGTCAGCTCCGCGTCGTCCCCCAGCAAAGTCCCCAACCCGTTCACTGTCCTGTACGTGTGGCGCAAATCCGCACGTTACGGCCTTCAAGTACGTCTCGTCCACGAGTTGTACAACCAGCAACCAACCCTGCGCGGAGCGGGGTGTGACAGAAAACGCATCCTGGGCGCTGACATGGATACGGGCTTGTCGCACGAGTCCGTATCGGACGGCGACCGGGGCCTCTCCTGTGGGGGGTGGCGGCCTCGGTCGTCTTCCCCTGTTCGTCCTGGTCATGCATGCCCGGGTCATCCTTTCGGCTCACTTCCGGGTGAAATCCTCGAATCGGCACGCCACACGCTGCCCTGCATCGCTAGCGTGGCGGTACACCCGCGCCGCGCCCCGAGGAGCCCCCCGCTGTCCAGCCACTTTCCGGCACAGGTCCATGGGGGCACCGGAGCCCCTCCCGGACATGGTCCGGGGAAGAAGTCTGGGGGAAGCTCCGGCGCTCCGGTACCCGTCGGCGCCCACGGCCCGGGTCTCGCCCGGTTCAACGCGCTGCCCCACGACACGGCCCGGGCGGCCCTGCTGCACTGCTGCGGAAGCGGGCGCTGGGCCCACCGGCTGGCCGTCCACCGCCCCTACCCCGACCTCGCCGCGCTGCTGGCCGCGGCCGACGAGGCGTCGTACGACCTCTCCCAAGGCGACCTGACGGGGGCTCTGGCCAGCGAGTGCTCGGCGGAGCTGGCGCACGGCGCCTCGTACGCCGCGCTCCTCGCACTGGACGCGGCGCGCGCGGAGTACGAGCGGACCTTCGGCCACGCCTTCGTGATCTGCCTGGACGCGCACCCGCCGGAGGAGCGGGCGGACGCGCTGCTGGCGGCGATCCGGCGGCGCATGGCCCACGAGACGGACGAGGAACGCGCGATCTCGGCGGACGAGCTGCGCCGCCTCGCCCAGGCCCGGCTCGTCCGGCTGCTGGAGCGGTTGCCGACCGTCCCGGCCGGGCAGGTCCCGCCCGGCGGCCCGCCGGACGGCCCGTCCGCTGCCGATTTCGGGCTATTTGCACCTGTGGGATAGCCCGTCCGTGCCTGTTTGATCACACCGATGGACCCGGCGCAAGGGAACCGACAAAGCGTCGCTACGATGTCCGGGGCCGGTGGACCGTACCCGGCCGGGCCCGACCGACAAAGAAGCCGGCTGGCCCCCGCCCCGCTTCCGGAGGGTTTTCCGTGCCGGCTGGAACGTTGTACCGCGGCCGGGAAGGAATGTGGTCCTGGGTGGCTCATCGAGTCACCGGCGTCCTCATCTTCTTCTTCCTGTTCGTACACGTCCTCGACACCGCTCTCGTCCGCGTCTCCCCCGAGGCGTACGACGATGTCGTGGCTACCTACAAGACCCCGATCGTCGCGCTGTTGGAGTACGGCCTCGTGGCCGCCATCCTCTTCCACGCGCTCAACGGTCTGCGTGTGATCGCCGTGGACTTCTGGTCCAAGGGCCCGCGTCTCCAGAAGCAGATGCTCTGGACCGTGCTGGTCGTCTGGATCGTGCTGATGGCCGGGGCCGTGTACCCCGTCCTGCACCACGCCTACCTTGAACTGTTCGGGAAGTGACACGCATGCCTGAAAAGAGCACAGTTTCTGGCACTTCTTCCGCTGCAGTCATCGGCTCCGTGGAGGGCGTCTCCCTCTACGACGTCGACAACCCGGCGCCGTACATCGAGGCCCCGCGCAAGCGCACCGGCAAGACGCCGCGCTCGACCCGCGGCAACTTCGAGATGGCCGCGTGGCTCTTCATGCGCCTCTCGGGCATCGTCCTGGTGGTGCTGGTCATCGGCCACCTGCTCATCCAGCTGGTGCTGGACGGCGGCGTCAGCAAGATCGGCTTCGCCTTCGTGGCCGGCCGCTGGGCGTCCCCCTTCTGGCAGGTCTGGGACCTGCTGATGCTGTGGCTGGCCATGCTGCACGGCTCCAACGGTCTGCGTACGGTCATCAACGACTACGCGGAGCGCCCCGGCACGCGGCTGTGGCTGAAGGGCCTGCTCTACACCGCCACGGTGTTCACCATCCTTCTGGGCACGCTGGTGATCTTCACCTTCGACCCGAACATCCGCTAGGCACGGGCTGAGGCGAATCGACTCATGAAGATCCACAAGTACGACACCGTCATCGTCGGCGCCGGCGGCGCGGGCATGCGCGCCGCCATCGAGGCGACGAAGCGCAGCCGCACCGCCGTGCTGACGAAGCTCTACCCCACCCGCTCCCACACGGGCGCCGCGCAGGGCGGCATGGCCGCCGCGCTCGCCAACGTGGAGGACGACAACTGGGAGTGGCACACCTTCGACACGGTCAAGGGCGGTGACTACCTGGTCGACCAGGACGCCGCCGAGATCCTGGCGAAGGAGGCCATCGACGCGGTCCTCGACCTGGAGAAGATGGGCCTGCCGTTCAACCGCACCCCGGACGGCACCATCGACCAGCGCCGCTTCGGCGGTCACTCCCGCAACCACGGCGAGGCGCCGGTCCGCCGGTCCTGCTACGCCGCGGACCGCACCGGCCACATGATCCTCCAGACGCTGTACCAGAACTGCGTCAAGGAGGGCGTGGAGTTCTTCAACGAGTTCTACGTCCTCGACCAGCTGCTGGTCGAGGTCGACGGTGTGAAGAAGTCCGCGGGCGTCGTCGCGTACGAGCTCGCGACCGGCGAGATCCACGTCTTCCAGGCGAAGTCCGTGATCTACGCCTCGGGCGGCACCGGCAAGTTCTTCAAGGTGACCTCCAACGCGCACACCCTCACGGGTGACGGCCAGGCGGCCTGCTACCGCCGCGGCCTGCCGCTGGAGGACATGGAGTTCTTCCAGTTCCACCCGACGGGCATCTGGCGCATGGGCATCCTGCTGACGGAGGGCGCCCGCGGTGAGGGCGGCATCCTCCGCAACAAGGACGGCGAGCGCTTCATGGAGAAGTACGCGCCGGTCATGAAGGACCTCGCGTCCCGTGACGTCGTCTCGCGCTCCATCTACACCGAGATCCGCGAGGGCCGCGGCTGCGGTCCCGCCGGTGACCACGTGTACCTGGACCTGACGCACCTGCCGCCGGAGCAGCTCGACGCGAAGCTGCCGGACATCACCGAGTTCGCCCGTACGTACCTCGGCATCGAGCCGTACACGGACCCGATCCCGATCCAGCCCACCGCGCACTACGCCATGGGCGGCATCCCGACCAACGTCGAGGGTGAGGTCCTGGCGGACAACACCACCGTCGTCCCGGGTCTGTACGCGGCCGGCGAGGTCGCCTGCGTCTCCGTCCACGGCGCGAACCGCCTGGGCACCAACTCGCTGCTGGACATCAACGTCTTCGGCAAGCGCTCGGGCATCGCCGCGGCCGAGTACGCGCACGAGAACGACTACGTCGAGCTGCCCGAGAACCCGGCGCAGCAGGTCATCGACCTGGTCGAGCAGCTGCGCGGCTCCACGGGCAACGAGCGGGTCGCGGACCTGCGCCTGGAGCTCCAGGAGACGATGGACGCGTGCGTGATGGTGTTCCGCACGGAGCAGACCATCAAGACCGCGGTCGAGAAGATCGCGGAGCTGCGCGAGCGCTACAAGAACGTGTCCGTCCAGGACAAGGGCAAGCGCTTCAACACGGACCTGCTGGAGGCCATCGAGCTGGGCAACCTGCTCGACCTGGCCGAGGTCATGGCCGTGTCCGCGCTGGCGCGCAAGGAGTCCCGCGGCGGTCACTACCGCGAGGACTACCCGAACCGCGACGACGTCAACTTCATGCGCCACACCATGGCGTACCGCGAGGTCGGCGACGACGGTAAGGACTCCGTCCGGCTGGACTACAAGCCCGTCGTCGTCACCCGCTACCAGCCGATGGAGCGTAAGTACTGATGGCCACCCCCACCCTCTCCAAGACGGACGCGATGGAGGCCGCGGCCGCGGCCTCGCCCTTCATCACGGTCACGTTCCGGATCCGCCGCTTCAACCCCGAGATCTCGGACGAGGCGCAGTGGCAGGATTACCAGATCGAGATCGACCCGAAGGAGCGCGTGCTCGACGGTCTCCACAAGATCAAGTGGGACCTCGACGGCACGCTGACCTTCCGCCGCTCGTGCGCGCACGGCATCTGCGGCTCCGACGCGATGCGGATCAACGGCAAGAACAGGCTCGCCTGCAAGACGCTGATCAAGGACATCAACCCGGAGAAGCCCATCACCGTCGAGGCCATAAAGGGCCTCACGGTGATGAAGGACCTCGTGGTCGACATGGAGCCCTTCTTCCAGGCGTACCGCGACGTCATGCCGTTCCTGGTTACGACGGGCAACGAGCCGACGCGCGAGCGTCTGCAGTCCGCCGAGGACCGCGAGCGCTTCGACGACACCACCAAGTGCATCCTGTGCGCCGCGTGCACGTCCTCGTGCCCGGTGTTCTGGAACGACGGCCAGTACTTCGGCCCGGCGGCGATCGTCAACGCGCACCGCTTCATCTTCGACTCGCGCGACGAGGCCGGCGAGCAGCGGCTGGAGATCCTGAACGACAAGGACGGCGTGTGGCGCTGCCGCACGACGTTCAACTGCACCGACGCGTGCCCGCGCGGCATCGAGGTCACGAAGGCGATCCAGGAAGTCAAGCGGGCCCTCATCACCCGCCGCTTCTGATTTCTTGACGCGCCGCTCGCACGGTTCGGCCCTGAGGGGCCTCACCGGCTTCGCGGCGCTGCGCCGGACTCCGTCCGGCGGTCCCGGTTGAGGCCCGTGCCCCCTTGGGGGTGCGGGCCTCAGCCGCGTCCCGGGCCGTTCCGCGTCGACCTCATCCACAGCCGCAAGGTCCGCATGCCCGAGTCCATGGGCCCCGGGAACCTGGACGAGATCCCCGACGCGCTCGGCGAACACGCGGCCGCGTCCCGGCAGGAAGCCCACCGGAGGGACCACATCCGCAACACGCGCGCAGGCGTGGGCAGGAGCCACGGACCTTGTGGGAGAGCCCCCACCCGATCAGGTGAAGCGGACGCTTGCGGGACCTGAGGCTGTCCCCGTCCTACGATGATGTCCTCGACTCAGCCCACGGGAGGCCCGGAATGTCCGCAGCACCCGTCGAGTACCCCGCGTACCCGAACGAGGATCGCCCGCTGACGCTGCTCGAAGCGGCCAACAGCCTCATGCAGAAGGCCCCTGGCTACCGCGTCGAGATCATCGGAGGCCAGCTCACTGTGACGCCGCCTGCGGACATCCCGCACTCCAGGGTGCTCAACAAGATCACCCGTCCGTTCGTCGCGGCAGGCTTGGACGATGGCGAGACGGAGGTTCACCAAGGCATCGGGCTGTGGCTGCCGGACGGGCCGGACGACTTCGCCATTCCGGATCTCGTCGTGGTTGATGCGGACAGCGAAGATCATCTGGTCACAAACAATTGCTACGATCCCGTCGTCTTCCGCCTCGTCCTCGAAGTGACGTCGAGCAACTACAACACCGACCTGCGCTCCAAGGTGGGCGCTTACGCGAGCGCCATGATTCCGCTCTACGTGATCGTGAACCGTCAGCACCAGCGGCTGCACGTGCTCACCGATCCCTTGGACGGTGACTACACCAGCCACCGCCGCGTCTACGCGCCCGGTGAACTGGCGACCCTGCCTGACAGCTTGGGCGCCAAGGTCACCCTCGACGTGGACGAGCTCCTGACAGCGGGTCGGCCACAAACCGCTGGGAAGGCGGACCCACCGAAGCCGGAGGCTTAGGACTCCGCCGCGAAGTCGGTGAAGGCGGCCCAGGCCGCAGGGGTGAGCGTCAGGGCGGGGCGGGCGGTGTCCTTGGAGTCGCGGACGTGCACGGCGGACGGGCAGGCGGCGACCTCGACGCACTGACCGCCGTCGCCTCCGCTGTAGCTGCTCTTCTGCCATGCCACGGCCACCTCGACGCAGTCGCCGCCGGAGCTTCCGCTGTAACTGCTCTTCAACCAGGCCAGTCCGATGCTCATCGCTCTCCTAGCAGCTGTTCGATCCGGCGAGCCGACTCCTTGGGGGTCAGCGCCCATGCCCGGATATTCGCATGCCGCTGCATCATCTCGCTCACCGCCTCCCGTTGCGAGATCACCCAACTGTGGCCCTGCGCCTCGACGTAGCCGAAGAGGCGTCGCTCCGGGGACCCTGCCAGTTTCATGGGCCCTTCCGCGCCTACCGGCTCCTCACACTCCAGCGGCACTACTTGCAGGTCGATGTGCGGTAGTCGCCCCCAGCTCCAATAGGTATCGCAGTTGGTCGCGCCAGACCTCGCCCCCGCCGGTCCGCCGCATGAGTGCACCTTCCTCGAACACGAACGAGAGCGCTGGAGGCGGGTCGCGGTGCAAGAGAACCTGCCGCCCCATTCGGCCCGCCAAGCGACGCTCGGTCTCCGCCACAGGCACCGGTGGGCGATGTGATTCGAGCACGGCCCGTGCGTACGGCTCCGTCTGGAGCAGGCCGTTCAGTATGTGGGTGTCGTACACCCACAAGCTCACCGCCTTCGCCTCGATCGGCGCAAAGTTCCTGAACTGCGGCGCGTACCGCTCCTCCTCCAGGTACGGCACCGTCGCCTTCAGCAGGCCCTCCCCGCCCAGGACGTCGTCCACCTTCTCGATCGTCTCGGCGTCCATCACCCGCTCGCCCCGCTCGAACGCCCCGATGGTCGACGGGGAGAAGTTGGTGTCGCCGCCCAACTGCTGGCGCGACACCCCCCGTTTCTCACCTAGCGTGCGCATCTGGGCTCCCAGCCCGCGCCTGAGCGCCGACGGGAGGGGTTCACTCGGGTTCACAGGCTCGGTCATCGGCTTCACGGCCCTTCACGGATCGCCGTCTGTGACGGCGCGACCACTGTTCAGGCTAGCTCCGGGCCGTCACCCTCTGTGGTGTGAACGAGGAAACCTCCCCCCGCGCGTGGGCCCCGGACTGGGTCCCCGAGTCCGGCTTCCGACTCCGGCTGGCCGGCGTGCACTTCGACGCCGTCCGCATCCAGGGCCAGCTCGGCGAGGAAATCGCCAAGCGGCTCAGCCGGCTCACCGGCCACGACCCCGGGCCCGTCGTCTACGAGCTCAACGGCTTCCGCTGGATGTACTTCCTGCTTCCGCCCGGCACCGCGCGGGAGCGGAGCTGGCCCTCGTACGCCCAGCGGTACACCTCGCGCACCCGGTCCGCCGCCGCCTACGTGGGGGTGCCCGCGCTGTACGGGACGACCTGGCCGCTGGCCTGGCGGTCGCTGCCGACGCCCGGGGCTCCGCACGTCGATCCGGAGGTGCTGGAGAAAGCGATCGGGATGATGCCTTGAACCTGACGCTTGAACCTGTTCAAAAAGAGGTCTACAGTCGACCACGTCAGCAGTTGAACACGTTCAAAGGGGCTGGGGCATGGACCTCACCGTGGTCGCGTACGTCATCTACCTGGTCATCAGCATCGGGCTCACCGCGTGGGTCGCCCGCACCCTCACCCGCAACGGCCGCGTCTTCATCGCCGACGTCCTCCAGGGCAACGAGAAGCTCGCGGACGCCGTCAACCACCTCCTGGTCGTCGGCTTCTACCTGGTGAACATCGGCTTCGTGACCCTGTACCTGCGCTCGGGCGAGACCATCACCGAGGCCCGCGGGCTCTTCGAGGCGCTCTCGGTGAAGCTCGGCGTCGTCCTGCTCGTCCTCGGTGTGATGCACCTCGGCAACGTGTGGGTGCTCAACAAGATGCGCCGCCGCGGCATCATGGAGCGCCGGCAGACCCCGCCGGTCGCCCCCCAGGGGTGGACCGCCCCGGCCGGGGCCTGAGCCCCGATGGCCGCCGCGACCGCGCCGATCCGGCACCTGACCGTCCTCTACGACGCGAACTGCCCGCTCTGCGTGCACATCCGGCACTGGCTGCTCGGACAGCGGTGGCTCGTACCGCTGCGGCTGGTCCCCGCCGGATCGTACGAGGCGCGGCAGCGGTTCCCGGGCCTGGACCACGCGGCGACGCTGCGCCGGATCACCGTGATCGGGAACGCGGGCCAGGTCTGGACCGGCACCGATGCCTTCATCGTGTGCCTGTGGGCCCTGGCCGAGCACCGGCCGAAGGCCAATTGGCTCGCCACCCCGGCGGGCCGGCCCTTCGCCCGGGCCGCCATGTACACCGCCTCCGCCTGGCGGGCCGCGGTCCGTACCGACGGCGCGGCGGAGGCGGAAGAACCGGCCTGTGACGACCAGTGCGCAGCACCCCGATAGGGTCGTACACCGTGACCGATCAGAAGGCTCCGAAGAGCGAACAGACCCGCACCCTCATCCTCGAAACCGCCCTCCGCCTGTTCCAGGAGCGCGGCTTCGACAAGACGACCATGCGGGCCATCGCCAAGGAGGCCGGGGTTTCGGTCGGCAACGCCTACTACTACTTCGGCTCGAAGGAACACCTGGTCCAGGGGTTCTACGACCGGATCGGCGCCGCTCACCAGGCGGCGGTCCGGCCGATCCTGGACAGCGAGACGGACTTGCAGAAGCGCCTCGCGGGCGTCCTGACGAGCTGGCTGGACATCGCGGCGCCGTACCACGAGTTCGCGTCGCAGTTCTTCAAGAACGCGGCCGACCCGGAGAGCCCGCTCAGCCCCTTCTCGCCCGAGTCGGAACCCGCCCGCAAGGCGGCGATCGACATGCACCGCGAGGTGCTGGCGGGTGCGAAGACGAAGGTGCCGGAGGAACTGGCCGACGTACTGCCCGAGCTGATGTGGCTCTCGCAGATGGGGCTCGTCCTGTACTGGGTCTTCGACCGCTCGCCCGACAGCGAGAAGACCCGCCGGCTCGCCGAGCGCGGCGCGCAGCTCACGACGCGGGGCATCGTCCTCGCCCGGTTCCGGGTGCTGCGGCCGCTGGTGCGGGAGGTCCACGAACTGTTCGCGGACTTCCTGCCGGGCATGGCGCAGACCGCGGTCTCCCGCAAGAAGCGCGCCTCCGACCCGCACCCCGGGGAGGGGTCGTAGCCGGAGGCGGGCCGCTGCGTCAGAGCCAGTTGAGTTCCGACAGGCGCCAGACGCCCGTACCGTCGGAGAGGTACTGCGCTCCGCTGACGGCGTCCCGGGACATCACGTAGTCCTTCTTCTGCCAGATCGGCAGGATCGGGATCTGCTGGGCGACCAGCTTCTGGAGCTCGCGGAAGTCGACGGCGGCGTCGCCCCGGTCCGAGTGTCCGCGGGTGCGGGCGATCAGGTCGTCCACGGTCTTGTCGGAGTAGCCGTTGTTCATGCTGGATCCGGTGGCGACGAGCGGGGCGATGAAGTTGTCCGCGTCCGGGAAGTCGGCGATCCAGCCCAGGGTGTATGCGTCGAACTCGCCGGCCGCGTACCGCTTCTGGTAGTCCTGGAAGGTTGCGACCGTCTTGATCTTCACCTGGAACAGGCCGGTGGCGGTGAGCTGCTTGGCGATCGCGTCGGCTTCCTCGACGTTGGCGCCCCGCTCGTTGACCCCCAGGGTCAGCGACACCGGAGCGTCGATCCCGGCGTCCTTGAGGAGCTTCTTCGCCGTCGCCTCGTCGGGCTTGGGGTAGGTGTCGAAGAACGGCGTGCTGTGTCCGGCGACCCCGGCCGGGACGAGGGAGTAGAGCGGGGTCACCGTGCCCTTGTGGATCTCGGCGGCCAGCTTGGAGCGGTCCAGGACGGCGGCCACGGCCTGCCGCACGGCGGGCTTGGCGACGGTCGAACCGGGCCGGACGTTGAAGATCATGATGCGGGTCTCGGTGCCGCCGGAGACCTGGTAGCGGGTGTCCGCCAGGCCCGGGCCGAGGCCCGCGAGCACCTCGGGCGGCATGTCGCGGTGGGCGACGTCGATCTTCCGGTCCGTCCAGGCCTTGTTGAGTTCGTCGGAGCCCTTGAAGTACTTGACGCTGACGGGGGCGAGGGCGGGCTTGGCCTGGCCCTTGTACGCCGGGTTGGGCTTGAGGTCGGCGCTCGTGCCGGCCTGGTACCCGGCCAGCGTGAAGGGGCCCGAGCCGTCGACCTCGGTGCCCTCGCGCAGCGCCTTGGCCGGGTACGCGTCCTTGTCGACGATCGAGGCCGCGCCCGTCGCGATCTTGAAGGGGAAGGTGGCGTCGGGGGCGGAGAGGTTGAAGGTGACGGTGCGGCCCTCGGCCTTGACCGATTCCAGGGTGTCGAAGAGCGAGGCCGGACCCTGGTCCGCCTTGATCGTCTTGATCCGGTCGAAGGAGAACTTCACGTCGTCGGCGGTGACCGCGCGCCCGTTGGAGAACTTCACCTCCGGGCGGAGCTGGCACTGGTAGGTGATGAGCTTCTGCCCGACGAACGCGCACTCGGACGCGGCGTCCGGGACCGGCGTGTCCGAGCCCGGCTTGATGGTCAGCAGCGACTGGTAGACGTTGCTGAACAGGGCCCAGGAGCCCGCGTCGTACGCCCCGGCCGGATCGAGGCTGGAGACGGAGTCGCTGGTGCCGACCCTGATGGCGCCGCGGCCCTCGCCGTCGGGCATCAGCTGCCACGCCGCGACGCCGCCCGCCGCCACCAGGACGAGACCGGCCGCGATGATCTTCGGTCTGACAGACCGCATCCCCTGACCCCGCTATTCACACTAGGTACTCCGATTATCGGTCACCCAATCACGGAATACCGGCCACCGGAAGGCCCGTTATGCCTGCTCAGGCCTGGTATGAGGCAAGTTCGACCACAGTGATGTCCGACGGCGCGCCGACCCTGACGGGCGGCCCCCAGGCGCCCGCGCCGCGCGACACGTACAGCTGTGTGTCCCCGTAGCGCTCCAGTCCGGCGACGGTCGGGTTGGCGAGTTCGGCGATGTAGTTGCCGGGCCAGAGCTGACCGCCGTGGGTGTGGCCGGAGAGCTGGAGGTCCACGCCGTGCCGGACGGCGTCGTGGATGACGACCGGCTGGTGCGCGAGGAGCACCGCGGTCCGGGAACGGTCGCGGTCGCCGAGGGCCGCCCGGAAGTCGGGGCCGTGGCCCTCGCTCTCCCCCTGGACGTCGTTGACCCCGGCGAGGTCGAAGTACGGCAGGGCCCGACGGGCGTTCTCCAGGGGCTGGATGCCGAGTTCGCGGACGTGGTCGACCCACTGCTGGGCGCCCGAGAAGTACTCGTGGTTTCCGGTGACGAAGAAGGAACCGTGCCGGGCCCTGAGCCCGCGCAGGGGTTCGGCGGCCGGGCCCAGGTCGTGCACGCTGCCGTCGACGAGGTCGCCGACGATGGCGATCAGGTCGGGCTGGGTGCGGTTGACGGTCTCGACGATGCGGGTGGTGTGCGCCCGCCCGAGGATCGGGCCGAGGTGGATGTCGCTGACGACGGCGATCCGGAAGCCGTGCGCGGCGCGGGGCAGCTTGGCCAGGGGCACCTGCACGCGCTTGACGCGCGGCCCGCGCAGCACCCCGTAGGTCCCCGCGCCGACGGTGCCGAGGGCGGCGGCGGCCGCGGCCCCGCCCACCGTGCGCGCGACGAACCGCCGCCGAGTGAGGTCGGCGGAGGCGGCCGCGGAGGCGACGGCGGGCTCCGGGGCTTCGGCCGGCTCCGCCGCCGGGGGCGCAGCCGGTACGGGGGCGGGCACGGGAGCGGGAGCGGACTCCCGGGCGGCGGACCGGCGGAGCCAGATCCGCCGCACCGGCTCGGCCACCAGCATCGCCAGCGTCAGGTACAGCAGCACCGCCAGCCACATGAACCCGGGCCAGGCCACCGCCCGCTGGAGCCAGAACGGCGCACCCGCGTGCCCCGCCACCAGCGCCGCGACGGCGAGCACCGGCAGGGCGAACGCCAGCACGGTGCCCGCCCGGCGGACCGGTCCACCCGGTCGGGTGGTGTCACGGACCAGCCGGGCCCACAGCCACCGGTGCACCAGGGCCAACAGGAGCAGTACCGCGAGCGCGACGGCCGCGAAGACGAATACGGTCATCGTGACTCACGCCGCAGCGCCCGCACGCCGCGCAACCCGATCACCCCAACGGCCGTCCCCAGGAGAAAGGACGTCACCGCGAGGAGAAGGTGGACCCAGAAGTACGCCGTAGGGTCACCGGCCGCGTCGAAGGACAGGCCGCTTCCGTTCTTCCACAAATTCCGGACGAAGGTCACCCAGATGAACCAGCTCCACACTCCGAAGGCGAGCAGGAACCAGGAGGCGGCGCGGCTGAGTTTCATGCCCTCAGTATCGGTTTCGCCGTCCGGACGGACACGCCGGGGTGGGCTGTACCGGCGGTGGTTGCGGCGGGTTGACCTGCCCGTGGCCGGGGTCGGCCCATCGGGATGTACGTTCACCTGCGTGTCTGCAAAGAAGACCGCGCTGACGGTCCTTTCCGCCGCGCTGCTGGTCCCCGCGATGCTCTCGGCCCCCGCGCACGCCGACCCGGCGGCGCCGTCGGCGCGGCCGGCGCGGCCGGGTGACGGGAAGGGCAAGCAGCGCCAGGCACCCGCGCCGCCCTCGTCGATGTCCAGCGTCGGCGGCGCCGCACTCGGCCAGCCCGGTACCCAGGTGACCCTGCTGCCCGGGGCGCCCGCCCTGCCGGCGAACCTCACGGGACGGTCCTGGATCGTGGCGGACGCCGATACCGGCGAGGTGCTGGCCGCGCACAACTCGCACTGGCGGCTCCCGCCGGCCTCCACGATGAAGATGCTGTTCGCGGACACGGTGCTGCCGAGCCTCCCCAAGGACCAGGTGCACAAGGTGAGCGAGCAGGAGATGGCCGACGTCGGCGCGGGCAGCAGTCTGGTCGGGGTCAAGGAGGACGCCGAGTACACCGTCCACGACCTGTGGCTCGGGGTCTTCCTGCGGTCGGGCAACGACGCGGTGCACGTGCTGTCGGCCATGAACGGCGGCATCGAGAAGACCGTCAAGGACATGCAGGCGCACGCCGAGGAGCTCCAGGCCCTCGACACGCACGTGGTCTCCCCCGACGGGTACGACGCCCCCGGCCAGGTGTCGAGCGCGTACGACCTCACCCTCATCGCCCGCTCCGGTCTCCAGAAGCAGGACTTCCGCGAGTACTGCGGCACCGCGAGCGCCCAGTTCCCCGGCAGGCAGGAGGGGGGCAAGCCGCGCGACTTCTTCGAGATCCAGAACACCAACCGGCTGATGACGGGCGCGGGCGGCATCTCCCCGTACAAGGGCATCGCCGGGGTGAAGAACGGCAACACCAGCATGGCCGGTTCCACCTTCACCGGCGTGGCCCAGCGCGGCAACAGGAAGCTCCTGGTCACGGTGATGAACCCGGACGCCGGTGGGATCAATTCGGTGTACGAGGAGACCGCCGAGCTCTTCGACTGGGGCTTCGCGGCGGCCGGGAAGGTCAAGCCGGTCGGTCAGCTGGTGCCGCCGAAGAGCGCGGACACCAAGTCGAAGGGTGCGCCCGCCCGGTCGCACGAACAGAACCGGGCGGCGGCCGGCGCCGACCCGGGCGACAGCGGTCTGGGCACCGCGCTGGGGATCGCGGGCGGGGTGCTGGCCGCGCTGGCGGGCGGCACGTTCGCCTTCAACCGGCGGTGGCCGCCGGGCCGGCGGGGCCGCCGCTCGCCGGACGAGGACCTCGTGTAGGAGCGGCGGGGCCGCCGCCGTCGCGCGCGGCGTTCTCGGCGCGCGCGTCGTCCGTCCCGGCGCGGTCGGGCCCGGTGGCCGGCTCCGGGTGGCCGGTGGCCGTCCACGCGGCGCAGAAGAGCAGCAGCTTGGCCGTGAAGTTGATCCAGAGCAGCAGGGCGATCGGCACGCCGAAGGCCCCGTACATGCTCTTCCCGGCTACCTCCCGGATGTATCCGCTGAGCAGCAGCTTCAGCAGCTCGAACCCGGCCGCGCCGATGAGGGCCGCCTGGATCAGCCGGCCGCGCGGCGGTTCGACCCCGGGCAGCAGGGTCAGCAGGTAGAGCAGCAGCAGGAAGGCGGCCACCACGCCGACCAGGAAGGCGCCCGTACGCAGGACCACCCCGCCCGCGCCGTGCCGGGGGACGCCGAGCAGGTCGCCGAACTTGCCGACCGCGCTGGACCCGACGATCGAGGCGGCGGCCGAGGCCAGTCCGGCGCCGCCGAGCCCGAGGAGCACCAGCGCGTCCTTGCCCTTGCGGACGACGGGGTTGCCCTGGTCCTCGTCGTCCTTGTCCCAGACGGCCCGCAGGCAGTCGCGCATCGAGCCGACCCAGCCGATGCCGGTGAGGAGCAGCAGGCCGGCCGCCACGAGTCCGACGGTGCCCGCGTTCGCGACGAGTGCGTTGAGGTCGAGCTGGTCGGAGATGCCGGGGACCTGCTGGGCGAGGGTGTGCTGGAGGCGGTCCAGCTGCTCCTGGCTGAGGAGTGCCGCGCCGATGGCGGCGGCCACGGTGATCAGCGGGAAGAGCGCGAGGAAGCTGATGAAGGTGATCGCGGCGGCGAGCCGGGACCAGTGGACGCGGTCGAGCCGCTCGTACGAACGCCAGGCGTGCGTCCGCATCAGGGCTGCCACCAGCGGCCCGATCCACGGGATCTTCGTCAGCCAGTCCATGGGGTCACCGTCAGCCAGTCGGGAGGTCACCATAAGTGGAGTGCCGGAAATAGCCGGGATTGCACCACTTTGGTACTACGGTCGTCGATTGTGACTTTTCGCCATGCGCACTCGATGGGGCGTCCGTTTCACGCCCTGGTCCTACGGAGGCTCAGGTTCGGCACGGTCCAGGCCCTGCGGCCGCTCCGTCAGGAGCGCCGTATGACCGCTTCGGCCGTCTCGTTCGCCGGGGAGCCCGACTGCGCCGGAACGCCCGCCGGGCCGGGCCCGAAAGGGTACTCGCGCAGCTTCCGCCAGACGCCGTCCGAGCCCTGCTCGTAGAGCGCGAAGCCGCCGCACAGCCACTCGGCGGAGTAGTCCGCGAGCGTGCCGAACGCCAGGTCCATCGCTTCCTCGGAAATCCCGTGGGCGACGGTCACGTGCGGGTGGTACGGAAACGCCAGCTCCCGGTCGAGCGGCCCCTCGGGATCGCGCAGCCGGCCCTGGAGCCGGGTGCAGCCGGAGCCGCCCTCCACGACCTGGACGAAGACGACCGGCGAGAGGGGACGGAAGGTTCCCGTGCCCTCCAGCCGCATCGCGAAGGCGCGGAAGCCCGCCGCGACCTCGGCGAGGTGGGCCCGGACAGCCGGGAGCCGGTCCCCGTCCACCTCGGTGGGCGGGACGAGGGTGACGTGCGTGGGGATGCCGTGCGCGGCGACGTCCCCGAAGCCGGCGCGCAGCTCCTGGAGCTGGCTGCCGTACGGCTCCGGGACCGCGATCGAAACGCCGAGCGTTACGGTCCCCACGTCTGTCTCCTCCGTCTGTCGCTTCCGTCTGTCGCGGTCCGCCTCAGTGTGGCGGTACCGGCCCCCGGACCGCCAGGGCTGTCGCCGGTCAGTGCTTGGCGGGCAGGAAGCCGAGCCGGTCGTACGCCTGGGCCAGGGTCTCGGCGGCGACCGCCCGGGCCTTCTCCGCGCCCTTGGCCAGCACGGAGTCCAGGGTCTCCGGGTCGTCCAGGTACTCCTGGGTGCGCCGGCGGAACGGTGTGACGAAGTCGACCATCACCCCGGCGAGGTCGGTCTTGAGCGCGCCGTACCCCTTGCCCTCGTACGCGGCTTCGAGGGCGGGGACGGACTCGCCCGTGAGGGTGGAGTAGATCGTGAGCAGGTTGCTGACGCCGGGCTTGTGCACGGCGTCGAAGCGGATCTCGGCCTCGGTGTCGGTGACCGCGCTCTTGATCTTCTTCTCGGTGACCTTGGGCTCGTCGAGGAGGTTGATCAGGCCCTTGGGGGACGACGCGGACTTCGACATCTTGCTCGCCGGGTCCTGGAGGTCGTAGATCTTCGCGACCTCCTTGACGATGTGCGCGGCGGGCAGGGTGAAGGTCTGGCCGAACCGCTGGTTGAAGCGCTCGGCCAGGTCGCGGGTGAGCTCGATGTGCTGGCGCTGGTCCTCGCCGACGGGGACGGCGTTCGCCTGGTAGAGCAGGATGTCGGCGACCTGGAGGATCGGGTACGTGAAGAGGCCGACGGTGGCGTTGTTGACGCCGCCCTTGGCGGACTTGT
This sequence comes from Streptomyces sp. NPDC054883, assembly GCF_053610645.1. Lineage (NCBI taxonomy): Bacteria > Bacillati > Actinomycetota > Actinomycetes > Kitasatosporales > Streptomycetaceae > Streptomyces > Streptomyces sp. NPDC054883. The sequence goes on along the minus strand of NZ_JBSGYT010000053.1, from coordinate 607 downwards.
CCTTGAACTGCGTCATCCGGCTGGCCTCGCCGAAGCCGGTGATGCAGTTCATGACCCAGCCGAGCTGCGCGTGCTCGGGGACGTGGCTCTGGATGAAGAGCGTGCAGCGCTCGGGGTCCAGGCCGGCGGCGAGCAGCTGGGCGGCGGAGAGCCGGGTGTTCGCGCGGAGGTCCTTCGGATCCTGCGGCATGGTGATCGCGTGCAGGTCGACGACCATGTAAAAGGCGTCGTGCGTCTCCTGCAGGGCGACGTACTGGCGGATGGCTCCGAGGTAGTTCCCGAGGTGGAACGAACCGGAGGTGGGCTGGATGCCGGAGAGCGCGCGAGGACGATCAGAAGCCATGGCTTCATTCTCTCAGGTGTGACGGCGGGCTCGGCCCCGCCGCTGGCCGGAACCTTCCGGCCGGTGACGGCGCCGCCGGTCCCCCGCCGGGGTACCGCCCGGTAGCACCCCGACCGGATCCCACCCCGTCCGAGCGACCGCTTTGCCGGGGCCACGCCGCGCCGCTTCCCGCCGGGCCGGGCCACTCCTGCGGCGGCGCCGCGCGCTTCCCGCCGGGGCCGGGCCACATCAGCCTCGCCGGCGTTTGAGGCGCGGGGTCTGGGG
>NZ_JBSGYT010000052.1:0-56568 GCF_053610645.1 Streptomyces sp. NPDC054883 | reverse complement strand
CGCGGCGGGCCCGGGAGCGGGACCCCTTCGCCCTGGCCCGCGAAGTGAGGGCGCGCGGCGGCACCGTGGTGGCCACCGGCGGCTGCTTCGACCTGCTGCACGCCGGGCACGTGGGGCTGCTGGAGAGCGCCCGGCGGATCGGGGACTGCCTGATCGTGTGCGTGAACTCCGACGCCTCGCTGGGCCGCCTCAAGGGACAAGGGCGGCCGCTCAACCCGCTCGCGGACCGGATGCGGGTGCTGGAGGCGCTCGGCAGCGTCGACGCCGTGGCGCCGTTCGAGGAGGACACCCCGGCGCGGCTGCTGGGCCGGCTGCGGCCCGACGTGTGGGTCAAGGGCGGCGACTACTCGGCCGGGGAACTCCCCGAGGCGGAGGTGCTGCGGCAGTGGGGCGGCCAGGCGGTCGTCCTGCCGTACCTCGACGGCCGCTCCACCACCTCGCTCGCCCACCGCGCCGCCAGGGCCGCCCGGCCCGTGGCCCCGACGACGCCCTGACGTGCGCCCGCTTCCCCGGGAGGTCCCATGAGCCACCGCAGTCACGACGCCACCCGCGGCGTCCCGCCCCGGCCCACCGTGCTGGTGCTGCGGGCCCTGGGGCTGGGGGACCTGCTCACCGCCGTGCCCTCGCTGCGGGCGCTGCGCGGGGCCCTGCCCGGCCGGGACCTCGTACTGGCGGCGCCGGCCCGGCTGGCACAGGCCGCCGCCGCCACCGGCCTGGTGGACCGGCTGCTGCCCGCCTCCGCACCCGGCCGGGCGGTGCCCGCCGCGCTGCCGTGGGCGGGGCCGCCGCCGGAGCTGGCCGTCGACCTGCACGGCAATGGGCCGCCGAGCCACCTGCTGCTCCAGGGCCTGGGGCCACGGCGGCTCTTCGCCTACCGGCACCCCGAGACGCCGGACATCGAGGGCCCCGAGTGGCTGGCCGACGAGCACGAGCGGGAGCGCTGGTGCCGGCTCCTGGGCTGGTACGGGGTCCGGGCCGATCCCGAGGACCTGCGGATCCCCGCGCCGGACGGCCCGTCGCCGGCCGAGGGGGCGGTCGTGATCCATCCCGGCGCGGACGCCGGGGCCCGGCGCTGGCCCCTGGAGCGGTTCGCGTCCGTGGCGCGCACGCTGCGGGACTCGGGCGAGGACGTCGTGGTGACGGCGGGGGCGGGCGAGGCCCGGCTGGCCGCACGGGTGGCGGCCGAAGCGGGGCTGCCGCCCGGGGCGGTACTCGGCGGATCCGGCGACGTACCCTTCGCGGCCCTGTGCGCACTCGTGTCGCGGGCGCGCTGCGTGGTGGTCGGGGACACGGGGCTCGCGCACCTCGCGACGGCCCTCGGGACCCCGTCCGTGGTGCTGTTCGGGCCCGTGGCGCCCCGGCTGTGGGGGCCGCCGCCGAACACCCGGCACCGGATCCTGTGGCACCCGGGGCCGGGCGAGGACCCGCTGCGGCCGGGCGACGCGCACGGCTCGCTGCCCGACCCCCGCCTGCTGCGGATCACCGTGGAGGAGGTCGTCGAGGCCGTACGGGCCCTGCCGGCCGCCGCACCCGCCCGCTGACGGCCGCCCGCCCGGCCGGCCGCCCGGACGTCAGGCCACGGCCTCCAGGCTCGAGCGGACCGGCGTGAGCACCGCGCCGGTCGCCGGGACCACGACCGGGCCGCTGCTGCGGCCGCGCAACACCAGGCCCGCGGTCAGCACGGCGAAGACGACCAGCCCGCCCGCGACCAGGGCGCCCCGTACCCCGGCCAGCTCCATCAGCAGGCCGAGCGTCGGCGGCGCCGCGAGGCCCCAGAGGGTCTTCACCGTGCTCCACACGCCGAGCACGCGCCCGCGCATGTGGGCGGGCGGATCGGTCTGCAGGACGGTGGTGCCGGCCGTCTCCGACACCGACTCGGCCACCGCCATCGGCAGGACCAGGACCAGCAGCACGGCGAGCGAGGGCGACAGCCCGGCCAGCACCTGGAGCAGCGCCCCGGCGGCTGCCAGCACGCCGACCGAGCGCACCGTGGGCTTGCGCAGCCGCGCACCGAGCACCGCGCCCAGGATGCCGCCGGCCGCCAGCACGGTGGAGACCGTGCCGAAGGCGGCGGCGTCGCCGGCGAGGGGGCCGGTGACGAGCACGACGAGGGTCAGGCCGTAGTTGCGTCCCAGCAGGGCGCTGAGGCCGCTGATGCCCGCGAGGGCGACCAGCCGGGGGCGGCGCAGGAAGAACAGCAGGCCCTCGCGGGCGCTCATGCCCTCACCGGCGTCCTTGCGCTCCGCGGCGTCCTTGCGCTCCGCGGCGTCCGCGCGCCGGTACCCGGCGCGCGGCGCGGCGGGTTCGCTCTGCCGGGCCGCCTTGAGGAAGGGGATGACGGCGGCGACGAAGAGGAAGGAGACCCCGTTGGCGGCGTAGGCGGCGCCGGTGCCGAGGAGGGCGACCGTGACACCGGCGAGGGCGGCTCCCGCCAGCCGTCCGGCGTTGTGCACGAGGGAGCCGACACCGATGGCGGAGGGGACGTCCTCCGCCGGGACGAGGTCGTTGCCGAGCAGGGCGCAGGCCGGGCCGTCGACGGTGGCGATGAGCCCGGTGGTGGCGGCGAGCACCATGAGCACGGCCAGGTTGAGCTGGTCGAACGCGACGAGGAACGCGGTCAGGAACGCGACGGCTCCCAGCAGCGCCTGGCTGACGGCGGCGGTCAGCTTCCGGGGCCAGCGGTCCACGGCCGCGCCGCCGGCGAGCCCCATCAGGAGGCCGGGCGCCGCCTGGACGGACATGGACAGTCCGGTGGCGGCCGCGGAGCCGGTGATCTGGAGCACCAGCAGGTTCTGCACCGTCAGCTGCATCCAGGTTCCGGCGTTGGAGACGAAGTTGGCGACGGACCACCAGCGCATGCTGCGGTAGCGCAGGGAGCGCCACGGCGAGCGGGAGGCGGCGGGGACGGGGGCGGGCGCGGGGCGGGGGCCGGGCACGAGGGGCTTCGAGAAGGGCACAGTCGATTTCTTCGGGGAGCAGCCCGGGGCTCGGCAGGCTGGGTGGAGTGGCCGGGGTGGAGTGGCCGGGGGCGGCGGTTCGGGCGGGGTGCGCGCGAGCCGCGCGGCCGGTGCACCGGCCGCGCGGTGCTGCGGCGCCGGCGGTGCTGTCCCGGCGAAATATCGTGGCAGACGAAATAGCCCGCCGGAGTGCGGGCCGGCTCCCCCGGCCGCCGGGCACGCCCGAATCCCTTGCCCCGCAAGGCGCGTGGACTTCTGGTGGGTTTCATCACAGGAACCGCCCGGGCCACCCGGACGTACCCGCGCTGTGGCGCGGGTCACCGGCGCGGCGGCCGCAGGCGGCGTAGTCCGGCGTGCCCGCCGGGAGGCCCGCGCTCACAGTGGGAGACGAGAGGCGACCGGCCGTTCACCCAGTGCGACCGGTACCGGGCGGTAACGAGGAAGGGTGCGAGATGGAGAGTCGGGTGCAGGTCGACCTACACGGCAAACGAGCGCTGGTGACCGGCGGGGCCCGCGGCCTGGGTGCCTCGATCGCGCGGCGCCTGGCGGCCGCGGGGGCTTGCGTGGTGGTGGCGGACGTACGCAAGGACCTGGCGCAGGAGCTGTGCGCCGATCTGATGGTGGCCGGCGGCGAGGCCCGGTTCGTCGAGCTGGACGTCTGCGACCCGGCGGCGGTGACGAGGGTGTTCCGCGACCTCGACGAGGACGGCCAGGCGCTGGACATCCTGGTCAACAACGCCGCCGTGGACGTCTCCAAACCGATCGAGCACCTGACGGCCCAGGAAGTGACCCGGGTGGTCACCACCAACCTGCTCGGGCCGATGTACCTGTGCCTGGAGGTCTACCGGCGCATGGTCGCCCGGGGCGGCGGCCACATCGTCAACATCCTCTCCACGGCGTCCAACCGCACGTGGACCGAGGCGGGCCCGTACTCGGCGAGCAAGTCGGGGCTGCGGGCGTTCACGCACACCCTCTTCAAGGAGGCCCAGCGGGACTGCACCGGGATCGGCGTCACCGGCGTCATCGCGGGCGGGATGGAGACCCCCTTCATCATGGAGCGCTTCCCCGACGCGGACGTGTCGATGCTGCAGAGCCCGGACGTCGTCGCCGACACCGTGCTGTACGCCTTGTCGGCGCCGCCCGGCAGCGTGGTCTCCGAGCTGGTGGTGGTGCCGCGCAAGGAACCGTCGTGGCCGTGACCGCCCGGTGAGCGCCGGCTCAGCCCTCCACACCGGTGGCGTCGTGCGAGGCGCCGACGGGCTTGGACTCGGGGGATCCGCGCTGGCGCAGGTAGATGGAGAGGACGGCCATGGAGGCCACGGCCAGGAACTCCGACTGCCAGTTCTGCAGGGTCCGCGACCAGAAGTCCGCCGAGGTCAGGTACTGGTGCCAGGCGATGGGGTCCTGGAGGCCGCGCAGCTGCTCCTCGTCGTAGGCGGCGGTGCCGGCGATCGACTGGGCGAGCCAGGAGAGCAGGAAGAGCAGGGCCATGACGATGCCCAGCGAGCGCGAGTACACGCCGCCGCGCCATCCCGGCGACCCGGCCCAGCTCGGCGACGCCTCGGTGGCGTGCCGGCCCGTCTTCTGCTCCGCATCCGATTCCGTGCCGGCTTTGTGCAGTTCCTTCGACTCCGGTGAGCCGCGCTGCACCAGCCACACGGTGGCGAAGACGAAGAGGAAGAACTGGAGGTATTCGGACTGCCAGTTCTCCGCGACGTCGACCGCGAAGTCCGAGGACGCCAGGTAGGCGCGGAACCCGACGCCCTGGAGGCCCTCGGCGGCGAGCCGGTTGTCGAAGTCGGTCCAGCCCGCGAGGGCCTGGCCGGCGAGCGCCAGCAGGAACGCGACTCCGAACGCCAGCGTCAGCGAATTGTTCCGGACGAAGCGGCGTACGCCCACGACTCCTCCATCCCTCAGCGGAACACGGTCAAGCGAGGTCATCGGTGCATCAGACCCAGGGCGCTGAAGTACACGACTCCGCCCACCACGATGAGCAGGCACAGCACGAACAGGGTGCGCATCGTCCTCATCCGCCCTTCACCGTGCACTGGTACGGCTGTCCCTGCCGGGGTTCGCAGCCCGCGGCCACGACCTTCCAGCCGTGGTCGAACTGGGACAGGAACAGGGTGTCGCCCGGGCCGGCGACCTGCGCCTGGCGGCCGTACACCGTCACGCGCACCGGGGTGCCCGTCGCGGGCAGGCCGAGGCCTGCGACCGCGTCCGCGCAGCCGCCGCCCCCGCTCCCGGAGTCCGCCACCTCTTCGCGGGTCTGGGGCGCCAGACGGGCGCAGACGCCCGCGAAGTCCTTCGCGCCCAACGCCTGTTCGAAGGCCGTGGCGGCCGCCCGCGCGTCGTCCGCGCGCACCCCGGCCGTGCCACAACCGCTCAGCAGGCCCGTGACGAGGGCGACGACGGCCGCCATCGCGGCGGCGGCCGCCCGGCGGGGCCCGGCCGCCCTCCTCCCGTGTGTCGTCCGTGAAACTGCCACGCTGCGCCGCTACCCGCTTCCCACCCGCCTAAGCAATCCACTGATACCGGCGCATAAGGACCGGCGCATGCCTTTCCCGGCAGGGGGTAGCCGCCGATCGGTGGCGCCCCTCGCCGCGCCGGAACGCACCCAGGAAGGGCAGCACCATGGGATGGGCAACGTGGACGACGCGCTCGGTCGCCGCAGGGCCGGGCGGTGTCGCGACGCGGGAGGCGGGCGACGTGACGGGAACCGTGGACGTGCGGACGAGCTGGACCGACGGGCACGCCCAGGTCACCGTCCGGCGCAGCGGCGCGGCGCGCTGGTTCACGGTGGCCGGCAGCCCCGCTCCGTGCCCGTCGGGATACCAGAGCCGGCTGCTGCACGACCGCGTCGTCGGGGCCGTCCGCGCCGGCGGAGGTGCGAGCGTCCCCGTCCAGCCGCGGGAACGCCGGGCCTGGTACGAGGCTCCCGGCCCACAGCCCACCACCGCGTGAGCGGGCGGCGTCCAGACCCGCACGCAGAACCCGTCCCATCGGAAGACCCACCGGACCGGAAGGCAATCCGCAATGGTTCAGAAGAAGGCGAAGAAGGCGGTCCCGGCGAAGAAGAGCGCCCCGAGGACTCCTCCGGTCGAGCCGGCCGCCACCCCCGCGGTGGCGAACGGCGTCCCCGGCCGGCCGGCGCCCGAACCCCCGGCGTTCAACGAGCCGGTCAAGCCCCGTGACCCGCTGCCGCCCAAGGCGGACCAGAGCGGTCCGGACACCTTCACCCCGACCGGGCGGCCGACCGGCGTCCCCCGGGAGGCGGTGGCCCAGAGCGGTCCGTACCTGACGACCGCACAGGGCGCCCGCCTCTACGACACGGACCACTCGCTCAAGGCCGGACCGCGCGGACCGGTCCTGCTCCAGGACCACCACCTGCGCGAGAAGATCACCCACTTCGACCACGAGCGCATCCCCGAGCGCGTGGTCCACGCCCGCGGCGCGGCCGCGCACGGCGTGTTCCAGGCCTACGGCACGGCGGCGCGGATCACCAAGGCGGCCTTCCTGGCGAAGGGCGCCGAGACCGAGGTCTTCGTACGCTTCTCCACCGTGCTGGGCTCGCGCGGATCCGCCGACACCGTCCGCGACACCCGGGGCTTCGCGACGAAGTTCTACACCGGCGAGGGCACCTTCGACCTTGTCGGCAACAACATCCCGGTCTTCTTCATCCAGGACGCGGTCAAGTTCCCGGACATCATCCACGCCGGGAAGCCGCACCCCGACCGGGAGATCCCGCAGGCGCAGAGCGCGCACGACACCTTCTGGGACTTCGTGTCCCTGCACACCGAGGCGACCCACCACACCCTGTGGAACATGTCGGACCGCGGTATCCCCCGCTCCTACCGGATGATGGAGGGGTTCGGGGTCCACACCTTCCGGCTGGTCAACGCCAAGGGTGCCACCACCCTGGTGAAGTTCCACTGGAAGCCGAAGCTGGGCGTGCACTCCCTGGTCTGGGAGGAAGCCCAGATCACCAACGGCATCGACCCCGACTTCCACCGGCGCGACCTCGCCGACGCCATCGAGTCCGGCGCCTACCCGCAGTGGGAACTGGGCGTCCAGACCTTCCCCGACACCCCTGACCAGATGTTCGAGGGGATCGACCTGCTCGACCCGACGAAGATCGTGCCGGAGGAACTGGCGCCGGTCCAGCCGATCGGCATCATGACGCTCAACCGGAACCCGTCGAACTTCTTCGCCGAGACGGAGCAGGTCGCCTTCCACCCCGGTCACCTGGTGCCCGGGATCGACGTCACCAACGACCCGCTGCTGGCGGGACGGCTCTTCTCCTACCTCGACACGCAGATCAGCAGGCTCGGCGGCCCCAACTTCGGCCAGATCCCGGTCAACCGCCCGCACGCCCCGGTCAACGACATGCTGCGCGACGGCATGCACCAGACGGCCGTGCACTCCGGGACGGCGCCGTACCGGCCCAACTCCCTGGACGGGGGCTGCCCGTTCCTCGCCGGAGCCGACACCGGCGCCTACATCGAGGTGCCGGTCGAAACGCCGGCGGCGCGCAAGGTCCGCGAGGCGCCCGAGTCGTTCGCGGACCACTTCCGCCAGCCCCGGCTGTTCTGGCTCAGCATGACGCCGGTGGAGCGGGAACACATCATCTCGGCCTACACGTTCGAGCTGAGCAAGTGCTACGAGCCCACCATCAGGCAGCGCGCGCTGGCGGTGCTCGCCAACATCGACACGGACCTGTGCGAGCAGGTCGCGGCCGGCCTGGGGCTGCCGGCCCCGGCCGCCACGGAGCCGCTGGCCAAGCCGAAGCCGAGTCCCGCGCTCTCGCAGATCGGGCAGACCTGGCCGCTCGACGGGCGGGTCATCGGCATCGTCGCCGGAGCCGACAGCGATGTGAAGGCGCTCAGCGGTCTGCGGCAGGCCGTCCTCGACGCCGGCATGGTCCCTCTGGTCATCGCCCCGACCGCCGGTGCCCTCGGAACCGGCAAGAACGCCCTCCCCGTACAGCGCACCTTCGCCAACGCCCGCTCCGTCGAGTTCGACGCCCTGCTGGTGGCGGGCGCGCCGGCGCCGGGCGCGGACGCGAAGGGCCCGCGCGACGCGAAGGCCGGGGCCAAGAAGACCGGGCGCAAATCCGCCGCCGCGGCCGCCGCGGGCACCGACCCCCGGGTGCTCCTGCTCGTCTCGGAGGCCTTCCGGCACGCGAAGGCGATCGCCGGCTGGGACGGGGCCGAGTCGGTCTGGCAGGAGGCCGGCCTGCCGGCCGGCGCGCCCGGCCTGGTCAACGCCAAGAACGGTCCGGCGGCGCTCTCAGGGGTCATCGGGCTGCTGGGCACCCACCGCGTCTGGGACCGCTTCCCCGCCTCGGCGTGAGGAGGGCCCCCGCCCGCTGACCCGACTGCCCGTCAGCCGCCCTGCGCCGAGGGGCGGCCGGCGGGCAGGTGGATGTCCAGGACGCAGACGTCGTCGCGCCGGCCCGGTCGCAACGCCGCCAGCAGCCGGGCCAGCGGTTCGGGCCGCTCCCCGGCCACCGTGTCGACCGCGGCCCGCGCGAGCCGGTCGAGCCCCCGGTCGATGCTCTCCCCCGGCACCTCGATGAGCCCGTCGGTGTAGAGCAGCAGGTGGTCGCCGGGCTCCAGGCGGAGCGTGACCTCCTCGTAGGCGCACGCGAATCCGGCGCCGAGGAGGCCGCCTTCGGGCAGCGGCAGGTACTCGGCGCGGCCGTCGCGCACCAGCAGCGGCGGCAGGTGTCCGGCGCGCACCCAGGCCAGCCGTTGCTCCTGCGGCCAGTAGCGGGCCATGATCATGGTGGCGGTGGCCGAGGTGCCGAAGCCGTCCGGGGACGTGTGGATCAGGAGGGTGTTGAGCCGGGTCAGGGCGTCGGCGAGCGCCGAGCCGGTCACGATCATGCCCTTGGCCGTGAACCTGAGCTGGGCCATGGTGCCGACCGCGTCCAGTCCGTGTCCGGCGACGTCACCGACGACGAACAGGGCGCTGTGGTCGGGGAGCTCTATGGCGCTGTACCAGTCGCCGCCGACGTTCACCCCGCTGTCGGAGGGCAGGTAGGCCACGTCGACGCGCAGGCCGGCGAGTTCCATCGACCGCTCGGGCGTCGGCAGCAGGGCGTGCTGGAGGCGTGCGGCGAGGGTGCGTTCGGCCTGGAGCATGCCCCGCTGGACGAGCACGGCCCGTTCGCTCTCGCGCAGGGCCACTTCGGCGTCGCGCTGCGCGGTGAGGTCCTGGAAGAAGCCGTGCACCTCCACCGGAGTGCCCTCCGCGTCCGTTTCGGCTTCGGCGACGATGCGCAGGTGCCGCAGGCCGTCCGCGACGACCACGCGGAACTGCCGGTCGATGGCGACCCCGTCGCGCAGCAGCCGCTCGACGTCGGCGGCCAGCGCGGGCAGGTCGTCGGGCAGCAGGTGTTCGGGCAGTTCCTCCAGCGTCATGGGACCCAGCTCCGGGTCGCGGCGGAAGATGGCGTAGACGTGCTCGGACCAGTTGATGGTGTTCGTGATCAGGTTCCAGTCGGCCCAGCCGAGGTTGCCCAGGCGCTGCATGGCGGCCAGCCGTCGCGCCTCGCGCCTCGTGACGTCGTGCCGGATCCAGGTGACGACGAGCCGGCCGCCCAGCCGGGTCGCCCGTACGGAGTACGTGGACTGCTCGGGGACGCCGGCCACGACTTCCTGGTAGGAGAACGGCTCCCCCACGTACGTCGTCCCGGTGGTCAGGGCGTCGAGGTAACCCTGCCACAAGGCGGTGCCGGCCACGGTGGGGTAGGTCTCCAGGACGCGCCGGCCGATGAGTTCCTTGCCCCGGCGGCCCGCGACGTCCACCGAGTCGGGCGCGGCCGCCTCGATCCGGTAGTCCTCGACCTCGCCGGTCGGCGCACGCAGGGGCGAGAGCAGGATGGCGGTGCCGGGCAGGGCCTCGAAAACGGCCTGGACGGCACTCACCTCCTGGTCCAGGGGGACGGTGAGCGGGCTCCGGACGGCGCGCAGTGGTCCGGAGCACAGCGCCGCGGCTTCACACAGTACGGTCCGCGTGTTCTCGTCGAAGGGTCCGCGCAGGCCCCGGAGGAAGCCGACGGCGAGGTCTGCCGTGCCGTCGGCGCCCGGTACCGGGATCCAGGCGCGCGAGGGCCACCGCTGCGGGTTTCCGCCGATGAGCTGGTAGTGCTGGGCCGCGGCTGCCGCGTCCTCCAGCCAGACGGGCCGCTCGCCGGTCATCGCGTCCAGCGCGGCGATGTTCGCGAGCGGCGGGATGTCGCGCCACTGGCCGACCACGGTCGGGTCGATGCCCGCATGGCCGGTCAGCTCGAGCCGGCCGGCCTCGGCCATCGAATAGATCATCACGCCGTCGACCCCGAACCCGTCGGCCAGGGCGTCGCGCAGGAAATCGGCGACGTCGTCGGCTGTGCGTGCCTCCGTCAGCCGGCCGGCCAGCCCGGCGAGCAGCCGGCGGGGGTCGGCCGGCCCCTCGGCGGTGGCGGCGCTGGCGCGGGCACCGTCGGCGCGGACGAGGTAGCGGCCGGAGCTGAACACGGATCCGCCCTGTTCCGCTCCCTTGGAGGCCAGGACGATGCGCCGGGCGGCGGGCTCGGGGGCGGCCTGGGACCCACTCTGGCCCAGGACGGTCCAGCACTGCTCCATCAACGTTCGGCCCTGCGCCTCGGCCGCGGCCACCAGCGCCTCGTAGGCGTGCTCGGCCGAGACGCCCGAGCGGGCCATCAGGACGCCCTTGGCCCGCTCCAGCACGGCCGCGGTGGACGCCAGCGCTTCGAGGCTCGCGACCTCCGTGCGGAGCCTTGCCACGACCTTGGCCAGCGCCAGCACCTCCGGGGCCGCGCCGTCGTCGGAGACCGCCGACGCGACCACCTCGGGTACCGCGCCGTCGTCTGGGAGAGCGGATTCGGCCTGCACCCTTTGAGCATGGCACGGCGCGGGCCCCGGAGCGGACCCGCCCCCGCGATCAGGGGTTGCTACCTCGTAGGAAGCTCCAGAGGGGCGGGTGCCGGGACGGTGGGCGGCTCGCTCACCGCGTGGCGAGGACTATCGCGTAGGCCAGGAAGAAGCCCGCGCAGAGGACGGCGACGACGCAGATCGCCACCAGCGGGCCGTTGCCCCAGCCGGGCTTGAGCGGCCGGTAGGGCCCCGCGCCGGAGCTGGTGCTGCCTTCTGCCGGCGGGGTCTCGCCGGGCGGTACTCCGCCGCCCGGTTCGAGTCCGGGGGTGTTCTTCGGATCGGGATCGGGGTTGTGTGCGTGCATGTCCGGCGTCTGCCCATCGGGGGGCGGTGAAACCTCGCGGCGTCCGCCGCCCCAGGCGGCCCGCGAACGGTGCGGGCGGGGGCCGCCCGGGCGGACCGGTCAGGGGGTCCGCCAGCGGTCGTCCGTCAGGTGCGAGCCCGCCATGGGGCCCATGCGGAGCATGCCGCCGTCCACGGCCCACGAGGCGCCGGTGACGTACGAGGCGTCCTCGCCGGCGAGGAAGGCGATGACCGCGGCGACCTCGCGGGCGTCCCCGGGCCGGCCCAGCGGTACGCCCGGCCGGTGCTCGCGCCGGACGTCCTCGTCCTCCTGGCCGGTCATCGGCGTCGCGATCTCCCCCGGTGCGACGGAGTTGACGGTGATCCCGTGCTCGGCGAGCTCCAGCGCCATCACCTGGGTGAGCAGCCCGAGGCCGCCCTTGGCCGCACAGTACGGGCCGGCGCCGACGCGCGGCTGGTGCTCGTGCACCGAGGTGACGTTGACGATCCGCCCGCCGTCGCCCTGGGCGATCATGCGGCGCGCGGCGCGCTGGGAGCACAGGAACGGTCCGACGAGGTCCACGTCCAGGACGTGGCGCAGCCGGTCGAGACCGATGTCGAGGAACGGCTCGGCGGTGCCGGTGCCGGCGTTGTTGACCAGCACGTCGATCCGGCCGAGTTCGTCGGCGAGGGCGTCGACCGCGTCGGCCGCGCCGGGCAGTTCGGTGAGGTCTAGCCGGGCGACGACCGCTTTCCGGCCGTGCTCGCGCACCTCGGCCGCCGTGGCCCGCGCACCGGCTTCGTCGGTGTGCCAGGTGATGCCGACGTCCAGCCCGGCGGCCGCGAGCCGGACGGCGGTCGCCCGGCCGATCCCGGAATCGGCTCCGGTGACGACGGCGGTCGCGGGCCGGCGCGCACCGGCTCCGAGGGGACTGGTCATGGGGGTGCCCTTTCTCGTCTGACGGTGGAGGGGGTCTCGATACGGCCTGCCCCCGGAGCGCGCGCCAATGTGCCGGACGATCTCAAAACCGGGCGTTACCGCGGGCCCGGCGTGGGAAGGCGCGGGGGCAACAGGAAGGCAAGACAGCGGAGAGGACACGTCCATGACCACCGCACGCGAGATCATGACCGAAGGCGCCGACTGCATCGGAGAGGACGAGAGCGTCCTCGAGGCCGCACGCAAGATGACCGACCTCGGGGTGGGCGCCCTGCCGATCTGCGGCAACGACGACAGGCTGAAGGGAATGCTCACCGACCGCGACATCGTGGTGAAGGTGCTGGGCCAGGGCAAGGACCCCGCCGACACCAAGGCCGGGGAGCTCGCCCAGGGCGAGGCCGTGACGATCGGCGCCGACGACGACGCGCAGGAGATCCTGCGCACGATGCGGGAGCACAAGGTCCGCCGGCTGCCCGTGATCGACGGGCACCGCCTGGTCGGGATGGTCGCGCAGGCCGATGTGGCCCAGGCGCTGCCGGACCCGGCCGTCGGTGACCTGCTCCAGGCACTGTCCACCGACTGACGCACCGCGCGGACGCGGCTCCCCGGCCGTGGCGGACCCCGGTCCGCCACGGCCGGCGCGCGTCCGGCGTACGTCCCGCGCGGTCCTGCCGTCACCCGGGCTCGCCCTCGATGGCGGCCAGGACCCGGTCCGGGGTCAGGGGCAGCTCCCGCAGCCGCCGGCCGGTGGCCTGGCTCACCGCGTTCCCGATCGCCGCGGCGGCGCCCACGATGCCGATCTCGCCGATGCCCTTGCTGCCCATCGGATTGAGGTGTTTGTCGTGCTCGTCGATCCAGTGGGCCTCGATGGCGGGGACGTCGGCGTTCGCCGGTACGTGGTAGGAGGCCAGGTCGCGCTCCGCGAAGTCGCCGAACGCCGGGTCGTGGCCGCTGTGTTCGGTCAACGCCATGCCCAGCCCCATCACCATCCCGCCGATGAGCTGGGAGCGGGCGGTCTGCGGGTTGAGGATGCGGCCGGCGGCGAAGACCCCGAGCAGCCGGCGGACGCGTACCTCGCCCGTGACGGTGTCCGCCTGTACCTCGGCGAAGTGCGCCCCGAACGCGTGACGCGCGTAAGGCGACTTCTGCTTCGCCGACTGGGTGGTGTCGGCGGAGGCGGAGAGCCCCGGGGCGGGCAGCGGTCCCTCGTGGCGGGCCAGCCGGTCGGTCAGGGCCGTACACGCGTCGTGCACCGCCCAGCCCCAGGACGCCGTGCCGGTGGAGCCGCCGGCGACGGGGCCGGCGGGCAGGCCGCTGTTCCCGATGGCCAGCGCGACGGCGTCGAGCGGGACGTGCAGGGCGTCGGCGGCGATCTGGGAGAGGACGGTACGGGCGCCGGTGCCGATGTCGGTGGCGTTGACCTCGACCAGGTAGCTCCCGTCCGGGCGGGCGTGCGCCCGGGCCCCCGCGGGCGCGATGTACACGGGATAGGTGGCGGCCGCCACCCCGGTTCCGATCAGCAGCGGCCCTTCCCGGCGGGGCGCCCGGCGGCCGGGCCAGCCGAACCGGCGCGCACCCTCGCGCAGGCACTCGACGAGGTGGCGGCTGCTGAACGGGCGGCCGCTGTCGGGCTCGGTGGCCGGGTCGTTGCGCACGCGCAACTCGACCGGGTCCATGCCCAGGGCGTCGGCCAGTTCGTCCATGGCCGACTCCAGGGCGTACATGCCGGGGGTCTCGCCGGGGGCCCGCATCCAGGAGGGCGTGGGCACGTCGAGCGCGGTGACCCGGTGGGTGGTGCGGCTGTCCTGGCAGGCGTACATCACCCGGGAGGGCACGGCGGCCTGCTCGACGAACTCGCGCACCTGTGAGGTGTACGTGGTGACCTCGTGGCTCAGGGCGGTGAGGGTGCCGTCGGGGCGGGCGCCGAGCCGGAGGCGGTGCAGGGTCGGCGCCCGGTGGCCGACGGTGGCGGCCATGTGCTGCCGGGGCAGGGCGAGCGTGACGGGGCGTCCGCAGTGCCGGGTGGCCATGACGGCGAGGACGACGTGGGGGCGCGGTGTGCCCTTGGAGCCGAACCCGCCGCCCACGTGCTCGGACAGGACGGTGATCCGGTCCTGCGGCAGGTGGAACAGCCCGGCCAGCACGGTTCGCACCACCGTGGTGCCCTGACAGGAGTCGTAGACGGTGAGGTGGCCGCGTTCGGCGTCCCAGTCGGCGGTGGCGGCGTGCGGCTCCATGGCGTGGTTGTGCAGCGGCGGCACGGAGTAGACGGCGTCGACGCGTACGGGCGCGGCGGCGAACGCCGCGTCGGGGTCGCCCTGTTCCCGGTGCGCGGGGTAGCCGCCGTTGACCTCCTCCGGGGTGTACAGGCCGGGGTGGCCTTCGCGCAGGGTGACGTCGTACGGCTCGGCGTCGTAGCTGACGCGCACCGCCTCGGCGGCGGCCCGGGCCTCCTCCAGGGTGTCGGCGATGGCCAGCGCCACGTACCAGCCGCGGTGCGGAACCCGCAGGTCCTGGAGCAGTTGCAGGGTGGGGTCGTCGGAGGGGCCCAGGCGCGGGGCGTCGTACGGGGTCAGCACGCCCAGCACTCCGGGCAGGGCCAGGGCGGCGGCGGTGTCGACGGCGGTGATCCGGCCGCGGGCGACGGTCGCGGGCACCGGCCAGGCGTAGGCCCGCCGGGGCAGGTGGTGTTCGGCGGCGTAGCGGGCGGCGCCGGTCACCTTCTCCCGGCCTTCGCGCCGCGGGACGGGGGTGCCGAGGGCGGTGCCCGCGGGGGCGGTGGTGTCGAGGGTGGCGGAGGTCGGGCTCATCGTGGTCCTGTTCCTGGTCGGTGGCGCCGGCTACGGCGTGGCGGGGGAACCGGTATGCGGGCCGGCCAGCGCGGCGATGGCGTCGCAGGCGAGGTTGCGCGCGAGCGGGATCTTGTACGCGTTGTCGCGCAGGGGCCGGGCCTGCGCGAGTTCCGCGTCGACGGCCGCCCGGACGGTGTCGGGGTGCGGCGTGGCACCGGCCAGCCGGGCTTCCGCCGTCGTCGCCCGCCAGGGACGGTGGGCGAGGCCGCCGAAGGCGAGGGCGATCCGGCGGACGCGGCCGTCGTCGAGCTCGAGGACGACCGCGACCGAGGCGAGGGCGAAGGCGTACGAGGCGCGCTCGCGGGCCTTGCGGTAGAGCGAGACGCTGCCCGGCGCCGGCGCGGGCAGCAGCACCGCCGTGATGATCTCCCCCGGACGGATGACGGTGTCCTGCTCGGGGCGGTCCCCCGGCAGCCGGTGGAATTCGCAAGCCGCGACGGTACGGGTGCCGCCCGCCGGGTCGTAGAGCTCGACTTCCGCGTCCAGCGCGGCCAGCGCCACTGCCATGTCGGAGGGGTGGGTGGCGATGCACTGCTCGGAGTGTCCGAGTACCGCGTGGTCGCGGTGGATCCCGTCACGGGCCCCGCAGCCGCTGCCGGGTTCGCGCTTGTTGCAGGGCTTGGTGGGGTCCTGGAAGTAGCCGCATCGGGTGCGCTGGAGCAGGTTGCCGCCGGTGGTGGCGAAGTTGCGCAGTTGGCCCGAGGCCCCGGCGAGCAGCGCCTGGCTGAGGAGCGGGTAGCGGGTGCGCACGCGTGGGTCGGCGGCCAGGTCGCTGTTGCTGACCAGGGCGCCGACGCGCAGGCCACCGCCCGGGAGTTCGGTGGTCTCCGCCAAGGGGAGCCGGGTGATGTCGATGAGGGTGGCGGGGGTCTCGACGCCCAGTTTCATCAGGTCCACCAGGTTGGTGCCGCCGCCGAGGTAGCGGGAGCCGGGGTGGGCGGCGTAGGCGTCGGCGGCCTCTCGGAGGCTGGTGGCGCGTACGTAGCCGAAGGGCTTCACGCGATCACGTCCGTACCGGTCCGGGCGGCCGCGGCGTCCGCGCCCGCGTCGGCGACGGCCCGGACGATCGCGGGGTAGGCGCCGCAGCGGCACAGGTTCCCGCTGAGCCGTTCCCTGATCTCCTCGTCGGTCAGCGCGGCGGGTCCGGCCGGGACGGCGGTCGGGGCGGGGGTGACGTGCGAGGGGTGTCCGGCGGCGGCTTCGCGGAGCGCGCCCACGGCGGAGCAGAGCTGGCCGGAAGTGCAGTAGCCGCACTGGAACGCGTCGTGTTCGATGAAGGCGCGCTGGAGCGGGTGGAGGGCGCCGCCGGGTCCGGCGAGGCCTTCCACGGTGGTGATATCGCAACCGTCCAGGGCGACGGCGAGGAGCAGGCAGCTGTTGGCCCGCCGGCCGTCCACCAGGACGGTGCAGGCGCCGCACTGCCCGTGGTCGCAGCCCTTCTTGGCGCCGGTCAGGTCCAGGTGCTCGCGCAGGGCGTCCAGGAGCGTGACGCGGTGGTCCAGGTCGAGTTCGTGGTGGGCCCCGTTGACGCGCAGGGCCACGCGGGAGCGGGCGGCCGCTGCCCCGTGCGCGCGCGCCGTGGGTCCGGGATCACCCCCCTGCGCCGGCTGGGGGGAGGGCGGGTCGGTTGCGTGGGCCACGACGAACTCCCTTGTCGTCCGTTTGAGGAGGGAATATCCCTTCGACTGCCCAGCCTGGCCCCTCTCACGCCGGAGCGCGCCCCACGCCCCCGGCGGACTCCCCCATCCGGCCGACGGTCAGGTTTCGCGCCGGGGCAGACCGGTAAGACGCGGCCCATGGTGCGAATCGGATACACGATGATGACCGAGCAGGCCGGCCCCCGGGAGCTGGTCGAGCACGTGGTCGGTGCGGAGCGGGCGGGTTTCGACTTCTCCGTGACCTCGGACCACTACTTCCCCTGGCTGGAGGAGCAGGGGCACTCCCCGTACGCGTGGAGCGTCCTGGGCGCGGCGGCCCAGGCCACTTCGCGGATCCCGCTGATGACGTACGTGACCTGTCCGACCATGCGGTACCACCCCGCGGTCGTCGCCCAGAAGGCCGCGACCATGCAGCTGCTGTCCGGCGGCCGGTTCCGGCTGGGCCTCGGTTCGGGCGAGAACCTGAACGAGCACGTGGTCGGACCGGGCTGGCCCGCGGCGCATGTCCGGCTGGAGATGCTGGAGGAGGCCGTCGAGATCATCCGGGGCCTCTTCGAAGGCCGCTCGGTGAACCATCACGGCCAGTACTTCGACGTGGAGAACGCCCGGCTGTGGGACCTGCCGTCCGAGCCGCCGCCCATCGGCATCGCCGTCTCCGGAGCCAAGTCCTGCGACCTCGCGGGGCGGCTCGCCGACCTGGTGATCGCCATCGAGCCGGAACGGGACCTGCTGGAGTCCTTCGACCGGGCCGGCGGCGCCGGAAAGCCGCGCGTCGGCCAGCTGCCCGTGTGCTACGACCCGGACCGGGACGCGGCCGTCAAGCGGGCTCACGAGCAGTTCCGCTGGTCGGCGGGCGGCTGGAAGGTCAACGCGGAGCTGCCCGGGCCGGCCGCCTTCGACCAGGCCGCCCAGCACGTGCGCCCCGAGGACATCGCGGAGTCCGTGCCGTGCGGCGACGACGTGGACGTCTTCGTGGACGCCGTGCGTCCCTTCGTGGAGGCCGGCTTCACGGAAGTGGCGCTCGTCCAGGTCGGCGGCCAGCACCAGGAGCCGTTCCTGGACTGGGCGCGCTCGACCCTGCTTCCCGCCCTGCGGGAACTGCGGGCCGACGGCCCCCAAGGATGAGCGGACACCGGACCAACGTCCCGGAACGCTGGGCCGGACGGCCCCAATGTGCCGGTAAGAGGGGTGGACGGCCGACCGGGCGGGCAGGCGCTCGTTCGCAGCCCTGACCCCGATCGAAGGAGGCGCGTCGTGCGCAACTCCCCGAAGGGCCGGCCCGGCACGGCCGGCCGGCCTGGCGGTGGATCCGGATGAGCCCGGCCGTCCCGCAGGATCCCGCCTCCCTCAAACTGCTCATCGCGCGCGAGGTGGCGGCATTGCGCGCCGCCGCGCGCCGGGAAGCGGGGGTGCGCGAGGACGACCGGGCACCGGCGACCGAAGGGGCCCCGGCCGGCTGCCCGTGCGGCGGGGGCGAGGGGGCCTCGCACTCCTGCTCCGACGATTCCGCCGGGCCGGGCGGCCACGATCCCTGGGGGTGCGTCTGCGCGGCACTGCCCGCCATCCCGGTCTCGGCGGCGCTACTGGCCCCCGTCCGGGACGAGGGGGGCCGGGTCGTCGACTTCAGGGTCCGCGCGGGCAACCACGTCCGCTCCGCGCAGTGGCTCGACACGCCCGACACCCAGGTCGGCCGGCAGCTGCTGGAGGTGCAGCCCGGCGCGGCGGCGGGCGGCCTGGTGGGCGTCCTGAGCGAGGTGCTGGACACCGGGCGTGCCGTCCACTCGTACGCCGTGGACTACACCGAGCAGCACCGGGACGGCCTGCACCGCACCAAACTGCTCTACGACGCCGCCTCCTGTGGGGACAGGGTGCTGGCGACCTGGCGTCCGGCCCTGAACCGGACGGAGATGATGTCGCTCGACGCCCAGTACATCGCCTCCATGGGGTGGGGCACCTGGGACCTGCTGTCGGGAGCCGTCATCTGGTCCGAGGGACTGGCTTCGATCTTCCGCACGGATCCGGCCCGGCCGCTGTCGCTGACCGAGCTGTGCGACGCGGTGCTGCCGGAGGACATCCCGCGCTTCGCGAAGCTGATGACGGCCCTGCTCGACGGGGAGGAGCCGCCCGGCGCCGAGGTCCGGTTCACCGTCCTCGGCGAGGTCCGCACCCTCACCCTGGTGGGACACCCGGTCATCGCGACGGACGGGCTGCCGTGGCTGCTGCGGCTGATCGCCCGCGACCTCACGGCCCAGGTACGCAGCCGGCAGCGGCTGGCGGCGACCCGCCGCCAGACGGAACGGCTGCGCGAAGAGGCGGCGGCCGAGCACCGGGTGGCGTCGGCACTCAGGGAGGCCCTGCTGCCCACGCACTCCGCCGAGCTGGAGGCCCTCGGCATCTCGGTGGCGGCCGCGTACCTGCCGGCGGAGGAGGACGCCTCGGTCGGCGGAGACTGGTACAAGAGCCGCCTGCTGCCCGACGGCCGGATCCTGCTGGCCATCGGGGACGCCTGCGGCCACGGGCTGGACGCGGTGGCCCGCATGGCGCAGCAGCGGCACGCCCTCGCGGGCCTGGCGCACTCCCCCGGCACCCACGCCGGTCAGCTGACCACCTGGCTCAACGAGCTGGTGTGCTCCGACCCGGCGGCCGAGACCGCCACGGGGATCATCGGCCACATCGACGCCGGGCGGGAGCTGCGGTGGGCGTGCGCCGGGCACCCCGCTCCGCTGCTGCTGCGCGGGGACACGGCCACGGCGCTCGACACGGAGCACCGGGGGCCGCTGTTCGGCCTGCTGCCGGGGCACGAGTACGCCACCGCGACCGTCCAGCTGTACCCCGGGGACCTGCTGCTGCTGTACACCGACGGCATGGTGGAGCGGCGCGGCCAGGACATCACGTACGGCATCGACACCCTGCGCAAGGTGCTGGAGTCCTGCGCCGGGCTGGGCGTGCGGGAAACGCTCGACCGGGTGATGTCCGCCGATCCCGCCGACTACCACGAGGACGACGCCTGCGTGCTCGCGATCCGCCTGGACTGACCCGCGGCTGCGGGGTCCGGGCGGCTCCACGTCCATCCCCCGTCCGGGTGGTCCGGACCCCGCTCGTCGTTTCGCGCCGTGACGGTCGGGCAGGCGCGGCGCATGGACCAGTCAGAAGCCCCCGTTCTCGACGCACTCGCGGCGTACCACGCCAGTGGCCAGACCCCCTTCACGCCCCCCGGGCACAAACAGGCGCGCGGCGCGGATCCACGGGTCCGCGCGGTGCTGGGGGACGCGGTGTTCCACTCCGACGTCCTCGCGACCAGCGGGCTCGACGACCGCACGTCCTCGCACGGGGTGCTGGAGCGGGCTCAGGAGCTCATGGCGGACGCCGTCGGGGCGGAGCACGCCTTCTTCTCCACCTGCGGCAGCTCGCTGTCGGTCAAGTCGGCCATGCTGTCGGTGGCCGGGCCGCACGAGGAACTGCTGGTGGGCCGGGACGCCCACAAGTCCGTGGTGTCCGGGCTCATCCTCTCCGGCATCCGGCCGGTGTGGGTGGAGCCGAGCTGGGACCCGGAACGCCACCTCGCCCATCCGCCGTCCGCGCAGGCGTTCGCCGACGCCTTCGCCGCGCATCCGGACGTCAAGGGCGCCCTGGTGACCGGTCCCACGCCGTACGGGACGTCCACCGACCTCGCTGCGATCGCGAGGATCTGCCACGAGCACGGAAAACCGCTGATCGTGGACGAGGCGTGGGGCGCGCACCTGCCGTTCCATCCCGACCTGCCGACCTGGGCGATGGACGCCGGTGCCGACGTGTGCGTCACCTCCGTGCACAAGATGGGATCAGGGCTGGAGCAGGGCTCCGTCTTCCACCTCCAGGGCGACCTCGTGAAGCCGGAGGTGCTGAAGAGCCGCGAGGACCTGCTGGGAACCACGAGTCCCTCGGTCCTGATCTACGCCGCCCTCGACGGCTGGCGCCGGCAGATGGTCGAGCACGGCCGGGCCCTCTACGACGACGCGCTGGCGCTGGCGGAGTCCGTCCGCAAGCGGATCGCGGAGATCGACGGCATGCACGTGCACGGCCGGGAGGACTTCTGCGGCCCTGGCCGGGCCTTCGACCTGGACCCCCTCCAGATCATCATCGACATCACCGGGCTCGGGACGACGGGGTACCGGGCGGCCGACTGGCTGCGCGAGCACCGGCAGATCAACCTGCACCTGTCCGACCACCGCCGCATCAGCGCCCAGCTGACGCACGCCGACGGGCCGGACACCGCCGACCGGCTGCTGGAGGCGTTGCGGGACCTGGCCGCGCACGCCGCCGAGCTGCGCCCGGCCCGCCGGGTGGAGGTCCCGGACCCGGCCGGGCTGCGGCTGGAGTCCGCCGCGCTGCCCCGCGACGCATTCTTCGGCCCGGCCGAGCAGGTCCCGCTGGACCGGGCCGTGGGCCGGATCGCGGCGGAGATGCTGACCCCGTACCCGCCCGGGATCCCCGTGGTGGTGCCCGGGGACCGGCTGACGGAAGAGGTCCTGCGGTACCTGCGCACCGGCGTCGAGGCGGGCATGGTCGTACCGGACGCCGCGGACAGCGAGGTCAAGAGCATCCGGGTGACCGCCCGGGACTGACGGGCGGGGCGGGGCGTACCGGCACGGGTGCCGGGTAGCCGCAGCGACATGGACACCAATCGCCCTCTTGCCGTCATCACCGGCGCTTCCAGCGGCATCGGCCTCGAACTCGCCCGAGTGTGCGCCGGACACGGATACGACCTGCTCGTGACCGCCGAGGACGGCGGCCTCGCCCTCGCGGCGGAGGAACTGCGCGAGCAGGGCACCGAGGTCACCGCCGTACGCGCCGACCTCGCCCTCTACGACGGGGTCGAGACCCTGTGCCGGGCGGTCTCCGGCCTCGGCCGTCCGGTCGCCGCACTCGCCCTCAACGCGGGGGTCGGACACGGCGGTGCCTTCCTGGACACCGACCTGTCGGACGACGCCCGCATCATCGACCTGAACATCACCGCCACCGTCCACCTGGCCAAACGGCTGTTGCCGGACATGGTCGGCCGTGGGGCCGGCCGGGTGCTCATCACCTCCTCGATCGCCTCGACGATGCCCGGGCCGTACCAGGCGGTGTACAACGCGTCGAAATCCTTCCTCCAGTCGTTCAGCCAGGCCCTGAGCGACGAACTGAGGGGCACCGGCGTCACCGTCACCTCCCTGATGCCCGGCGCCACCGCCACCGACTTCTTCCGCAGGGCCCACATGCTCGACACCCGCGTGGGGCGCGCGAAGAAGGACAACCCCGCGCTGGTCGCGGAGCAGGGGTTCCAGGCGATGACGGAGGGCCGGCAGAAGATCGTCGCGGGTTCGGTGAAGACCAAACTCCAGGGCGCCGTGGCGAACCGCGTCCTGCCCGACCGCGTCAAAGCCCTGATGCACCACCGCATGGCGGAGCCCGGGGGCGGCCGCTGACCGCGGCCCCCCGCACGGGCGGACGTATGAGGCGCCGCCGAGGGGGTAACCGCTCTTCACGAAAGCGCTCAAGGGAGTACAGGAGGTGTGGCCGTCGACGAGCCCGCGCGCCGCTGCCCCGGCTGGAATATCGTGCGCGGTGAGGACTGACTGCCGGCCTCCGCGGCCGCGGACACCCCCGCGGCCGCTCAGGAACGAGCCAGTGGACGAGTGATTGCAGTGAGCCGCTCCGCGAAGAACCGTGCTGCCCGGCCCGACGGTGACGTCGCCCGGCTGGCGGACCTGCGCGCCCCCGCGCCGACCGACGGGCCCCTGCCGCACGACCATACGCAAGCGATCCTGGAGACCACCAAACGGGTGGCGGCGCTGCTCAAGGCGTCGGGGCAGCCGTTCGCGCTGGCCGGCAGCGTGGCCGCGTTCGCGCACGGCCTGCCACCGCGCTTCCAGCACGACACGGACTTCTGCGTCATGCGCGAGGACGCCGAGGCCGTGATCAAGGCTCTGGAGGCGGGCGGCATCTCCATGCGCCGAGCGCCCGAGGACTGGCTGGTCAAGGGCCGGGCGGGCGGCGAGGAGATCGACCTGATCTTCGAGCTGGCCCGCCGTCCGGTGAGCAGGGAGCTGCTGGACCGCGCGGTGGTGCTGCCCGTGGACTCGGTGTGGATGCCGGTCCTCTCCCCCACCGACCTCATGGACAGCCGGCTGGCCGCGCTCTGCGAGCACTACTGCGACTTCGGCGACCTGCTGCCGATGGCCCGGATGCTGCGCGAGCAGATCGACTGGGACCGGATGTACCGGGACCACCGGGCCGCGCCCCTGGCGGACGCGTTCTTCTACTTGCTCGAACGGCTGCGGGTCATCGCGCCGAGGCGGGAGCGGGAGGCGGCCGGGCAGACGGCTCAGCAGGCGCGCGGGGCCGCGGCGGACGACTCCAACGGCACGAACGGCATGAAGGTCATGAGCGGAGCGAGGGCGCAGTGAGGGGACAACCCGGATGAACGGTATGAACACCGCCGAGCTGATCGAGTACCGCATCCAGCACCTGCGGGACCGGCTGGCCCGCGAGGACATCGCCGAGCTGGGCGTACGGATCGAGATGCACGGGGCCACCGCCCACCTGTCGGGCAGCGTCACCAGCGCCGACTGCCGGACGGAGGTGCTGCGCATCGCCGGGGAGGAGCTGGCGGGCGTGCCCTGGCACCAGGACCTGACGGTGAACTGCGCCGCACCGCCCGACCACTCGGAAGAGCTGTCATGATCCGCGTCGCGGCCGTCGGTGACATCCACCTCGGACCCGGCAGCGAGGGAACGCTGCGGCCGGCCTTCGAGACCGTCGGCAACCATGCCGACCTGCTGCTGCTCGCCGGGGACCTGACCCGGCACGGCACCGCCGAGGAAGCCCGCGTCGTCGCCCGGGAAGTGGCCGGACTGCCCGTCCCGGTCGCGGCGGTGCTGGGCAACCACGACTACCAGAGCGACCAGGAAGCCGCCGTCGCCGAGGAGCTCGCCCGGGTCGGGGTCCACGTCCTGGAAGGCGACGGCGTGGTCCTCGACATCGGCGGCACGAGAGTCGGCGTCGCCGGCACCAAGGGCTTCGGCGGCGGCTTCGCAGGGCGCTGCGCCAGCGACTTCGGCGAGCCCGAGATGAAGGCGTTCGTCCAGTACACCCGCCGCAGCGCCGACAGCCTTCGGGAGTCCCTCGACCGACTGCGGGGCGCCGACTGCGCCATCCGGATCGCCCTGACGCACTTCTCCCCCGTCGAGGACACCCTGGCGGGGGAACCGAGGGAGATCTACCCCTTCCTCGGCAGCTACCTGCTGGCCGAGGCCGTCGACGGGGCGGGCGCCGACCTCGCCGTCCACGGCCACGCCCACGCCGGCAAGGAGCACGGGATGACGGCCGGCGGGATCCGGGTGCGCAACGTCGCCATGCCGGTCATCGACCGTGCCTTCGCCGTCTACCACCTCTCCCCCAACGGGCGCGCCCCGCACTGAGGGCGCCGCCCGCGCCGTTTCGCCCTCCCCCTTGCGGGCAGCCGCGCGGTGGGAGAAGAGGACGTCCGCGCCGGAGCCGCCCGCGGCCCCGGGGCGGCGCCCGACGAAAGGAAACGGCTCCATGATGAATTCGGCCACCGCGCTCGCGATGAGCGCTTCGGGAACCGCCTTCGCCTCGGTGATCGGCGTGATCGTCGTCGTCCTGCTGATCGGGGCGGTGTGGTGGGGCATGAAACGGCGCGCAGCCGAGCCGGAGCCGCCCACGGCGGCCCAGCAGCCCCGCCGGCCCGCGGGCGCCGGGAGTCCCGAGGAACGCCGCGAGACCGAAGCCCGGACGTTCCCCTCGGACGGCAGCCGCCGCACGGCGCACGAGCTGAAGGGCTACGGCAACTTCGGCTCCCCCGAGGACGAGCGGTCCTGACCCGGGGCGGCTGCGACCCCCGCAGGGCCCGGCGATGAGCACGACCGGCCGCGAAGGCCGCTTCAAGTGCCGCGGGGCCGAACTGGCCTACGACGACCGCGGCGAAGGCCCGCTCGCCGTGTACGCGCACGGCGGCTTCGCCAGCCGGGCCGTCGAAGAACGGATGGGCCTGTTCGACTGGGCGCCGCTGCTGCGGGCGGGGCGGCGCCTCGTGCGGTACGACGCCCGCGGGCACGGGCGGTCCACCGGCGCGGCCGTGGCCGCCGACTACACCTACGAGAGCCTCGCCGAGGATCTGCTCGCCCTCCTCGGCCACCTGGACACCCCCGGCCCGGTCGACGCCATGGGCTCCTCGATGGGCTGCGCCACCGTGCTGCACGCCGCGGTCCGGGCACCGGGGCGGTTCCGCGCGCTGGTGCTGCTGATCCCGCCCACGGCGTGGACGACGCGACAGGAGTACGCCCGGTCCAACAGGGCGGCTGCCGAGACCGTCGAACGTGAGGGGGTGGACAGCTGGCTCGCCGGCCGGGCCGCGCGCCCGGGCCCGGCGGTGGTGGCCGGCGTACCGCGGTTCCCGCCCACGCCGCCGGCCCGGATCCTTCCCGCGGTCCTGCGCGGGCTCGCCCTGTCGGACCTGCCCGCCCCGGCCGCGCTCGGCGCACTGCGGCTGCCGGCCCTGATTCTCGCCTGGGACGGCGATCCCGGCCATCCGCTGTCGACGGCGCGGACCCTGGCCGGGTCGCTGCCCGGCGCGGAAGCGCACGTCGCCCGGACCCGGGCCGAGGTCGGTACGTGGGGGGAGCGCGCGGCCGCCTTCCTCACCGCGCGGGGGCGTCCTCCAGCAGGTGGGGACCGTTGTTGCGGACGCTGTTGACCTCGGTGGACACCGCGCGGACGGCGAGCCGGCCGCCTGCCGGGGTGTGCAGCAGGGCACGCAGGGCGTTCACGTCCTGATGGGCGGGGTCGAGCCAGGCCTGGTAGTCCGCCGGGTCGAGGGCGAGGGGCATCCGGGGGTGGATGCGGCCGGCCGCGTCCGCGGCCTCGGTGGTGATGACGGTGACCGTCGTCAGCCAGGCCGCCGGGTCGTCGTCGTCTGCGACGCCGCGGTCGCGCCAGAACTCGTAGAGCCCGGCCATGGCCATCACCGAGGTGTCCTCGGGGCGGATGAAGTAGGGCTGCTTGTAGGTCTTGCCGTCGTGGCCGGCCGGCTCGGTCTGCCACTCGTAGAAGCCGTCCGCGGGCAGCAGGCACCGCCGCTTGGCGAGCGCCCGGCGGAAGGCCGGCTTCTCGTGGACGGTCTCCACGCGGGCATTGATCATCCGGGCGCCGACGCCCGGGTCCTTGGCCCAGGAGGGGACCAGGCCCCAGCGCACGGCGCGCAGCCTGCGCTCGACGGCGTGGGTGTCCCGGTCCTTGCGTTCGACGACGGCCCAGACCGGGTCGGTGGGGGCGACGTTCCAGCTCGGGGCGAGGGTCTCGCGCGGATCCCAGCGGGCCTCGAAGAGGCCGGCCAGGTCGGCGGGGGCGCGGGTGGATGCGTAACGGCCACACATGCACCCACTGTGCCACCCGCGACGCGGTGACGGGCGGCCGCCGCGGCGGCCGGGGGGCTTCGGTCAGTCGTCGCCCGGTGCCCAGAAGGCAGCCAGTCGGGCCGCGCCCGGCGCGACGCCCTCCCAGCCGCCGTCCACGGTCAGCACGGCGACGGCGGAGGTGGGGAAGGCGTTCTGGAGGCGGTGCACCAGCTGCTTCGGGCCGCCGCCGCACAGGCTCTTGGCGACCTCGTGGACGGCGGGGTTGTGGCCCACCAGCACCAGGCCGGTCACCTCGGCCGAGGCCTCGGCCACGGCCGAGAGCAGATCGTGCGCCTCGGCTTCGTAGAGCCGGGCCTGGTAGAGGGTGGGAGGCGGCTCGCTCAGCCGGGGCAGCATCAGCTGCCAGGTCTGGCGGGCCCGCCGGGCGGAGGAACACAGGGCCAGGTCCACCGCGAAGCCGGACCGCTGCAGCCAGCTGCCCGCCCGGGGGGCGTCGTGGCAGCCCCGGTCGGCGAGCGCGCGTTCGAAGTCCTCCGTGACGTGCTTCGGTACCGCCTTGGCGTGCCGGACCAGCACGATCCGGCGCTCACCCTGTTCCGGCACGGTCCGTTCCTCCCGTCGTCCACGTCGGCCGCACGGGTCGGCCGCGTCGTCATCCGGGGGCTGAGCCGGCACGCGGGCGCGGTGGTTCGGAGAGGGGTGCGCGCCCGTGGCCGGGCCCGGCGGCCGGGAGGCCGCTCGCGCTACCAGCCGCCGGTTCCAGGATAGGCCGCACTGCCCGACCTCGCGGCGGCACACCCGGTCCCGACCCGCTTGCGCACGGTGGCGGAGGTGTTCTATGACAGGTACAGGCACTGCTACGAGGACCTCCCGGCAGGAGAACCGCCATGGACTCCTTCTTCGAGATCAGCGTCGAGCGCACGGGACCGGACGCCGTGCGGATCAGTCCTGTGGGCGAGATCGACCACACCGCGCAGGCGGACCTGGAGGCCGTGCTCGCGACCCTGCCCGGCGGAGCGGCGGTCGTCCTCGACATGAGCCGTGTCTCGTTCATGGACCTCACGGGCCTGCAGTTCCTCCTCGACCTGCGCCGCCTGGCCCGGGCCTCGGGCGCCCCGATCCTGATCGCGGGCTGGCAGCGCCAGCCCCGGCGCCTGCTCGACCTCGCCGCCGGACTCGGCGGCGAGCCCTCCGGCTCCGGCCGCCACCGCGCCGTCGCCGAACTGCGCGACAGCACCCGGGACCGGGCCGAACTGGAGCGCTTCCTCGGTTCGGCGCAGGCCCCGGCCGAGGCGGAGACGGCAACCGGCGTCGGCGCCGGTCAAGGGGGCGGGGCGCTCTGACCGCCCGGGCCCGGCGCGGGGTGACCCGCTGCGCCCGTCGCTGATCCACCCGTCCCCTCGTGGTGGTCCAGCAGGCTGCGCATGGTCTCGGCGGCGCGCACCGCGGCGTCACCGCAGCAGTTGTTGAACAAGACGTGCAGCTGGTCGACGCGGTCCGCGAGGGAGCGCAGGCGCGGCAGCCATTCGCCCAACTCGCCGTGGCTGTAGGCGTGGCGGAAGCGGTCCTCCTTGCCGCCGGTCCCCCAGGCGGTGCTGCGGCCGTGGAACCGGACCACCCCGAGCCCGTCGGACGTGACCGGTGTGACGGGCGGTATGGAGGTGGGCAGCGACCGGACCGTGTCCACGGCCACCGCGGTTGCGCCCAGGTCCCGCAACAGGGCGGCGGTACGGTCCCGCCGGTCCTCGCGCCACCAGTCGGGGTGGCGGAACTCCACGGCCATCGGCAGCCCGGGGGCCCGCGTCCTGGTGTGGTGCAGGACGGTCTCCGCCCGCGCGCCCGGCCGGAACCGGGGCGGGAACTGGAACAGTACGGCGCCCAGTCGGCCGGCCTCCCCGAGCGGCCGCAGCGCCGCGCGGAAACGGCGCCAGACCTCGTCGAGGAGTTCCGGATCGCGGGAGTCGTAGCCGCGGAGGTCGGCGGGCAGGGCGGCCGTGCGGGTCGGGTGCCCGGTGAGCAGGGAGAACGCCTTGACGTCGAACCGGAAGCCCGGCGGCGTGCGTTCGACCCAGAGCCTGCTGTTCCGCTCGCTGGGCAGCGCGTAGTAAGCGGAGTCCACCTCCACCACCGGGAACCGTTCGGCGTAGTGCCGCAATCGCCCCTCCGGATCGCGCCGTCCGGGCGGGTACCACCCGCTGCCGATGAGTGCCTTGTCCGTCCAGGAACACGTCCCGATCAACATCTCGCCCATGTAGGCCGTCCCTTCCGTCCATCACGGCCCGTCTACCCGGGAACGCCGCCGGCCCGCCAGCTTTCGCGGACCTGTTCGCGGAGCCAGCGGTGCGCGGGGTCGGCGTCGTTGCGCGGGTGCCAGGCCATGTCGAGCGTGACGGGCGGCAGTTCCAGCGGCACCTCGAACGTGCTGAGCCCGAGCAGTTCCTGATGGCCGGTCGGGCCGCCGGCCGGGGCGAGGCAGACCAGGTCGGTCTCCCGGCAGAGGTAGAGGGCGGTGCTCCAGCCCGGTACGACGGCCACCACCCGCCGGGTCAGCCCGAGTTCGGCCAGCCGCTCGTCGATCGGGCCGCGCACCCGGCCCTGGCGGGACACGCCGATGTGGTCGGCGGCGGCGAAGGCCCGGGCGCTGACCGTCTTGCGGCGGGCCAGGGGGTGTCCGGCGCGTACGGCGGCCAGCAGGCGGGTCCGGCCGAGGGACTCGATGCGGGTCTCCGGATCGGGGTGGCCAATGACGCCGATTTCGAGGTCGAGCCGGCCCTCGCGCAGGGCGGGTGTGCCTTCCAGGGCCTCCGGCATGAAACGCAGGGTGACCCCGGGCGCCCGGCGGGCGACGGCGCCCACGAGCCGCGGGGCGAGCCCGGCGAGGACCATCTCACCGGCCTGGACGGTGAATTCGCGGGACAGCCGGGCCGGGTCGGTGACCGGCTCGGGTACCAGCAGGGCGCTCGCCTGGTGGACGAGGGCGTGGACGCGCGGGCGCAGTTCGACGGCGCGTGGCGTGGGGACGAGCTGCCGGCCGGCGCGTACGAGCACGGGGTCGCGCAGAACCGTACGGATGCGTCCGAGCGTGCGGCTCATCGCGGGCGCGGACACGTGCAGCCGGGCGGCGGCCCCCGTGACGCTCTCCTCCTCCAAGAGCGCGTCCAGGGCGACCAGCAGGTTCAGGTCCAGCTGCCGGCCGAGTCCGTCCTGCACCGCGTCTTGGCCCGTCACTGTGTCTCC
This sequence comes from Streptomyces sp. NPDC054883, assembly GCF_053610645.1. NCBI lineage: Bacteria > Bacillati > Actinomycetota > Actinomycetes > Kitasatosporales > Streptomycetaceae > Streptomyces > Streptomyces sp. NPDC054883. The sequence continues at coordinate 27,307 of NZ_JBSGYT010000052.1, read as the reverse complement.
CCTCACTCCCCCGTCCGCACAACCCGCATGCGGCCAGCATCATTTCGCTGCACACAATGACACCTTGCCATAAGTGCACTGGAGTTAATCCGCACGCGGGTCCAGGCTCTGGTCCATGACACAGACCACGAACGACGTACTCGCCGTGGCGAGCCAGAGCGGCCCCACGGTCACCTTCTTCGACACGGTGGACTTCCGCAGGCTCGGCGTGCTGCAAGTCCCCAGCGAACCGCACGAGTTGTGCTTCGACCCGGTACGGCGGCGGCTGTACGCCACGATCACCTACCGGTCCGGCTACTACCACGCCAACGGCGGCCGGGCCCACGAACTCGTCGTGATCGATCCGGACCGGCGGCGGATCCTCGACGTCATCGACCTCGCACCGGAACGCGCGCCGCACGGCATCGCCCTGGACCCGTCGGGCGAGCTGCTGTGGGTGAGCGTCGAAGCGTACGGCGCCGAGGAGGGCGCCCTGGTGGCCCTCGACGCGGACTCGCTCAAACCGGTGCGCCGACTGCCCGTGGGGGCGCCCGGTCCGCACTGGTTCACGCTCACGCCGGACGGGAGCCGGGCGTACAGCGCCAACAAGGAGGCGCCGTTCCTCTCGGTCGTCGACATCGGTTCGGGAGCCCCGGCCGGCCGTATCGAGGTGCCGGGCAGCGAGGGCATCGCGGCGTCGCGCGACGGACGCTACGTGTACGCGGCCGCCCCCAAGGGCGACTTCCCGGTCACCGGCCCGGTGCCCGGCGCCGGGGTCCGGGTGATCGACACCGCCGACGGCGCCGTGGTGCGGACGCACCGCACCCAAGGCCTGGTCTTCCCGGTCCACGTCACCGCCACGGACCTGGTGCTGGCCGGGGAACTGCGCATGCGGGCGGGCGGGGCGGCGCCGGGCGAGCAGGCGCCCGGGCTCCTGCACGTGTACGGGAAGGACGGCGAGGAGCTCGGCAGCGTGCAGGTCGGCGCCTTCCCACTGACGATCACCTCGTCACCCGACGGCCGGTACGGCTACGTCGCGGCGGTCTCCTCCAGCACGGTGACGGTGGTCGACCTGTCCCGCATGGAGGCGGTGGCCACCCTGCACGTCGACCGCGCGGGCGAGCCGGGCGCCCACGGCCTCGCCTACGTCCCCGCCCGCACCGCCTGACGCCCGGCGGGTGACCTGGCGTCGGACGGGCCGGACGACCGCATGGGGATGACGGCGGCCGGACGACGGGGAGCCGGACGACGCCCCCGGAGGCCGCGGCCTCCGGGGCCCCGGTCAGGCGCCCACGTACGCCGCGAGGTGTTCGCCGGTGAGGGTGGAGCGGGCGGCGACGAGGTCGGCGGGGGTGCCCGCGAAGACGACCCGGCCGCCGTCGTGGCCCGCTCCGGGGCCGAGGTCGATGATCCAGTCGGCGTGCGCCATGACCGCCTGGTGGTGCTCCACGACGATGACCGACTTGCCGGAGTCCACGAGCCGGTCGAGCAGGCCGAGCAACTGCTCGACGTCGGCGAGGTGCAGTCCCGCGGTCGGCTCGTCGAGGACGTAGACGCCGCCCCGGTCCGCCATGTGCGTGGCCAGCTTGAGCCGCTGCCGCTCGCCGCCGGAGAGCGTGGTGAGCGGCTGGCCGATGGTCAGGTAGCCGAGCCCGACGTCGGCGAGCCGTTCGAGGATGCGGTGGGCGGCCGGGGTGCGCGCCTCGCCCGCGCCGAAGAACGCCTCGGCCTCGGTCACCGGCATCGCGAGGACCTCGCTGATGTCGCGGCCGCCGAGGCGGTACTCCAGTACCGACGCCTGGAACCGCTTGCCCTCGCACTCCTCGCAGGTGGTGGCGACGCCCGCCATCATCGCCAGGTCGGTGTAGACGACCCCGGCGCCGTTGCAGGTGGGGCAGGCACCTTCGGAATTGGAGCTGAACAGGGCCGGCTTCACCCCGTTGGCCTTGGCGAACGCCTTGCGGATCGGGTCGAGCAAGCCGGTGTACGTGGCCGGGTTGCTCCGTCGCGAGCCGCGGATCGGTCCCTGGTCGACCGACACCACACCCGCGTCGGCGGCCCCCCGGCTCTTGACGAGCGATCCGTGCACGAGCGAGCTCTTGCCGGAGCCGGCGACTCCGGTGACGACGGCCAGCACCCCGAGCGGGATGTCGACGTCGACGCCCTGGAGGTTGTGCGTCGTCGCGCCGCGGATCTCCAGCGTGCCGGTGGGCGTCCGCGGCTTCTCCTTGAGGGCGGCCCGGTCGTCGAAGTGGCGGCCGGTGATGGTGCCGCCGCCCCTCAGCCCCTCGACGGTGCCCTCGAAGCAGACGGTGCCGCCGGCCGTTCCGGCCCCGGGGCCGAGGTCGACCACGTGGTCGGCGATCGCGATCGTCTCCGGCTTGTGCTCCACCACGAGCACGGTGTTGCCCTTGTCCCGCAGCCGCAGCAGCAGGTCGTTCATCCGCCGGATGTCGTGCGGGTGCAGGCCGGTGGTGGGCTCGTCGAACACGTAGGTCACGTCGGTCAGCGAGGAGCCGAGGTGGCGGATCATCTTGACGCGCTGTGCCTCGCCGCCCGACAGCGTGCCCGAGGGGCGGTCGAGCGAGAGGTAGCCGAGGCCGATCTCCCCGAACGAGTCGAGGGTCTGCCGCAGCGCGGCGAGCAGCGGGGCCACCGAGGGCTCGTCGAGGCCGCGGACCCAGTCGGCGAGGTCGCTGATCTGCATCGCACAGGCGTCGGCGATGCTGATCCCCTTGATCTTCGACGAGCGGGCGCCCTCGCTGAGGCGGGTGCCCGCGCACTCGGGGCAAGTGGTGAAGGTGACCGCGCGGTCCACGAACTCCCGGATGTGCGGCTGCATCGCCTCCCGGTCCTTGGAGAGCATCGACTTCTGGACCCGGGGGATGAGTCCCTCGTAGGTCATGTTGATGCCCGCGATCTTCATCCGGGTCGGCTCGTGGTGCAGGAAGTCGTGCAGTTCCCGCTTGGTGTACTTGCGGATCGGCTTGTCCGGGTCGAGGAAGCCCGACTCCTTGTACAGCCGCATGTTCCAGCCGTCCGTACCGTAGCCGGGGATGGTGACCGCGCCCTCGGAGAGCGACTTGGAGTCGTCGTAGAGCTGGGTGAGGTCGAGGTCGGAGACCGAGCCGCGGCCTTCGCAGCGCGGGCACATGCCGCCGGTGCGGCTGAAGACCGCCTTCACCGCCTTCTTGGCCCCGCGCTCGACGGTGATGGCACCGCTCGCCCGGACGGAGGGGACGTTGAAGGCATAGGCGCCGGGCGGCCCGATGTGGGGCGCCCCGAGGCGGCTGAAGAGGATGCGGAGCATCGCGTTGGCGTCGGTGGCGGTACCGACCGTGGAGCGCGGGTCACCGCCCATCCGCTGCTGGTCGACGGTGATCACGGTCGTCAGCCCGTCGAGTACGTCGACCTCGGGCCGCGCCAGCGTCGGCATGAAGCCCTGGACGAACGCGCTGTACGTCTCGTTGATCAGCCGCTGCGACTCGGCCGCGATCGTGCTGAACACCAGGGAGCTCTTGCCGGAGCCGGAGACGCCGGTGAACACCGTCAGCCGGCGCTTGGGGATCTCGATGCTGACGTCCTTGAGGTTGTTCTCGCGCGCACCGTGCACGCGGATCACGTCGTGGCTGTCGGCAACGTGCGACGCGGGCGACCGCGTGTCCGTCCTCGTGGCCATGCTTCCCGTTTCTCCATCCTCGCGACCGGTGTCCGTCCGGGTCACGCTACGGGCGCGCGGCGGGTTTCGCTTCTCCATTCCTGACCGGCCGCCCGGGCGGGGGCGCCCGGTGGGCGCACGACAGAAGGCCCCGGTCTCCGCGAGGAGGCCGGGGCCTTGATCGAGCGCTGGGCAGGCCTTGCACCTGCATCCCCCCACGGGAAGTGGGGTGTCTTTCCTTGGACCACCAACGCATGTCCCGTGGACCGTGTTTCGCGGCCCCGAGCTCAAGGTCAACTATAGCGTAAGAACCGCGGAGGCCCGGTCGGCGCGCCGGACCGGCCGCGGGGTGCGGAGGGAGCGCTTCCGCCGCACCGCGCGGGGGCGTGGGTTCAGAACCAGTTGACGATGAGGGGGAACGCGGCGGTGACGGTCGCGCCCGTGGAGTCGGTGGCGGTCACGGTGAGCTGGACCGTGCCGACGGACCACGGCTTGCCGCTGATCCGGCCGGAGCCGGGATCGGCGGACAGGCCCAGGGGCAGGCCGGTGGCCGCGTAGCGGTGGCGATCTGGTTGGAGCCCAGGTAGTTGTCCTCGTCCCGGGTCAGCACCAGCAGGCTGTTGTGGGACTTCGCCCACTGCGCGTAGGCGTCGAGGTTGTTCTTCGTCCAGGTGTCGCCCGAACCGACGGCGCAGGAGTGCATGTCGTTGCACAGGTTGGGCACGGCGAACGACAGGTCCGGCAGGGCCGCGAAGTTGTTCTGCGGGACCTGCGTCCAGGTCTTGCCGCTGTTCAGCGGCACGTTCTTGAAGGCGAACCACGGGTTGTGCTTCTGCGCGTACTGGCCGTTCGTGCAGGCCGTGGACCCCTCGGCGGGCAGGTCTTCGTTGTACGTCGCGAAGGTCTTGCCGGCCGCGATGACCTCGTGGCCGAGGTTGGCCGCCGTCATCGACTGCGGGGTGAAGCAGGCGTCCCCCGTGATGCCCTGGGTGCCGCCGGAGAAGAGGTTGAAGTAGTTCGGCCGGCTGGGATGGGTCAGCGCCTTCATGCCGGTCAGACTGGCGCCGCCGTTCGCGAGCTGGTTGATGTAGGGGGCGCCCGCGTTGCCGATGATCTCGCCGTACTGCTTGTTCTCGAACACGCGACCAGCACGTGGTCGTACGCGGGCAGGGCTGCCGCGGCGGCCGTACCGGCGGCGGCACCGCGCTCGGCGGCCCGGGAGCCGGCCACGGTGAAGGCGGCCGGCAGACCGAGCGCGCCGAGGGCACCGAGGCCGGCCACCAGCGCGGAGCGCCGGGCTCCCCGTCCGGTGGCCGTCTTGGGCGAAGGGGTGGGCGTGGGTGTTCCTCCTGGTGGGGGTCGGCGGGTCAGTCCTCGCGCCGGGCCGCCCCGGACACGGCGATGTTCAGGAACCTCGGTACGGGCCGCCCCCGGTCGCGGAAGTCCGCCACCGGGCGGCCCTGGGGCCTGGCCCTCGACCCGGCGTCCGGACGCGTCACCGGCAAGCCGTGGAGCAGCGGCACCGTCACGGTCACCGCGACCGCCACCGACTCCACCGGGACCACCACCGGCGCGAGCTTCCGAGCCGGGCCGACGCGGCGGACCGGATCAGGCTTCCCGGGCGGGGGCCCGTTTCGCCCAGGCGATCGTCATGCTCAGGGCGACGAGGGCGGCGGCCCACGAAGCGGCCTTCGACGGCGTGGTCGCCCCCTCCAGCTCCGGGGAGACCCGGCGCCCGGGATCGTAGGCGACCCGGACCTCCTCGCCGACCGCCGCCACGGCCCGGTCCTCCTTCAGCTCGGCCGGGTAGCCGCCCGGACAGCCGAGGGCGAAGCGGTACACCGTCCGCTCGGGCGGAGCGCCCTCACCGGCGGAGCCCTGCACCTTGGTGTGCACCTCGCGCACCGCGCAGACGGCCACGGCCGGCCGCCGCGCCGCCTGGTCGGCGGCCGCCACGGCCAGCAGCATCCCGAGGGCCAGCAGCAGCGCCCCGAAGAACCCGCCGCTGCCCCCGACCAGCACGAAGTACGCCGCGCAGGCGCCGAGGACCAAGGCGGCCCCGCCCACCAGCGCGACGGCACCCGTCGGTGCCGACGAGCCCGCGAAGCACCAGCTCGCCCATCCGTACCCGGCCGCGGCGGCCGGTACCGGCAGTACCGCCGTACCGACCCTGCGAACCCGTCGCGCACCGTCCGACACGTCCACCACCCCCACACCCGAGGACGCCCACCACCCCGCCCCCGGTTTCCTCCTCGGGCCGGCCCCTGCCCAGGCCTCCGACAGGGGCCGTACCGCCGTGTCGGAGGGCCCGGCGGCGCTGTCGCCCTCAGCGTCGCGCTCCGCATTCGGGCGACCCCGCGACCTGCTCGGCGGCACCCCGAGGAAGAACACCCGCAGCAGGTGCTGCGGGTGTTACGCGCTCCAGCGGGTGAAGGAGACCGGCAGCAGGAAACCCATGGCCTCGATCCTCACCGCTCACCCCGCCCCGTCCGCCTGCGACACGTCCGCGCCGCGGGCGGTGGGGACCGGTCAGGCCAATGCGGGCGACAACGCCGGCGACAGCGACAGCGACCGGAGGCGTTCGAGGCGTTCGCGGGTCTCCGCGTCCATCGGCACGTAGGTCACCAGGCGAGGCCCCGAAGCGGGTCCCAGCCACAGGTTGGTGTGCTCCAGGTGCAGCACACCGACATGGCGGTTGCGGATGTACTTCGACTTCCCGCCCTGGCCGACCACCTCGTGCCGGGCCCAGATCTCGCGGAATTCGGGCGACGCCGCTTCGAGCCGCGCCAGCAGCGACTTCCAGGCCGGCTCGGCCAGGTGCTCGGCCATCGAGGCGCGGAACTTGGCGGCCATCAGCCGGTTGCTCTCGGGCAGTTCCACCACGGCCGCCCGCCACTGCGGGTCGGTGAACGCCAGCCACATGCAGTTGCGGTCCTCGGGCGCCACCCCGTCGAGGTCGCACAGCAGGCGCCCGTACGTCGTGTTGTACGCGAGGATGTCGTACCGGCTGTTCTGCACGGCGGCCGGGATCGGGTCCAGTTGGTCGAGCATCGCCCGCAGGGCCGGGGTCACGCTCGGGCAGGGCGTGAGCGGCGCCGGGTCGATGCTGCCGGCCAGGGCGAACAGGTGCGCGCGCTCGCTGCGGTCCAGCAGCAGGGCCCGGGCGAGCGCGTCCAGCACCTGCGGGGACACCTGGATCTCGCGTGCCTGCTCCAGCCAGGTGTACCAGGTGACGCCGACCGCGGCGAGCTGCGCGACTTCCTCGCGGCGCAGTCCCGGGGTGCGCCGTCGGCGGCCGCGGACGAGCCCGACCTGCTCGGGGGTGATGCGCTCGCGCCGGCTGCGCAGGAAGTCCGCCAGTTCGTGCCGGCGCATGTCGCTTTCCGGGGCCACAGTGGTCATGGGTCCAGGGTGCCGCACCGCGCAGCCGGTTGCCAGGTACTCCTGATACCAGGATAAGGACACTCTGGTACCAGGCTGAGCCAGGGTGGATCGTCTTCCTCGTGAGCGAAGCAACCAGATCCATCGAAGCGACTGTACGCACGGACGTTCCGTCCCCTGCGGCCCCGGTCACCGTGCCGGGCGCCGCCGCCGTCCCCACCGCCGTCCCCGCCGGCGGCCACGAGCCGGTGCTGGGGGCCCTCGGGCTGTTCACCGTGCTGCTGGGGGCAGCCCTCCCACTGATCGACTTCTTCATCGTCAATGTCGCACTGCCGGCCATCGACAGCGACCTCGCCGCAGGTCCCGCCCTGCTGGAACTGATCGTCGGCGGCTACGGCGTCACGTACGCCGTGCTGCTGGTCCTCGGCGGGCGCCTCGGTGACACGATCGGACGCCGCAGGCTGTTCCTGACCGGCATGGCCGCCTTCGGCGTCACCTCGCTGGCCTGCGGCCTGGCGCCCACCGCCTGGACACTGGTCGCGGCGCGGGTCGCCCAGGGAGCCTCGGCGGCGCTCATGCTGCCGCAGGTGCTCGCCACCATCCAGGCCACCACGCAGGGCCCGCGCCGGGCCCGCGCGATGAGCTTCTACGGTGCGACCGCCGGGCTCTCCATGGTGGCGGGGCAGATCCTCGGCGGTGTCCTGGTGGCCGCCGACGTCGCCGGTTCCGGCTGGCGTTCGGTGTTCCTCGTCAACGTCCCGGTCGTACTGGTGGGGCTGGTGCTCGCCGTCCGCGCCGTTCCGGAGACCCGTTCGCAGCGGCCCGCCTCGGTCGACGTACCGGGCACGCTGCTGCTCGCCCTGTCGCTCGTGTCCCTGCTGCTGCCGCTGACCGAGGGCCGGGCGGCCGGCTGGCCCCTGTGGACGTGGGTCTCGCTGGGCGTCTTCCCCCTGGCGGCCGCGGCGTTCTACGTGACCGAGCGCCGGGCCGACCGAGTGGGCCGGACCCCGCTGGTCCCGCCGAGCCTGCTGCGGCTGGAATCGCTGCGGCGCGGGCTGTTGATGGTGGTGCCGTTCTCGATCGGTTTCAGCGGATTCATGTTCGTCATCGCCGTGACGCTGCAGCAGGGGCTGCGCATGGGGCCGGTCTCGGCGGGGCTCGCGCTGGTGCCGATGGCGGTCGCCTTCTTCGCGGCCTCGCTCGCCGGACCCCGGCTGATCGGCCGGTACGGCAGCCGGGTCGTCACCGTCGGCGGCGTGCTCCAGGCCCTCGGCATCGGCTTGCTGCTGCTGGCGGTCCTGCGCGACTGGCCGGAACTCGGGCTCCTCGGGCTCGCGCCGGGCGTCGCCGTGGCGGGGCTCGGCCAGGGGCTCCAGCTGCCCGTGCTGATGCGGCTGATGCTCTCGGACGTACCGGCCGACCGGGCCGGGGTGGGCGGCGGCGTCATGGTCACCACGCAGCAGTCGGCACTGGCCCTGGGCGTCGCCACCCTGGGCAGCCTCTTCCTCGCGCTCACCCCGTCGACCGGGATGCGCGACGCCCTCACGACGACCCTGCTGGTCCAACTGGGCCTGATCGCGGTGACGGTACTGCTCAGCCTCCGCCTCCCGCGCGTCATGCGCTGACGCGGCGTGACAAGCGCCCGCTCGGCGGGCGCTGTCAGCCGGGGTCCCCCTGCGGGAGCCCCGCCCGGAGCAGCCCGGGGCCGCGTACACGCCGAGCGGGCGGGTACGTCCGGTCCAGCGCCGAACGGCCCGCGGTTCCGGGCCGGCGGCGCCGGCGAAGTGCGCGCAGCCCCGGGTGAGCACGGGCAACGTGGACGGTCAGGTGCGGAAGCCCACCGGCCGCCGGGGCCCGCGCAGGCGCCCGGCCACGGCGCGCAGCCGTACCGCCTTCGTGGCGAACCAACGGTAGACCTCGCCCGCCCGTACCCCGGCCCTCCGGCCGGTTGCCGCGTGGTCGGCGCGGGTCGGCCCCCCCTGGACGACGCGGGCCCGTTCGATCCGGGCGGCGCGGCCCGTACTCCTGGCCCCGGGCGGACGCTCCGTAAGCGCACCGAGGAACCACGGGGAGCGCGCCCGCGAACCCGGCGCACGCCGGTCAGCCCCTCCTCCGGGTCGGACGGCGGCCCGGACCCGGATCCGACGCCCGTCACGGCCCCCGGTTCTCCGTGGCGACCGCCGCCGGGTCCGGCGGGGCTGCGAGGGGCCGTCCGGTGGACCGACCGATTTCCGGTCGACAGCGGCAACTGCCGTGCGGCTTTCGGGTAAAGAAGGGCTTGCGCCTGGGTAGCATCCGACAGCACCACCGTGAGGCAAGAGGAAAGTGAGTCGCACATGGCCAACGAGCCTGTCACCACGCCCATCCACAACCTGTACGCGCAGCGGTTCGCCGCCGATCTCGAGACCAACCGCAAGGAACAGGCGGACCTCACCGCGCAGATCGAGGAACTCGAAGGACGTCTGGAGCAACTCAAGTCGGACGAGAGCTGGCTCTGCGGTGTGCAGGGCGTACTGCCCTCCGCCGGGGACCCCGCACCCCCGGCTCCCACCTCCGCAGGCGCGGCAACGACCGGAGCCGTCCCCCGCCCCCGGCAGGCGAAGAAGAGCACGGGCGGTGCGGCGCGGGCGCGGAAGGCGGCCCAGCCGAAGAAGTCCTCCGGGACGGCCGTGTCCGCCACTGAGGCCAAGGCCGTCGCCCGGAAGCCCGCCGCCAAGGCGAAGCAGACCGCGGAGGCCAAGGGGACGGTCAGGACGGAGGAGCCGCCGCTGCGCGAACTGGTCCACGCCCTCCTGTCCAAGGCCGCGGAACCCCGCATGGTGAGCGAGGTCACCGCCGAACTGGCCCAGGCGCACCCTGGCCGGGCGGCCTCCGGCCAGGTCGTCCGCAACACCCTGGAAGGCCTGGTCAAGAAGGGGCAGGTCGAGAAGGAGCACCGGCAGGGATCGGTGATGTACACCGCCCTCCGGCCCGCAGCCGCCGTGGCCGCGGAGCCGGTGGCCGAGGCCGCCGTCGCCGACCCCGGCACGGAGGCCGCCACCCCCGCGCCGTAGTCGACGGTGGGCCTGCGTCAGACCGGTTCCGGGCGGCCGAACAGCAGCGCGTATCCGGGCGGCAGTTGGGCGAGCGCGCGCTGCAGCACCTCCGCGTCGACGACGTCGGCCACGGTGCTGAGGACCGCGCCGCTGTCCCAGTGGGCGGTATCAGGGGTCGCGCCCTCGATCAGGAGCGCGACCGCCTCCGCGAACTGCGGTGGCCCGAGCGGCGCGGTCGCCGGGACGGCGTCGAGGAGCGGCGGCGCGCAGGGGGCGGGAAGCTGGGCCGCCAGTTCCTTCCGCTCCCTGTCCGCGAGGTGGCCGCCCAGGGTGGCCAGCACCGCGCGGGTGGAACGCTCCGCTTCCCGTGCGGTCGGGTATTGGCCGCGTTCTTGGACTTGGGCCAGGTACTCGTCCCATGCGATGGCCACGGTGGGTCTCCCTCTTCGACGTCCTGTTTTCCGGCTCGCTTGCATGGCGAGCCTGCCCCGGACCGACCTGCGCAGCCCCGGAGCGGGACATTCGTCTCGGCCCGGGCCCGCGGATCCCACCCGTTCGGCGGAAAATCCACCACTCGGCGGGTGCGGCGCTCAGCGGAGGTGGTCCCTGACCTCCGCGTAGACCCGGGCATCGACGGGGAAGGCCGTGTGCTGCACGCACCCGGCCTCGGTGTTCACCGCGCCATTGAGTGCGACGCTGCTGCTGTCGGGGCTGATGAGACTGTCGCACTGCGACCACCAGGTGGCGTAGCGGGCCGAACCGGGGGTCTCGTCACCGGCGTTGAGTTCGCCCAGGAAGGGCGAGCCGGGACGCATCTCGGCGCAGGCCGCGCCGCCGCACAGGTAGGCGGTGCTGGTGCCGTGGTTGGGGCCGGCGAGGGAGACCCACGCGTCGACCTTGCCGTCCCCGCCGAGGTTCTTGAGGTAGTAGCGGGAGGAGAGGGCGCCCATGGAGTGCGTCACCAGGTCCACCTTGGCGGCGCCGGTGGCGGCGAGGACGCGGTCGATCTCGGCGGCGAGCTGGCGGGCGGTCGTGACGTTGGACTGGGACGCGGGGTAGTTCCACTGGTCCAGGCGGCCGGCCGGCCAGCCGTCGGACCGGAAACGGTCGGCCATGGTGTTCCAGGTGGAACCGTCGCTGTTCCAGCCGTGTACGAAGACGATCGGATCGGGGCGGGCCGCGACGGGCACCGACGGCGCGGCGGCGGCCTGGGGGACGAACGCGGCGAACGCGAGGGCTGCGGCGGGCGCGGCCCGCAGGAAGTGGGGGTTCACGCCGCCAGGTTGTAGCGGAGCCGGCCGCCCCGGTCGCGGGGTCGGGCGGTGCGATCACCCGACTGGGCGCCGACTTTCACCGCAGGAACGTTTCGATGCCGCACCGCGGACGGCGCCCCAGCCCGCGGCCCCCGCCTTGACGAGGTGGTCGGGCAGCAGGTGCTGGACGAGTGCGTCGCCGCCCGGCGAGGGAGTTCACCGCCCTGTGCCCCGCCTGCGCCGACGCGGGCGGGGCAGGAGGGGTCCGCGTCCGCGCCGCCCGGCCTCGCCGACCCGCCCCGGCGGTTGCAGGTGAGCGCAACGCCCTGACGAGGCCGGCCGCGACATCGGCCCGTCCGGCCCCTACGCGCCGGACACCGGGAACCGGCGCCGTGCCCGACGCGTGCGATTGCCCGACCGGGTATCGCTGCGTCTGACCGGCGCGTCGAAAAGGCGCCCGACCTCGCGACGGCTCCGGGGCCCGGGCGCCGGGCCGTCGTGGAGGAACTGCGGCCCCGGCCGGCGGGCCCGGCAGACCGCACGACGGCCCGGCGGCCCCGTCTCGCCCGAGATCACCACGGTCACCGAGGCGGACCACCGCCGGACGTCAGGCCTGCGCCCGCCCCAGCGCGTCGCGGAGCGCGGTCAGGACGAGGCGGGCGGCGGGGGCGCGCTGGTCGGGGCGGATCGCCAGGCCGAGGCACGCCCGTGTCGCGGCGTCGCACACGGGCACGGTGCGCAGCCCCTCGTCGGCAGCGGAGGACCGGGTCAGGACGGCGACGCCCGCCCCGCGCCGGGCCAGGCCGGTCAGCGCCAGCGGCGAACCGGCCTCGATCGCGACCTTTGGCCGAAGGCCGGCCCGCTCGCACGACCGGTCGTACGCGGCCCGGATGCCCGTCCCCGGAGGCAGGCACAGCACGTTCTCCGCCTGGAGGTCCGCCAGGCGCAAGGACGCCCGGTCCAGCCGGTGGCCGACGGGCACCACGGCCGTCAGCGGCTCTTCGAGGAACACGGCCACGTCCAAGCCGTCGGTGCCCTCGGCCCCGTTTCCCGCGCCGTCCGCGAAGGCGATCAGCGCCAGGTCGAGGGAGCGTGCGAGCACCCGTGCCCGCAGCGCCTCCGAGTCGTCCTCGTGCAGGCTGAGCTCGACGCCCGGATGGCTGGCCGCGAGCCCGGCCACGACATCGAGCAGGCCCGGGATCGAGCATCCCCTGATCATGCCGAGACGGACCCGTCCCCGTACGGCCTCGGCGAACTCGGCTGCCGTGTGCGCGATGGCGTCCAGGGTCTCCAGGGCCTGCCTGGCCAGCGGCAGCACCGCCTCCCCGGCCGGGGTCAGCCGCGTCCGGCGCCCCGAGCGGTCCAGGAGCCGCTGGCCCAGCTCCCGCTCCAGCTTCCCCACCTGCGTACTGATGCCGGACTGGCTGACGTGCAGCCGTGCCGCCGCGCCGGTGAACGAGCCTTCTTCGACCACGGCCGCGAAGTAGCGCAACTGGTGCATCTCCATAAGCCGCAATGATACGAGCCATCCGATCCATCTGTTGGACGGATGGTTGCCGGACCGCCAGCATGGAGTCATGACGACGACCATGACTCCGGCCGAGATCTCCGAGACGTACTTCACCGCCTGGCAGGCGGGCGACTTCGACACCCTGAGCACCCTGCTCGCACCCGACGTCGACTTCGTCGGCGCGCTCGGGACCGCCCGTGGCGCCGAGGAGTGCCTGCTGGGCCTGAAGAACCTGGGGCGGCTCCTGGAACGGATCGAGGTCCACACCCGCGTGGCCTCCGACACCGACGTGATCACCTGGTTCGACCTCCACGTGCCCGGCGCGGCGCCCACCCCCACCGCCAACTGGAGCCACGTCGAGAACGGCCGGATCACCCGGATCCGGGTCACCTTCGACCCCCGGGCCATCCTCGCCACCTTCGAGTGACCTCCGCCGCACCACTGGCGTGCCCGGTGGTGCGGCGTCGTCCCCGGTGTGCCGGGCGGGCCGCCCGGCACCCGCTGCCGGTTACGGCGTCATCTCGTACGCCCCGGACAGGGCTTCCACCCGCGCCCAGACGCGCGCCGCGCGGGCTTCGTCGACGACCGGGCGGCGGACGGCTCCCATCGCCCAGGCCTGCTGCGCCGCGGTGGCCGAGTCCTTGCCGTGCAGTTCGACGGCGTGGCCCGAGAAGTCGCGCACCAGCACGGAGAACAGCTCGTCGAGCACGGACTCGTCCAGCTCCGTCAGCCGGGCCTGCTCCAGGATCAGCTGACCGTGCACGACCAGCGCGAACAACTGGCCCACGGAGAGCAGGAAGTCCAGGTCGCGGCTCTGTTCCTCGTCGGGCGCCATGGTGGCCACGAACTCGCACAGCGCATCGGCCTGCTCGCGGAAGCGGGCGACGTTCGGCACCTCGGCGTAGGCCTCGTACGCGGCGCGCCAGTCGTGGAAACGGACGGACCCCAGGCCACGGGCCGGGCCCTGCCGGAAGAGGAAGTCGTCGTCCGCCGCGTCGAGGCGGGTCGGCACCGCCGGGTAGTCGACCGGCTGCAGCAGGTGGTTGCGCATGAACTTGAGGATCAGCGCGAGGTTGACGTGGACCGTGCCTTCGAGCTTGGGCAGGCTGCGGATCTCGACGGCCGCCTCGGCGAAGTAGGTGTCCTTCTCGAAGCCCTTGGCGGCGATGACGTCCCACATCAGGTCGACGACCTTCTCGCCCTCCGTGGTCACCTTCATCTTCGTCATCGGGTTGAAGAGGAGGTAGCGGCGGTCCTCGGGACCGGCCGAACGGAAGTAGTCGACGGCGCGGTCGCTGAACAGCTTCATGCCGACGAGGCGGACGTAGGCGTCGGCCAGTTCACGGCGCACGTGCGGGAAGGCGGTGACGGGGCGGCCGTAGAGGATGCGGTTCTGCGCGTGGGTGACGGCTTCGTACATCGCGTGCTCGCAGATGCCGATCGATGCGGTGCAGAGGTTGAACTTGCCGACGTTGACGGTGTTGAGGGCCGCGTCGAAGGCGGCGCGGCCGGTGTGCAGCACGTCGTCCGGGGACACCGGGTAGCCCGCCAGACGGAACTCGCTGACGTACTTCGAGGAGTCGACCACGTTCTGCACCAGGTGGTACGCCGGGTGCCGGCTGTCAGCCGCGAAGAAGACGTAGCCGTCCGGGCCCTCGATGTCGGTGCGCCGGCCGAAGACCGACACGAGCCCGGCGGCGTTGCCGTTGCCGATGTAGTACTTGGAGCCGCTCGCCAGGAAGCCGCCGTCGCCGTCGGGCTCCAGCAGCATGTCGGTGGAGTAGATGTCGGCGCCGTGGGTCCGCTCGGACAGTCCGAAGGCGAAGACCTCTCCCCGGGCGAGGAGTTCGGCCGCGCGACTGCGGGCGGCGGCGTTGCCGCTCTGCCATACCGGGCCGAGACCGAGGATGGTCACCTGCCACGCGTACCAGTAGTCGAGGCCGTAGAACCCGAGGATCTCGTTGAGGGCGGCGATCCGGGCGGTGTCCCAGCGCTGGTCCTCCTGTCCGGCGGCGGCCGGGGTGAGGAAGGTGGCGAACAGGCCCTCCTTGGCGGCGAAGCCGAGGAACTCCCCCAGCCAGGCACGGGAGCGGTAGTCCTCGATCAGCTTGCGCTTGCCGCGCGCCTCGAACCAGTCGACGGTGGCGCGCAGCAGCCTACGGGTCTCGGGATCGAAGTGCGCCGGGTCGTAGGTGTGCGGGTTGAACAGCAGGGAGTCGGCCATGGAGGCTCGCCTTTCGGAGGAGGAGGGACGAGGGGGGAAGGCGCCGGCGGTGCGTGGGCCGACCGGTTCAGGCGGGCGGTGGTGTCGCGCCGAGGCGGTGGAGCGTGGCGAGGACGTCATCCAGCCAGGCGATGGTCATCCGTTCGTACGCGATGCCGCCGCGCAGCACGACGTGCTGGAGTTCCTGTCCGGCGTCGAGCGGCGCGGGGGCCCCGGGTCCGGTGAAGTCGCGCCGTTCCCCGGCGAGATAGTGCGCGAGCCGGTCGCTGTGCACCTGGTGGTGCCGTTCGACCTCGCGGATCAGCGCGGCCGGGTCGTCGAAGGCCGCGCCCCGGATCTTCACCGCGAGGTCGTGGCGCAGGCTCTCCGGTTCGATCGGCTCGTGCAGCCACCGGGCGAGGGCCGCGCGGCCGGGGGCGGTGACGGCGTACTCCTTCTTGTCCGGCCGGGACTGCTGCGGCACCGCGCGGACGGTGAGCAGGCCGTCGCGCTCCATGCGCCCGAGGACGCGGTAGATCTGCTGGTGCGTGGCGGTCCAGAAGTAGCCGATGGACCGGTCGAACCGCCGGGCGAGTTCGTAGCCTGAACCGGGCGTCTCCAGCAGGGAGACGAGGATCGCGTGGTCGAGCGCCATGCCCCGATCCTTCTATGCAACTCGTTGCATAGACAAGCCCCGGCGTCCCGGTGAGACGCGGCTCACCCGCTGCGGACGGTCGCGCCGGCGAGGTCACCGCCGGTGGCCCCGGCATCCGCCTCCTCGCCCATCCTCTAGAGTCGACCGGCCGGGAAGGCCGTACCCCCCGGGCAGCGGCCGGTGCCGCCGGCCTTTTCGCGTCCACCACATCGAACCAACCCCAGGGACGGACCCATTGAGCACCATCGGCATCGGCCAGGCGGCCGTTCTCGGCATCGTCGAAGGGGTCACCGAGTTCCTGCCGGTCTCCTCCACCGGCCACCTGAAGATCACCGAGGGCCTGATGGGCATTCCGGTGGACGACAAAGCCGTCGTCGCCTTCACCGCCGTCATCCAGGTCGGAGCCATCGCCGCGGTCCTCGTGTACTTCTTCAAGGACATCGTGCGCATCATGACCGCCTGGGGACGCGGCCTCGCCAACCGCGAGGAGCGCTACCACCACGACTACAAGTTCGCCTGGTGGGTCATCTACGCCACCATCCCCATCGTCGTCGTGGGCCTGGCCGCCAAACCCCTCATCGAAAGCACCCTGGCTTCCCTCTGGGTGGTCGCCGGCTCCCTGATCGTCGGCAGCGGCCTGATGTGGGCCGCCGACCAGATGGGCCGCCACAAGCGCGGCGAGGACGACACCGGCCTCAAGGACGCCATGCTCGTGGGCTGTTCCCAGATCCTCGCCCTGCTCTTCCCCGGCTTCTCCCGCTCCGGCGCCACCATGTCCACCGGCCTCATCCTCGACCTCGAACGCGTCGCCGCCACCCGCCTCTCCTTCTTCCTCGGCATCCCCGCCCTCACCGGCGCCGGCCTGTACGAGCTCAAGGACGCCATCGGCGCCGGCGTGGACGCCCTGCCCCTGGCCGTCGGCACCGCAGTGTCCTTCGCCGTCGCCTACGCCTCCATCGCCTGGCTCCTCAAGTTCGTCGCCAAACACTCCTTCAACGCCTTCGTCCTCTACCGGATCGCCATCGGAGTCCTGCTCTTCGGCCTGCTCGGCACCGGCGTCCTGACCGCCTGACGAGCGAATACGCCCCGGCGGTCCGTCTTCGGACGGTTCCGCCGCGGCGTTCCCGTCCGGCCCGCGCTCGCCTGGCGCACCCCCGGGATCGTCTACAGTTCAGTAGACCGATCTACCGGTACGCCCGACTCCGCTGGGAGGCCCCGCCCGTATGGCCCTTCCCGTGCGTGCCGCCGCCACCGGCCACGCGGTCAGCCTGGTCGACGCCCCGAGGGGTCCGGCGGATTGCCTGGCCGATGGTCGCCTTACCCCGCTGTCGCCGGGGCCCGGCGCCCCGCGCCGCCTCCCGGCCGGCGCATGACCCGCGCCGGCCTCGCCCGCCGGGGCGGGTACGCGGCCCTGACCGCTGCGGCGCTCTACGCCCTGCCGGCGGTATGGATCGTGCGGGCCCCGGACCACCTGCTGCCCGGCGACGCGTTCCTGCACCGCTGGTCCGTGGAGCACCGCCCGGCCGTCGCGTCCGTCCCGGCCCGCGCCCTCACCCGCACCGGCACGGAGCCGTCCGGTACGCCCTCCTCCTGCTGGCCGGGCTGTACGCGGGCCGCACCAGCCGGCAGCGCGCCTGGACGGCGGCCGTACTGATGCTGTGCCTCGGCGCGGGCCAGGGCCTGCGCTACGCGGCCACGGCGCTGATCGCCCGCCCCCGTCCCCCGGCCGCCGACTGGGCCACGGCCGCCACGGGCTGGTCGTTCCCCTCCGGCCACACCACCACCGCCGCGATGACCGCCGGGCTGCTGGTGGCGGCGCTGTGCCTGCGCGGCCCCCGGGTGCCCCGGACGTCCGTCGCGCTGATCGCGTTCTGGGGCGCGGCCGTCGGCCTCACCCGGGTCTTCCTCGGGGTGCACTGGTTCACCGATGTGCTCGGCGGCTGGCTCTTCGCCGCCGCCTGGCTCGCCCTCCTGGCATCCGCCTGCCTGTGGGTCACGCGCGACCGGCGCCCGGACGCCGGCTGAGGCAACCTGTCCGGCCGTGGCGGGGTGAAGAGAAACGGCCGGGAGACTCGACTCCTCGCCCTGCTCGACGTGTGGCGCACCGGTGGGCTTGCGACAAGGCCGGGCCAGCACCGCAGAGTCGGCGGCTCAGGACCGTGCCCTGCCAGAAGGGGTTGTCGACCTGCGGGCCGTGCGGGGATGTCGAACCGCTGGCGGGCCCGGCGGTGGCCTTGCGGGACCTCCGTGCCCAGGCGCTGGGGTGCGCGCCGCCGGACGCGGAGTTAGCGCGTTCCGGCTCCCCCCGGAGCTCGCCGCCGCGCGGTTCGACACGCCCGTGGCGGCGGCCGAAGGCTGCGACGTGCGGCCGGCAACGGGCTGATGCCGGCGGGCGCCCGGGACACGGCCGAACGCGACCACGTCATCACCCAGCGGCCGCGGCCGGCGGCGACGCGGCGCTGTGTCCGTCGCAGGGCATGACGGATCGATGTGCCGCAGAACGGCGCGTGGATCCTGCCCGACGACCGCCCCCGGCCGGCCTGGAGGCGTTCCTGGACGCGGGCGCGCCACCGGTGTACGTCGGCTTCGCCGGCATGGCCGCACGCGCCCCGGCGGGCGTCGCCCGGGCGGCCGTCGGTGCCGGCCGCAGGGCCGCCGGGTGAGTCGCCCCTGGCCGCCGCGATCCGCACGGACGGGGCGACCAGGGGCGCGGAACCGCTGCTCGACGCGGTTGTCCGGGAACGGCCGCCATGCCGGTAGGGCCCGCACGGTGCGGGCGCAGTCGGCAGATTTGACGAACGGTCAGACGCGTGCTTTCATGACCGCCCCGTCGTCCCCGGCATAACCCCACTGGGTTGCCGAGCGCGTAAACGTGTGATTAGACTTACAGCCGAGTGTTGGCCGCAACTGACGGGAACATCCCACTCCCCCAGCGACGAGCCCTGAGCTCGCGGCTAGACAATATTGCGCATTCAGCCCAGCGGGTCCGTGGCCTTACGAGCCACGTTGACGGCAGATACGCATTCCCTTGCATCATGCAGCCACGCGCACACCCCGCGTACGACTCTTCCGTGGAGCAACTTCGCGCCGCAGCGAGTGGCACACCAAGGAAAAGGGTTTGAACCATGCAGGCACTGAGAGTTAAGCGACTCTTCGCGGTGTCAGCCATCGGAGCCCTGATGGCCGGTGGCGCCGCCCTCGGGGCCGCAGGCACGGCCTCCGCGGCAACGCCGACCCACTCCGTCGCCGCCTACGTCCACGGCGGAGGCAACTGGGACGACGACAACGGCTACAACAACGGCTGGTATGGGAACAACGACGACGACTGGGGCGGAAACCACAACCACAACGGCTGGTACGACAACAACGACAACGACTGGGGCGGAGGCTACAGCAATTACAACGACTGCTGACGATGTCCATGCCGTGCGGCCCTGACGATGGGCCGCACCCTGGCATGCGGCCGGGCCGGGATCGCCCTGGGAGCCGCGGCTCGCGCCCTGCCCGATGTGTCATGCAGGCGCGGGGAGCGTTCCGGGCGTGCCGGTCCCGGATCCGCCGGTGGGAGGGGGACTGAGCCTGAGCGTCGCGACGTAGGCGACCACGACCGTCACGATCACCAGTGGCATGACCGTCAGACCCTGCGCCCCAAGCAGCAAGGTGGCCAGCAGCACCGAGGTCAACGGCAGCCTGAGCATGGCGACCGACATGGCCCCGACGCCCATCGCGAACGCGGGGGTCAGCTGCAGCCCGGGAAGATGCGAGAGGGCGATCCCGCCCGCCGCCCCCAGGAACATCGCCGGGAAGATCGGGCCCCCTCGGAAGGCGCTCAGGGAGGCGCAATAGGCCAGCCCCTTGCATGCGACGAGCAGCATCACGGTACCGGCGGTGTAGTCGGCGCTGTGTGCGAGCAGCGGGCCCAGGGCGCTCTGCCCTGAGTACAGCACCTCGGTCGCGGCTTTGCCCGACCCTTCGGCGTACGCCATGGCGAGCCCCGCGACCACCAGGCCCATGAGCACGGTGGCCGGGATCCGGTGCCGCTCGACCCGTGGCTGCAGCAACAGGGAGAGCCGCCGGATGCCAGTGCCCACCAGCGCCGCCGCGAGTCCGATGGCCAATGCCCAGCCGAATTCGGCGCCGGTGGGTGCGTCGGCGTGCGGTACCGCTGGAATCGCGAGGGAGAACGTACCGAGACCGGTCCAGTGGTCCAGGCCGATGAAGATGAGCGAGCCGATGCCGGCGGCGAGCAGCCCCGGGACCAGCACGATCCCCAGCATGGGGCCGCCGATCCCCGAGGCCTCCATGAGGAGGAAGGCCCCCGTGATGGGCGATCCGAGCAGGGTGCTGACCGCCGCGAAGCTGCCCGCGGCCCCGATCACGGCCCGCAGCGGCGGCGGTACGTCCCGCTTGAACAGCCCCAGCACCCAGACGGCCACGCCGCCGCCGAGCAGGATGAGCGGCGCCTCGGGGCCCAGTACCGCGCCCAGGCCCAGCGTGGCCAGCGCCGCGACGAGGATTCCGGGTAGCTCACGCGGCTTCGGGGCGCCTGCCATCGACAGCCCCTCGGCCGGCTTGTGGCCACCCGTTCCGGGAAGGCAGCGGATGGTCACCGCGACCAGCAGGCCTGCCAACGCGAGCAGCGGCAGGGGCCACCAGGGCGGGGTGTTCCGGAAACCCAGGGCCTCGGGCAGTTCGGTGTAGGCCCATGGCTGGAGCTCCCCCACCAGCGCCAGGAAGCCGTACGCTCCTGCGGAGATCGGCACCCCTAGCCCGGCGGCCATGACCAGAAGTCCGATGTAGCCGCGGGTCCTGACCTGGGCGAAGGGATCCGCCGACGGCGCCGCAGGTGCTCCGACGGGGCTCTCGGCCGACATGTTCATCACTCCTCGGCATCGGCACCCGCCGCGCGGCTTCTCCTGGCGACTGCTGAGTTGATACCACGCGATGCAGTCCCCGCGGTGCGGGCTCACCGGCGATCCGTTGGGGTGAAGCGGCACTTACTTCCGGCGGGACGGCGACCGCGTCGAATGGTTCGTCCGATTGGTCCTGTGCGGTAGGCGGACCGGCCGCGGCCCGGGGGATGCGGATGGCGGGCGGCTGCGCAGGCCCACGTCGACGGCGCCGACGATGACGCGTACGGCGGCGCCGACCAGGATCAGATCCCCGAGCATCTGCGCCATCGCCACGCATCTGGCTCCTTGCGCCTTGGGCGCGATGTCGCCGAAGCCCACCGTGGAGAACACCGTGACCGTGAAGTACAGGGCGTCCGTTCGGGTCAGGGGCTCGGTGAAGTAGCCGGGCTGGCTCCGCTCCATGAGGAAGTACGTCGCCGCGAACAGCAGGAGGAACAGCGGGAAGACGGTCGCGAGCGCCTCGACGGCTTTCAGCCGGGGGTACGGGGAGCGGGTGATCGCACGCGTCTGCCAGACGACCAGGGCGGATACCGCGAGCAGCCCGATGACCAGTGCGACCACCGTTTCGGTGCTGAAGGGCTGGTCCAGGGGCAGCGCGTAGTAGGCCACGACCAGGCCTGCGGCGGTCAGCACCGGCCGCAGCACCGCGCGCAGCACGAGAAGACGCCGCCTGCGTTTGGGCAGGTTCCCGAGTTCCGGTGCGTGCTTCATTCCGCTGCCCCAGCTCCGTGTGGTTGCTCGAACGATCCACGCCCTCGCGACGGCCATGGGCCGGGCGCACCACGACGCCTTCGGCCGAGTTCGTCGGTCTAGTGCGTGGCGGGGGCGACGTCGAGGCGGATCTTGCCCGTACTGCCGAGCACGTGAGCCTCGCCTTCGCCTGCCGGAACCGAAGCGGACGGGTCTGCCGGACCCCGACCCCGAGACTATTCACGGCCCGGGCACAGCGCCCTCGACGGAACACCGAACGGGTGACGAGCTCCCCCGGCCTCTGCCGTATCCGCGACCGCCGTGCCGCCCGCGGGAACCGCGCCCCTTGAGGTGCGTGCTCACCCCTCGGTGCCGGGCCGGCCCGGCGGCCGGCCGCCGGTCACCGCCGCCCGGATGCCGACGTGCTCATCGCGGGCGCATCCGGGCGCTGCCGGGGTCGGTACGCCGGCAAGACGGACCTGGTCGGCGACGGCTGCCGGCAGCCGGCAGCCGGGCGGGCGGTCTGTACCGCGTACCGGTCGGTTCCGGCCGTCCGAGGTGCAACACGGGCCAGACGTCTGCGCCCTGACCGCACTGGGATGCCGGGGGTGCCAGACTGGCCGCGTCGCAACGGCGGTGTTCTGCGCGTTTCCCGGAGGTGTCACAGCGTGGCATTCGGTGCCCAGGAATCCTTCCCCGTCATGCGGCCCGCGGTGCGGGAGACGTACGGGCCCGCGGACCTGAGCAGGGAGCCGGTCTTCGCCGGCGGGTTCATCAACTT
This sequence comes from Streptomyces sp. NPDC054883, assembly GCF_053610645.1. Taxonomy (NCBI): domain Bacteria; kingdom Bacillati; phylum Actinomycetota; class Actinomycetes; order Kitasatosporales; family Streptomycetaceae; genus Streptomyces; species Streptomyces sp. NPDC054883. The sequence goes on along the minus strand of NZ_JBSGYT010000052.1, from coordinate 5,249 downwards.
CGGATACTGGCGGGGGATCGACCTGACGGCCCCGCTCGGCGAAGCGGAGCGGATCCGCAGCCAGCAGGACCTCTACCGGCGGGTCCTGGACGCCGCCGGGCCGCTGCGGCAGCTGAGGGTCCTCGAAGTGGGCTGCGGGCTCGGGATGGGCTGCGCGATGGCCCTGCGCGAGTACGGTCCTGCCGACGTCACCGGCATGGACATCCATCCCGCCCAGCTGCGGCGGGCCGAGGAGGCGCAGGCGGGCCTCTTGGCGGAAGTACCGGAACGGCTGAGATTCGTACGGGGCGCGGCGGAGCACATGCCCTTCCCGGACGGCGAGTTCGAGGCCCTCGTCAGTGTGGAGGCCGCACAGCACTTCCCGGACCTGGGCGCCTTCGCGCAGGAGGCGGCGCGGGTGCTGCGGCCGGGCGGACGGGTCGCCGTCGCCAGCTTCTTCGCCGCGGACGACGCGCCCGCCCGGCACGAGGAACTCGCCCGGCTGCTAAACACCTACGCGACGGGCCTGGACATCGCACGCCCGGTGACGGCGCTCACGGACGCGCTCACGGCGTGCGGACTCTCGGGGGCCCGGGCCGAATCGATCGGCCCGCAGGTCTGGGCCGGCTGGGACGCCTGGCTGGCCCGGCTGTGGGCGCCGGACACCTGGCCGCGGAACTTCCTGCGGGCGTACGAGCTGCGCATCCTCGACTACTACGTCGTCACCGCCCGCCGCCCGTAGGCCCCGCCCGCGGCACGGACCGCCCCTCGCCGCCGGGCGCCGTCACCTCGACGGACGCGGCTGCCGCACTCCGGCGGGTACGTCCGTGGCGGCAGGCAGGTGTGGACCGCGATGCCCCGGCGCCGCGCGAGCGGAGGCCCGGGCACAGGAGCCGGCGCAGCCAACGCGGGTCAAATTGTTAACGCTAACAACCAGGGCGTCAAGCCCGCTGCCGAGCGCAACCCACCACCCCTCCCGCTATACGCAACGGTGATCTCCGAGACCCTTGACGCAGTTTCTGTGAGCGTTAACACTCAGGTAACGCCAGCCCGGACCGGCGCCCACCCGGGCCTCCAGCAGGGTTCGTTCACCCCGCCGCCCGGCCGGCCGTACCGACCCCGGGCGAACCCGGCCTCCTCCCCACCGGGCCGGCGCTCGATCCCCCGCTCGACCCGATCCGAGGCTGCCGCCGAGGTCGCGCCGATCGCGGCATACCACTGGAGGAAGAGTGCGAAAGGTTTTGACGGGACTCGCCGCAGCGGGCCTCACCTTGGCCCTGACCGCCTGCGGCCAGAGCGCCAACGGTGCCGGTGACGGAGCGGACGGCGGTGACGCAAAGGGCGGTCTCGTCGGTATCGCGATGCCCACCAAGTCGTCGGAACGCTGGATCAACGACGGCGACAACATGGTCAGGCAGTTCCGGGCCAAGGGCTACAAGACCGACCTGCAGTACGGTGACAACGTAGTCGAGAACCAGGTCTCGCAGATCGAAAACATGATCACGAAGGGTGCCAAGCTCCTGGTGGTAGCAGCCATCGACGGCTCCTCGCTCACGAACGTCCTCCACCGGGCCGCCGAGGCGAAGATCCCCGTGATCTCCTACGACCGTCTGATCCGCGGCACCGGGGACGTCGACTACTACGCCACCTTCGACAACTTCAAGGTCGGCGTGCTGCAAGGCACGTACATCGCCGACAAGCTGGACCTCGCGAGCGGCAAGGGCCCGTTCAACGTCGAGCTGTTCGCCGGCTCTCCGGACGACAACAACGCCACCTTCTTCTTCCAGGGCGCCATGAGCGTGCTCCAGCCCTACATCGACCAGAAGAAACTGGTGGTCCAGAGCGGTCAGACGGGCTTCAACCAGGTCGCCACACTGCGCTGGGACGGCGGTGTCGCCCAGTCCCGGATGGACAACCTGCTGAGCAAGTCGTACACCTCGGCCCGGGTCGACGCCGTGCTCTCCCCGTACGACGGCATCTCCATCGGCATCCTGTCCTCACTCAAGGGAGTCGGCTACGGCGGCTCGGGCAAGGCGCTGCCGATCGTCACCGGCCAGGACGCCGAGCTGGCCTCGGTGAAGTCCCTCATCGCGGGCGAGCAGACCCAGACCGTCTACAAGGACACCCGCGAGCTGGCCAAGGTCGCGGTCCAGATGGGCGACGCGCTGCTCACCGGCGGCAAGCCGGAGGTCAACGACACCAAGCAGTACGACAACGGGGTCAAGGTCGTCCCGGCCTACCTGCTGCCGCCGGTCAGCGTCGACAAGGAGAACTACCGGAAGGTGCTGGTCGACGGCGGCCAGTACACCGCGGACCAGCTCAAGTAGCCAGCGGCGGGCCTGCACGCAGGGCCGCACCGGAGCCGGGCGCAGCGGGCGGGGCAGTCGACCTGACAGACCACCGCCCGCTGCGCCCCCTGTCGAACGGATGCACCACCATGGCCGGACCCGTCCTCGAGATGCGTTCGATCAGCAAGTCCTTCCCGGGTGTCAAAGCACTCTCCGACGTCAACCTGAGCGTCGCCCCCGGCGAAGTCCACGCCGTCTGCGGCGAGAACGGCGCCGGGAAGTCCACCCTGATGAAGGTGCTCAGCGGGGTCCACCCGCACGGCTCCTACGAGGGCGAGATCCTCTTCCGGGGCGAGCCCTGTGCCTTCAAGGACATCCGGGCCAGCGAACAGCGCGGCATCGTGATCATCCACCAGGAACTCGCCCTGGTGCCCCACCTCTCCATCGCGGAGAACATCTTCCTCGGCAACGAGCACGCCACCCGGGGAATCATCAGCTGGAACAGAACGCTCACCCACGCCACGTCGCTGCTGCGGAGGGTCGGCCTGGAGGAGAGCCCGCACACCCGGGTCGCCGATGTCGGTGTGGGCAAGCAGCAGTTGATCGAGATCGCCAAGGCGCTCGCCAAGGAGGTCAAACTGCTGATCCTGGACGAGCCGACGGCCGCCCTGAACGGCGAGGACAGCCGCAAGCTGCTCGATCTCATCCTGGAGCTCAAGGCCCAGGGGATCTCCTGCATCCTCATCTCGCACAAGCTGGGCGAGATCGCCCAGGTCGCGGACTCGGTCACCATCCTGCGTGACGGGCGGACCATCGAGACCATCGCGGTCGAGGCCGAGGGCATCTCCGAGGACCGGATCATCCGGGGCATGGTCGGCCGTGATCTGGAGCACCGCTACCCCGAGCGCACCCCCGACGTCGGCGAGGTCGCCTTCGCCGTCGAGGAGTGGACGGTGCGGCACCCGATCGACCATCAGCGCAAGGTCGTCGACGGCGTTTCGCTCCAGGTGCGGCGCGGCGAGATCGTCGGGATCGCCGGCCTGATGGGCGCGGGCCGCACAGAGCTCGCCATGAGCGTCTTCGGCCGCTCGTACGGGCGCCATACAGGAGGCCGGGTGCTGAAGGACGGCAGGGAGATCCGTACTCGTACCGTCCCGGAGGCGATCGGACACGGCCTCGCGTACGTCACCGAGGACCGCAAGCACCTGGGGCTGAACCTGATGGACGGCATCAGCCGCAACATCTCACTCAGCGCGCTAGGCAAGGTCGCCCGGCGCGGCTGGGTGAGCGAACACGAGGAGACCCGCGTCGCGGAGTCCTTCCGCACGACCATGCGCATCAAGGCACCCTCGGTCTTCGCGGAAACCGGGAAGCTCAGCGGCGGCAACCAGCAGAAGGTCGTGCTCAGCAAGTGGATCTTCTCCGAACCTGACGTACTGATCCTCGACGAACCCACCCGGGGCATCGACGTCGGCGCCAAGGCCGAGATCTACACGGTGATCGCCGAACTCGCGGCCCAGGGCAAGGCGGTACTGATCATCTCCTCCGAACTCCCCGAACTGCTCGGCATGTGCGACCGCATCTACACGATGGCCGAGGGCCGGCTCACCGGCGAGGTGGACCGCGCGGACGCGACCCAGGAATCACTCATGCGCCTCATGACCGTGAGCGCTGCGACCCGGAACGAGCAGGTGTAGGGCATGGCCCAGACAGAAACCCCGGACACCACGGGCACCACGGACCTCAAGACGGCCCTGCCCGCGAAGCCGGGAGGCGGTGGCGGGCTCGGCGCGCTGCTGGCACGGGCGCTGCGCGGCAACATACGCCAGTACGGCATGCTGGTCGCGCTGGCGCTGATCGTCGCGGTGTTCCAGATCTGGACCGACGGCATCCTGCTCCAGCCGCTCAACGTCACCAACCTGATCCAGCAGAACAGCTACATCCTGATCCTGGCCATCGGCATGATGATCGTGATCATCTCCGGGCACATCGACCTCTCGGTCGGTTCGCTGGCCGCCTTCGTCGGCGCCGCCGCGGCCGTGATGATGGTCCGCAACGACGTACCGTGGCCGCTCGCGTTGGCCACCGCCCTGCTGATCGGCGCGGCCGCCGGGGCCTGGCAGGGGTTCTGGATCGCCTACGTGGGCATCCCCTCGTTCATCGTGACGCTGGCCGGCATGCTGCTGTTCCGCGGCGGGACGCAGATCGTGCTGCAGGGCCAGTCGGTGGCGCCCTTCCCGAAGGGCTTCCAGGAGATCAGCAGCGGCTTCCTGCCGGAGGCCGGCCCGCACACCGATTACCACAACCTCAGCCTGCTGCTCGGGCTCGGCGTGCTGGGGCTGGCCGTCCTCCAGGAGGTCCGGGGGCGCCGGCAGGCCGCCCGCTACGGCCTCGAACTGCTCCCGCTGGGGTTCTTCCTGGCGAAGCTGGGTGCCGTCGCGGCCGCGATCGTGGTGTTCACCCTGCTGCTGGCGAGCTACCACGGCTTCCCGATCGTGCTGCTGATCCTCGGCGTGCTGCTGGTCGCCTTCGGGTACCTGATGCGCAACTCCGTCCTGGGGCGCCACACCTATGCGATCGGAGGCAACGAGGCCGCGGCGAAGCTGTCGGGCGTCAAGAGCAAGCAGGTCGTCTTCCTCGCCTTCGTCAACATGGGCGTGCTGGCCGCGCTGGCCGGGATGGTCTTCGCGGCACGTCTCAACGCGGGTACGCCGCAGGCCGGCATCAACTTCGAACTGGAGGCGATTGCGGCCGCGTTCATCGGTGGCGCCTCGGCCTCCGGCGGTGTGGGCACCGTGCTCGGCGCCATCATCGGCGGCCTGGTGCTCGGCGTGCTCAACAACGGCATGTCGCTGGTCGGCATCGGCACCGACTACCAGCAGGTCATCAAGGGCCTGGTGCTGCTGGCCGCGGTCGGGTTCGACGTCTACAACAAGCGCAAGGCCGGCTCCTGACCTGATGCGGACGGGTCCGGCCGCGCCC
>NZ_JBSGYT010000051.1:0-57278 GCF_053610645.1 Streptomyces sp. NPDC054883 | reverse complement strand
ACCCTGTGGGAGAGTAGGACGCCGCCGAACAATCATTGTGGGAAAGCCCCGCACCAGCCCCTTCCGGGGGGCACGGTGCGGGGCTTTTCTGCGTTCACTGGCCGGCCCGCTATATGCGTGCGGTGTGCAAGAGAGCATGGTTGGATCCGTTGCTATGGATAAACACGTGATACGGCCGGTGCGGAGCGACGAGTGGGAGAAGGTGAAGGAGCTGCGGCTCGTCGCGCTCCGGGATCCGGCGGCAGCCGTCGCCTTCTTGGAGACGGTGGAGCAGGCCGGGGCGCAGCCGGACGAATTCTGGCAGGGGCGGACGGAAGGGGCCAGTCAGGGCCGGGGCGCGCGGCAGTTCGTCGCGGAAGCGGCTGACGGGCGGTGGGACGGGTCGGTGACCCTGCTGGTCGAGGGGGCCGGCGTGCCGGACTACTTCGGTGAGCTGGTCGAGCAGGAGCAGGGCCACCTGGTGGGGGTCTTCGTGCGGGCCGAGCAGCGGGGGACCGGCTTGACGGAGGCGTTGTTCGAGACCGCGCTGGAGTGGGCGTGGTCGTTGGAGGAGCCGGCTGTGGAGCGCGTACGTCTCTTCGTACACGAGGAGAACGCGCGGGCCGAGGCCTTCTACCGGCGGTTCGGCTTCCGGGAGAGCGGGGTGACGGTGCCGATGCCGGGGGATCCGGGCGGGGCGAAGGAGCGGGAGTACGTGTTCGTGCGGCCCGAGCAGCGCTAGTGGTCGAGGCGGGGGCCGACGGGGGTGAACTCGGCGGCCTCCGGCCAGCGGGCGCGGGCCTGTTCCCGGCTCCGGCAGAGGGCGAGGAGGGGGAGCGTGTCGTCCTGGAGCAGCTCGGGGAGCTGCGGGATGGGGGCGACCGCGGCGACGTCCTCCAGGATGAGAGTGAGTGGTGGGTCGAGCCGACCGTGGGATGACCTGGCGGCCATGCGACGGCCGTGCTCGACCACGCTTGCGGCGAGTGCGGTGAGCAAGGGCATCGCACCCGGGTGGGTACGGGGGTCTTCCAGGGGTTCACCCACCACGTAAAGGGTTCCCCCCTCGGTGACGAACGATGCCAGGGTCAGCGTGTCCGTTCGATTGGGATTGCACGCCTCGCGGATGTGGACCGAGCTGAGGCAGGAGAGGGCGCGGGCCGTCAGGTGCTGGGCCTGCTCGCGGCGTTCGGGGTGGGCGGTGAGGGCGCTTTCGAGTTCGCCCGCGGCGCCGGGGGTGGCCTGCGGGTGGGTGCGGAGGATGCGCACCGGGTCCTGGACGTTGGTGCCCTGCGCCCAGCGGTGGAGCTGCTTGAAGGGGCGGTCGTCGAGGGCGGCGGCGTGGAGCCAGCTGCGGAGGAGCGTTTCCGCCGTGTCGGCGATGGCGGCGTCCATGCGGGCCTGGGGGCGTACCGGGGCCAGCAGGGCGGTGGCGCGGGCGGCGGCGGTGTCGCGGGCGGCGCAGCCGTCGGTGGGGTTCCAGTGCATGCGGGCCGGGGTGTCGCAGAGGTGCGAGGGGTCGTAGAGGAGGACCGGGCCGAGTTTGGCGCGGGCGTCCTTGGTGGCGGACCAGAGGGTGGGGGAGGAGGTGACGACGAGGGCTGCGCCTTCTGTTGCGGCGAGGAGGGTGGTTGCCGCGGTGTGGCGGGTGGGAGGTGGGGCGTAGGTGAGGCGGGGGGTTGGGGCGGAGGCCGGTGGCGGGGCCGGTGCGGAGGCCGGTTCCGGTGCCGGTGCGGGCACGAGTGCCGGTGCGGCGCCGTTGCTGGGGGCGCTGCCCCCAGGCCCCCGCGCCTCGAACGCCGGCGGGGCTGGGAGGGGCGCCTCGAACGCCGGCGGGGCTGGAGTTGGCGGTGGGGCTGGGAGGTGGCGGCGGGTGCGGGTGCGGGTGATGACGCCCATCGTGAAGATCGTGAGGACCAGCAGGATCAGGAGCTGGCTGATGAAGAGGCCCCAGAAGAGCCCCCAGCCGGAGAGGGCCGTGGGGTCGGTGTCGGGCCAGGCCGCGGCGATGTCGTGGGGTTGCGCTATCAGCGCGCGGACGGCCCCCGGGGTGCGGGTGAAGGTGACCGTGTCCGGCCAGGCGCCCTTCGCGAAGAGGGCTGCCAGGCCGGTGCTCGACCAGATCAGGACGGCCAGGCCGAGGAGGAAGGCCAGGAGGCCGATCAGGACCCCGTCGGGGATGCCGCCGGTGCGCGCGGGCGGGTCCGTACGTCGTGGGTCGGGCATGGTTACGCCACCGTGGTCGCCGAGCCGGGGCCGCCGTTGCGGTGGCGTTCCATGCGCAGGGCGCGCTGTTCCGCTTCGAGTTCGGCGGCCAGCAGGTCTTCGGGGAGCTGCGGGACCGAGGATTCCGTCATGGCGCGGTCGGTGTAGACGAGGGGGCGTTCGGCTTCGGTGATCAGGTGTTTGACGACCTGGACGTTGCCGTTGACGTCCCAGACGGCGATGCCGGGGGTGAGGGTCGGGATGATTTCGACGGCCCAGCGCGGCAGGCCGAGGACGCGGCCGGTGGCGCGTGCCTCGTCGGCTTTCTGGGCGTAGATGGTGCGGGTGGAGGCCATTTTGAGGATGGCCGCGGCCTCTCGGGCCGCTGCTCCGTCCACGACGTCCGAGAGGTGGTGGACGACGGCGACGAAGGACAGGCCGAGGCGGCGGCCGAACTTGAGGAGGCGCTGGAACAGCTGGGCCACGAAGGGGCTGTTGATGATGTGCCAGGCCTCTTCGACCAGGAAGATGCGCTTCTTGCGGTCCGGACGGATCCAGGTGTGTTCCAGCCAGACGCCGACGATCGCCATGAGGATCGGCATCGCGATGGAGTTGCGGTCGATGTGGGACAGGTCGAAGACGATGAGCGGGGCGTCGAGGTCGATGCCGACGGTGGTGGGACCGTCGAACATGCCGCGGAGGTCGCCGTCGACCAGGCGGTCGAGGACGAGGGCGACGTCGAGGCCCCAGGCCCGGACATCGTCTATGTCGACGTTCATCGCTTCGGCGGATTCGGGTTTCGGGTGGCGCAGTTGTTCCACGATGTCGGTGAGGACGGGCTGGCGGTCGACGATCGTTTCGACGACGTAGGCGTGTGCGACCTTGAGGGCGAAGCCGGAGCGTTCGTCCAGGCCGTGTCCCATGGCGACTTCGATGATGGTGCGGAGCAGGGCGAGCTGCCCGGTGGTGGTGATGGCCGGATCGAGGGGGTTGAGGCGGATCCCGTCGTCGTTGGCGGCGACGGGGTCCAGGCGGATGGGGGTTATCCCCAGCTGCTGGGCGATGAGGTTCCACTCACCGACGCCGTCTTCGCCCTGGGCGTCGAGGACGACGACCTGGCGGTCGCGGAAGCGGAGCTGGCGCAGGACGTAGGTCTTCTCCAGGGCGGACTTGCCGTTGCCGGATTCGCCGAGGACCAGCCAGTGGGGGGCGGGGAGCTGTTGCCCGTAGAGCTGGAAGGGGTCGTAGATGTAGCCCTTGCCGCTGTAGACCTCGCGGCCGATGATGACGCCGGAGTCGCCGAGGCCGGGGGCGGCGGTGGGCAGGTAGACGGCCTGCGCCTGGCCGGTGGAGGTGCGGACGGGCAGCCGGGTGGTTTCGACCTTGCCGAAGAGGAAGCTGGTGAAGGCGTCCGTCAGAGCGGACATGGGATCTCGCATGGGCGGCACTTCCCTCCAGCTAGCGTCGGATGCCGGTGGCGAACGGCAAGGTGTTGACGAAGGCGCGGTGGTGCTCGCGGTCGCACCATTCGAGTTTCAGGTAGGACTTGCCGGCCGAGGCGCGGATGGTCCGCTTGTCGCGGGCGAGGGCCTCGGGTGAACGCGAGGACACCGTGATGTACCCGACGAGGTTGACTCCTGCCGCACCGCTGGCCAGATCTTCACCCCTCTGGTCGAGCCGGCCGTGGGCGGCGATGTCGCGGGGGTCGACGGTGCGGTTCATCTTGGCGGCGCGGCTGGCGTCGGCCTCGTCGTTGGTCTTCTCGGTGAGCATGCGCTCGATGGCCACTTCGGTGGGCTCCAGGTCCATGGTGACGGCGACGGTGCGGATGACGTCGGGGGTGTGGACGAGGAGGGGCGCGAGGAAGTTGACGCCGACGGGGGTCATCGGCCATTCCTTCACCCAGGCGGTGGCGTGGCACCAGGGGGCGCGGGTGGAGGACTCGCGGGTCTTGGCCTGGAGGTAGGTGGGTTCGACGGCGTCGAGTTCGGCGGGCCAGGCGTTGCGCTTGGTCATGGCCTGGATGTGGTCGATGGGGTGGTCCGGGTCGTACATGGAGTGCACGAGGGAGGCGAGGCGGCCCTGGCCGAGGGGCTGACGGACGCGGATGTCGGCTTCGGCGAGGCGGGCGCAGATGTCGGTGAGTTCGCGGGCCATGACGATGGCGAGTCCGGCGTCCCGGTCGAGTTTGCGGCCCTTGTGGGGGGTGGAGGCGCGGGCGATGGTGTGGGCCTCGGCGGCGAGTTCGCGCGTGTAGTGCATGCAGGCGACGAGGTAGGCGCGGTGCTGCTCGGAGGAGGTGGAGACCATCGACTGGAGCTGGTCGTAGGAGTCGCGCAGCCAGGCGGGGGCCTTGGTGTCGCCGCGCTGGGCGACGTCCTTGGCGTGGGCGTCGGGGTCGGCGGGGAGGGTGCGGGCGAGCATCTGGAGGCGGGTGACGAAGCCGTCGCCGTTGGCGACGTGCTTGAGGAGGGTGCCGAAGCGGTCGACGAGGGCTTCTTGGTCCTCGCTGTCGCGCAGGCCGACGCCGGGTCCTTCGATTTCGATGGCGGCGGTGACGGTCCTGCGGTCGGCGTGGAGGAGGACGGCGATCTCGTCGGGGCCGAAGGGTGCGGCGAGCCAGTTGATGCGGCCGATGCCGGGGGGCGGCCCGACCTCGACCTCGCGGCCGTCGGCGGCGCGGACGCCGGCTTCCATGGCGCCGGAGCGGTAGGCGGCGCCGCGGCGCAGGGTGCGCTTGTAGCTGCGGTTGATCTCGAACCACTTGTAGAAGGTGCGGCCCTTGTAGGGGACGTACACGGCGGCGAGCGCGAGCAGGGGGAAGCCGGCGAGGCTCACGATGCGCAGGGCGAGGTCGGGGACGAGCAGTCCGCTCATCATGCCGAAGAACGCGCCGACGATGATCAGGGCGATCTCGCCGGTTTCGCGGTTCTTGCCGACGATCGCGTTCGGCCGGGCACGGCCGATGAGATACGTGCGGCGGGGCGCGACCGGGTGGAGCTGGTGGGACTGGGTCGTCAACGCCCGTCACCTCCTGTGTTCCTCGTACTCGATCCAGTGCGGGGCGCGGGTGCGGCGGAGGGGACAGTTCCGCCGCCGGATCCGCCGCCGGAGGTCGGGCGGCTGCTGTGGGCGGCCACGCCTCCGGAGAGGGGGTTGGCGGGGCGGGGGGCGCCGCCGCCTTCGCCACCGGCGCGGTGGGCGCCGCGGCTGCTGTGTGTCTTGATGCCCTGGGAGACGAGGGAGGCCGGGGAGCTTATGACGGCGGCCGCCTGGGCGCCGTCGGTGGCCTTGCTGCGGTTGGAGCGGGCGGAGGCGATCTCGTCGCCGAAGCCGGGGACGAAGCGGTAGATCATGGCGGAGGCGAAGATCGCCAGGAGGATGATGGCGAGGCCGGAGACGACGGCGGAGAAGGCGTCGGGACCCTTGTCCCCGGCCAGGGCCCCGGCGAGGCCGAGGACGATGACGATGACCGGTTTGACGAGGATGACGGCGATCATGATGCCGGCCCAGCGGCGGACGTGGCCCCACATGTTGCGGTCGACGAGGCCGGCGTAGACGACGGTGCCGAGGAGGGCGCCGACGTAGAGGAGTGCGGCGCGGATGACGAGCTCCAGCCACAGGACGCCGGCGGCGAGGACGGTGACGAGGGCGACGACGATCAGCATGATCGGGCCGCCGCCGATGTCATCGCCCTTCTTGAGGGCCTCGGCGAAGGAGCCGAAGAAGACGTCGCCCTGGCCGCCGGTGGCGGTGGCGATGACTTGGGTGACGGCGTCGGTGGCGGAGACGACGGTGTAGAGGATGAGGGGGGTGAAGGCGGAGGCGAGGACGGTGAGCCAGAGGAAGCCGATGGCTTCGGACATGGCGGTGGTGAGGGGGACGCCGCGGATGGCGCGCTTGGCGACGGCGAGGAGCCACAGCACGAGGGTGAGGATGGTGCTGGCTGCGAAGACGACCGCGTACTGCTGGAGGAAGGCGGGGTTGGTGAAGTCGACGGTGGCCGTGCCCTTGATGGCTTCGCCGAGCTTGCCGATGATCCAGGCGGCGGCGTCGGCGCAGCCCTTGGCGAGGGAGGCGAGGGGGTTGATGGCGTCGGGGGTGTTGGTGGTGAGACCGGTGTTGGGGCTGCCGGTGGGGCTGCCGCCGACGCTGCGCTCGCAGGATTCCTTGAGCGGGCCGATGACCCCTTCGCACTTGCCGGCCCCGGGGGCGGACGTGCTGGGAGTGGGGGTGGGTGCGGGGCTGGGTGCCGCTGTGGCCCGGGCGGCGAGGAGGACCAGGCAGACCTGGAGGGCTGCCGCGGCGGCGCCGATACGGCCGGCCGCGCGCGAGCGGCCCGAGGGCGTGCGGGCTGCGGTGCGGGTGCCGGCGGCGGCTGCCAGGGACGTTCCGGCCGAGGGGGCGACGCGGCTACCGGGCATAGGTGAACCCTCCGAACTCCTTGACGGCCTTGCTGATGTCGTCGGACGTGGAGGCGGGGACGTCGCCGGGGACGGGGGCGGGGCCGTCCTGTTGGGTGTCGGCGTTGACCTTCCAGTCCTCGCCGGCCCAGGTCAGCTCGAACGTCCAGGTCTTCCAGGTGGTGCGCACCGGGTCGGTCGACTTGGGGCCCGACATGCCGAGCAGGCCCGTGTACCAGACGGCGACCTTCGCGTTGGTGGGGCTGTAGCTCTCGACGCGGGTGCCGATGGGGACGGCGCGGGTGACGAAGGTGCTGCCCTGGGGCGGGTTGCCGTCGGCGTCGAGGCCCAGGCCGGCGAGGAGTGCGGGGGAGTAGGCGGTGTCCTGGGTGCCCTTGCGGGCGGCCGCCGCCGCGGGGGTGTAGACGGTGTCCATGATCGCGTGGCGGAGGTCCCGCTTGAGCATGGCGTCGGAGCCGAGGGCGACCGTGTAGTTGGCGGCCGCGGACTGGGCGCCCTGTTCGGTGTGGGCGAAGCCGCGGGGGATGCCGTTGGTCTTGGTGTCCACCGGTTGGGTGCCCGTGGCGGAGGTGGGGGTGGCGGCCGGGGCTTTGTCGGAGGAGGGGGGCGGTGTGGTGTCCCCCGACTGGTTCGCGAACGCGATGGCGGCGATGAGGAGGACGACGACGCCGACCACCGTGATCAGCCCGCGGGAGGCGCGGGGAGCGCGGCGGGGGGTGCCGTAGGGGTCGGAGGGGGCGTCCGGGAGGCGGGTACGGGTCTGGCCCGTGCCGCCGACTTCGCCGTGGCCGCCGCCACCGTACTGGTCGTCGCTGCTCATTCCGTGTCCGCCCCCTCCGCGTCGTACGACGGTAGCGCTCGTGGCCGCGTGGCCGCGGTGTGTTGATTCGCCATCAGGTACGACGGCCGCCGGGCGGCACGGCTAGACGGCCATTCCGTAGACGATCGTGAAGAGGGTGCCCAGGGAGCCGATGATGAAGACGCCCGTGAGTCCGGCCACGATCAGGCCCTTGCCCTGTTCCGCGCTGAACGTGTCGCGCAGGGCGGTCGCGCCGATGCGCTGTTTGGCCGCGCCCCAGATGGCGATGCCGAGGCAGAGGAGGATCGCGACGGCCATGACCACCTCGACCATGACCTTCGCTTCGTTGCCGAGACTGCCGAACGGCCCCCAGTTCGGGGCGATTCCGCCGATGATGGTGGTGATGTCGCCCTTTTCGGCTGCCAGGATCATGTAACTCACCGCCCCAGTATGGGTAGTTCCGGTAGCCCGTGCCCGACGGCAGGGGTTACGCACTATCTTCGCTGATGAAACCGGCCTCGTCGTCGACTTGGCGGCTCTCTTTACCCGATCTCCCGGGCCGGCCCCGTCTCGTTGCCCTGACCCGGGCGGGGCGGTGTGTATACGGAAGAACGTATGGTCACTCTGTGTATCACGCTGGGTGACGCCGGGCAATGATTGCCGTCCCGGCGTGCGGCGGACCCGATCGAGTGGCGGCTGTTCGGCGGAGCGGCGCGAGGGGGGCGCAGTGGGGCGCGGTGGGGGCGGCCGGCTCAGCTCCAGTGGGAGGGGCGGGTCAGGGACGGGGGGATGCGGGTGGTGGGGGAGCCGTGGGCGGCGTTGAGCTGGGGCTGGGTGAGGAAGAGGGCGTCGCGCAGGTCGGCGCCGCGGAGGTCGGCGTCGCGCAGGTCCGCGCCGATCAGGTCGGCCGTGCGGAGGTCGGCGCCGGAGAGGTCGGCGGCTATCAGGTAGGCGCCGCGCAGGTTGGCTCCGCGCAGGTCCGCGCCCTTGAGACGGGCGCCCATCAGGTCGGCGCCGCGGTGGTTCTTCTTCCGGCCGGGGGCGCTGGCCCGGACCAGCTCGCTCGTCTTGAGGAGCAGGGTGTTGATCTCCTGGCGCAGGACGCCGGCGTCGAAGGGGGCGAGGGTGTCCGCGTCGGCGAAGGTGGCGTCCGTGGTCGTGGCGAGCGCGGCGCGCAGGTCCTCGTGGAGGGGGGCGGCCGCCGGGAGGGCGAGGGCCTCGGTGAGGTAGCGGAGCAGCTCGTGCAGCTGCCGCATGACGGGGAAGACCTCGAACATCTGGCGGGCGGTGCCGGGATGGGTGCGCCAGTCGCGGCCGCCGAAGGTGACCTGGGAGACCTGCTGGCCCGCGCCGAAGCAGTCGAAGACCGTGCAGCCCTGGAAGCCCTTGTCGCGCAGTCCGGTGTGGACGCCGCAGCGGAAGTCCTGCCGGAGGTTCTTGCAGGGGGTGCCCGCGGGTTTGTTCACGGCGAAGTCGGTGGACTTGGCGAAGGGCAGGGCGACGCAGCAGAGCGCGAAGCAGTCGGCGCAGTCGGCGTGCAGGGCGGGGGTGGGGTTGGTCGGCACCCGTCCATTGTCCCCGGTCGCGGGGAAGGGGTGGTGCCGGTGGTTACCTGTGGGTAGCGTGCGGGGCATGGGTGCTGCTGAGGGGTTCTTCGAGCGGGTCGACACCGGGCGTTTCGTGGCCACCGCCTTCACCCGCGGGCCGTGGGACGAGCGCTCCCAGCATGCCGGGCCGCCGGCCGCGCTGCTCGGGCGGGCAGTCGAGGAGCGGCCCGGGGCCCGGGCGGACATGCGGATCGCGCGGATCACGTACGAGATCCTGCGGCCGGTGCCGATCGGCGCGCTGGAGGTCACCACCAGCGTGGTGCGCGCCGGCCGCGGTACCGAGGTGGTGGAGGCCGCCCTCGCTCCGGCGGGGGCCGCGCCGGTGATGCTCGCGCGGGCGCTGCGGATCCGGGTGGCGCCGGAGGCGGTGCCGGCGGTGGCGCCGGGGCCGGAGCTGCCTCCGCCCGGCGAGGTGGCGGAGACCCCCTTCGAGCTGCCGTGGGAGACGGGCTACCACACGGCCATGGAGACCCGCTTCGCCGCCGGCGCGTTCGCCGAGCCGGGGCCGGGCACCTGCTGGATGCGCATGAGGGTGCCGCTGATCGCGGGGGAGGAGACCCGTCCGCTGGACCGGGTGCTGATCGCCGCCGACTCGGGCAACGGCATCAGCGCCGTGCTGGACTTCGGCAGCTACCTCTTCGTCAACGGTGACCTCAGCGTCCACCTGCACCGCCATCCGGTGGGCGAGTGGGCGTGCGTGGAGGCCCGTACGAGCGTGGACGCGGCCGGGATCGGTCTCGCCGACGCGCGGCTGCACGACGAGAAGGGACCCATCGGGCGCAGCGCGCAGAGCCTGTTCGTGGCGCCGCGGTAGGGGCACCCGGGCGGGTCCTGCGCGGGGCGGGGAGCCGACGTATCCGGACGATTTCGCCTGGCACTTGGCCGGGAAGGCCTGGAAGGCTTTTCCGCCCGCCGGCCACCCCGGAGACTGGACGGGGCGTCCTGCGACGTCGGGGACGGCCGGAACGGGTACGCGAGCGTCGGCTGTTCCGGCTTCCGGGTGGGTTAGTCAGGTTGTCGGCGCGGGAGACGGGAATGACCCGTCGAAAACGTGCGCGGTGGGGGAGGGTTGACGGGTGCGCAGATTCTGGATGGCAGGCGGGATCGGAATCGGAGTGGCCCTGAGCTTCCTCGTGCTGCTCGTCGTCGGAACGTATTCCGCGGCGGCGGGCCTGGTGGGCGCGGGAGCGGGCGGCAGGGCGCTGGGGCTGGCGAAGGGCGCCGTGCCGGGGAAGTACCAGGCGCTGGTGCAGAAATGGGGCACGTTATGCCCGGCGATCAGCCCGGCACTGCTGGCGGCGCAGCTGTACTCGGAGAGCGGCTGGAACCCCAATGCGGTCAGCCCGGCGGATGCCCGGGGGATCGCGCAGTTCATCCCGGGCACCTGGGCGGGGCACGGGGTGGACGGCGACGGTGACGGCGACCGCGACATCTGGGACCCCAACGACGCGATCCCGTCGGCGGCTTCGTACGACTGCGAGCTCGCCAAGGACGTGGCCGGGGTGGGCGGCGACGCCACGGGGAACATGCTCGCGGCGTACAACGCGGGCTCCTACGCGGTCATCAAGTACGGAGGGGTGCCTCCGTACAAGGAAACGCAAGGGTACGTAAAGGCGATTACCACACTGGCAAAGAGCTTCGAGCGGCCGCTCGGCCGGGTCTCGCCGTCGCAACAGGCCTCAGGGGCGTTGTATTTCGCGCAGAAGCAGCTGGGGACGCCGTATCTGTGGGGTGGCAACGGAACGCCCGACCAGGACGGACGGTTCGACTGCTCGGGGCTGACCAAGGCGGCGTACGAGTCGGTGGGCGTCGAGCTGCCCCGGGTGGCGAACGACCAGTACAACGCCGGACCGCACCCCTCGCGGGCGGAGCTGCTCCCCGGGGATCTGGTCTTCTTCTCCGACGATCTGACGAACTCTCGGGACATCCGCCACGTGGGGATCTACGTGGGTGGCGGCTACATGATCAACGCCCCCTACACGGGAGCGGTGATCCGCTTCGACAAGATCGACACCCCCGACTACTTCGGTGCGACCAGGGTTACGAAGGACGGCGCCGAGGCGCTTCCGGAGCGTGCGGCGGATGCCCGGGCGGCGTCGTGACGGTCCGTTAAGCATGGGCCCTGAGCTGCGACGATCAGTCACTCTTGGATAACGTTGGAGTGATCATCCCGTGGAGAGTGGAACGTACGTGCCACGACGGGCGTTCCATGGGCACAGGAGCTGATCGGCGGAGGTTGACGGAGCGTGCGCCGGGTGCGTCCGCACGGACCTAGGCAAGGGCAAGGGACCGCATCACCATGGCTGGACTCACGACCGGTGGGCCGAACGTGGATGTAAGCCTGCTGTACGAGATCAACGGCCTGGCCCGGCGTGCGCCGGACTGGATCGACCGCGCGGTGAGCGTCATCGGCGACTACGGGATCCCGCTGGCGCTGGTCCTGCTGGTCCTGTGGTGCTGGCGCGGGGTCCGGCGGCAGGACGAGGCGAGCGCGGCCGAATCGCTGGCCGCGCTGGTGTGGGGGCCGCTGGCGGCGGGGATCGCGCTGCTGGTGAACGTGCCGCTGCGGGAGCTCGTGGGGCGGCCGCGGCCGTACCTCCAGCACGAGGGCCTGGAAGTGGTGGGCGGGACGGGCGGCGCGGGGTTCGGCGGGGCCGGGTTCTCGTTCGTCAGCGGTCACGCGACGCTGGCGATGGCGCTGGGCGTGGGGATCTTCCTGGCGAACCGGCGGTTCGGGCTGGTCGGGATCGGGCTCGCGCTGCTGGAAGGCCTGTGCCGGGTGTACATGGGCGTGCACTACCCGACGGACGTGGTGGGCGGGCTGGCGCTGGGTACGGCGGTGGTGCTGGTGCCGGCGCCGCTGGCGATGGCGGTGCTGGGGCCGGTGTTGCGGGGGCGCGGGCGGGCTGGTGTGGTGGCGCGGCCGGTGGTGGGGGCCGGGGTTGAGGCGGGGGTGCGGGAGAAGGACCTGGCGGCGTAGGCCCTGCCGGGCAGGCGGCTGAGGGTTCTCGGGCCCCGCCCCCGGGATGGTGGGTGCGGCGCCGTTGCGCGGAGCGGCCCCGGCTGCGCCGGGCCTTCCGGGGCTCCGCCCCGGGCCTCGCGCCTCAAACGCCGGCGGGGCTGGATGGGGGCTCCGCCCCGGGCCCCGCGCCTCAAACGCCGGCGGGATGGGGGCTCTGTCCCCGGCCCCGCGCCTCGAAGGCCGGCGGGGCTGGATTTTGCCCCGCCGGGGCTGACAAGACCGCCTCGAACGCCGTTTGCCCCGGAGGGGCTGGGGAGCGGGCGGGTCAGCCGGGGTGGGGAGGCCAGAGGGTGAGGGCGGTGGCCAGCAGGAGGCAGAGGGCGGCGGCCGTGAAGAGGAGGCGGATGGCCGGGGGGCGGCGGCGGGTCATTCGTCTTCCGGGTCGTCACGGCGGTAGCGCGAGCGGAGCCACAGGCCCGTCGCCACGGCCGCTGCCGTGGTGACGCCGATGGCGAGTGCCACGTCGGCCGGGCCGTCCGCCGAGCCCACCGGGCGGGCCCACGCCGCGGCCGGGGTCATGGCGACGAGCGACAGGGCCCAGAGGAGCGCCGCGAGACGGAGTCCCCGTCGGGGTGCTGGCATGAGTCAAGGGCAACCGGTGGCGGGCGGCCCGGCCAGCCGGGGCCGTCCGAACGGGCGACGCGCCCGGCTACCCCGCCGCGTGCCCGGTGGCGTCCCTGCGGGCCAGGTCTCTGGAGCGCCGGGCCGGGCCGGTCCAGCCGCAGCTGCAGACGGCCAGGCAGAACGCGCCGCGTTCGGCGGTGCTCGTGGTGTGCGCGGGCTCCCCCGGATCGCGGGGCAGCGGCACCGCGGTAAGCGGAGGAGTCAGGCTCGCTTCGGTGTGCGGGTCCACCCCACCACGGTACCCGGCCGGGTCCCGCTCCGGTAACGCCGCAGCCCGTGACGGGAAATCCCGGACCTCGTTAAACGGAACGGGTGGGGCCTCGGGCAAACAGCGGGCACGCGTTGGGGGTTGGCAGGCGATGGTGGTGCACCAGCACAGGCGGCGACGAGGGCGTGCGGGTGAGGCGGTGCTTGCCGTCGGCATCGCGGTGACCGTGGCCGTGACGGCCGGCTGCGGCGGCCCCGCGAGCGGTGACGACAGGCCCCCGCAGGACCCGGCCGCGGTGGTCCGCGGCGCCGCCGACGCGCTCACCGGCGCGGGCAGCGCGCAGGCCCGTACGGCGATGGAGATGGCGACCGGCGGGACCCGGGTCACCATCCGCGGCGAGGGCGGGGTCAACTTCAAGAGCCGGATGGGCCAGCTGCTGGTGATGCTCCCGGCCGATGTCACCGGGAAGGCGGAGCACCGGCCCATCACCGAACTCCTCGTCCCCGGCGCGCTGTACATGAAGAACCGGGGGGCGGGCGTCCCCGCCGACAAGTGGGTGCGCGTGGACACGACGAGCCTCGCCGACGGGAACCTCGTCACCGGCGGTGCCACCGACCCGTTGGCCGCGGTTGAGCTGCTGCGGGGCGCGCAGCAGGTCACGTACGTCGGCGAGACCGACCTCGCGGGCACCAAGGTGCGGCACTACCAGGGCACCACCGACATCGCACGGGCCGCGCGGAGCGCCTCGCCGGGGGTCAGGGGCGCGTTGGAGGCAGCGGCGAAAGGGTTCAGCAAGGACACGGTCCCGTTCGACGCCTATCTGGACATGGAGGGGCGGCTGCGCAAGGTCCGGCACCGATTCAGCTACGTCAACAATGGCGTGATCGATGTGTCGTCGACCACGCTGCTGTACGGGTTCGGCACGCCGGTGACGGTGAAATTGCCGCCAAGCGGGGACATTTACGCCGGGAAGATCGCCGAGTAGCCGGGCCGTGCGGCGCCGGCCGCGCGATCGGGCCATGGCCCGGTATCCGGAAATGGTCCATCCGTGTCATGCGCGCCGCGAGGGGTGCTCCCTACGCTGGGAAGCCGGGCGGCAAGAGAGCGGCAGAGAGAGGTGACACGCGTGACTCCCGTGTGCGGTACGACGGTGCAGGACCACGTGGCGCTTGCCGAGATCGAGCTGTGCGGTGAGCTGATCATCGCGGCCTCGGCGGCGGGCGAGGAACGGCTGAGCCAGGACCGGATCGACGAAGTGCTGATGGGCATCGGGCTCTGAGCCCCCCGGAACGGGCCGGGCAACGGCCGCGGCGGCGGTCGGCCGCCGGGGCCCTCGGGGTGTGCTCAGGTGCTCAGGTGCGCAGCAGCCGGGCGATCGCCTTCGTCGCTTCCTCGACCTTGGCGTCGATCTCGGTTCCGCCCTTGACGGCCGCGTCCGCGACGCAGTGCCGCAAGTGCTCCTCCAGCAGCTGGAGCGCGAACGACTGGAGCGCCTTGGTGCTCGCCGAGACCTGGGTGAGTATGTCGATGCAGTAGACGTCCTCGTCGACGAGGCGCTGGAGACCGCGGATCTGTCCCTCGATCCGGCGCAGCCGCTTGAGGTGCTCGTCCTTCTGGTGGTGGTAGCCGTGGACGGGCGCCGCGGCGACGCCGCCGGCTCCGGGGCCTTCCGCCTCGATGGTCGTCATGCGTCCTCCCGTGGTCCGGACGAGGGATGTATATACCCCTCATGGGTATAGGGTACTGGGCCGCGCCCGAGGGGCGGGGGTCCGTTCTCCCCACTGTGCCTGATGGAGGACACTGGGGAACCGCCGGTTAGCCGTGGCCGGGGGATGCGCCTAGCATCAGCCTGACCGAATCCAATGCACCCCGAGGACCTCACGTGCGATTTCGTCTGACCCCCAGGGAGACGAGCTTCTACGACATGTTCGCCGCATCCGCGGACAACATCGTCACGGGCTCGAAACTCCTGATGGAACTGCTCGGAGCGGACTCCTCCGCCCGGGCCGAGATCGCGGAGCGGATGCGGGCTGCGGAACACGCCGGGGACGACGCGACGCACGCGATCTTCCACCAGCTGAACTCCTCCTTCATCACGCCGTTCGACCGCGAGGACATCTACAACCTCGCCTCGTGCCTCGACGACATCATGGACTTCATGGAAGAGGCGGTCGACCTGGTCGTCCTCTACAACGTGGAGGAGCTGCCCAAGGGCGTCGAGCAGCAGATCGAGGTCCTGGCGCGGGCCGCCGAGCTGACCGCCGAGGCCATGCCGCACCTGCGGACCATGGACAACCTGACCGAGTACTGGATCGAGGTCAACCGCCTCGAGAACCAGGCCGACCAGATCCACCGCAAGCTGCTCGCCCAGCTCTTCAACGGCAAGTACGACGCCATCGAGGTGCTGAAGCTCAAGCAGATCGTCGACGTGCTGGAAGAGGCCGCCGACGCGTTCGAGCACGTCGCGAACACGGTGGAGACCATCGCGGTCAAGGAGTCCTGAACCTCGTGGACACCTTCGCGCTGATCGTGACCATCGGTGTCGCGCTCGGCTTCACGTACACCAACGGCTTCCACGACTCGGCGAACGCGATCGCGACCTCGGTCTCGACGCGGGCGCTGACCCCGCGTGCCGCGCTCGCCATGGCCGCCGTGATGAACCTGGCCGGTGCCTTCCTGGGCAGCGGCGTGGCCAAGACGGTCAGCGAGGGGCTGATCGAGACGCCGCAGGGCACCCGGGGCATGTGGATCCTGTTCTCCGCGCTGGTCGGGGCGATCGTCTGGAACCTCGTCACCTGGTACTTCGGCCTGCCGTCGTCCTCCTCGCACGCGCTGTTCGGCGGCATGGTCGGGGCGGCGCTCGCGGGCGGGATCGGCGTGATCTGGCACGGCGTGCTGGAGAAGGTCGTCATCCCGATGTTCCTGTCGCCCGTCGTCGGCCTCATCGTGGGCTACCTGGTGATGGTCGCGATCATGTGGATGTTCCGCCGCTCCAACCCGCACAAGGCCAAGCGCGGCTTCCGGATCGCGCAGACCGTCTCGGCGGCGGCCATGGCCCTCGGCCACGGCCTCCAGGACGCGCAGAAGACCATGGGCATCGTGGTCATGGCGCTGGTCATCGCCGATGTGGAGTCGGCCGGCGACCCGATCCCGGTGTGGGTCAAGTTCGCGTGCGCGGTGATGCTGTCGCTCGGCACGTACGCGGGCGGCTGGCGCATCATGCGCACCCTCGGCCGCAAGATCATCGAGCTGGACCCGCCGCAGGGCTTCGCCGCCGAGACGACCGGCGCGTCGATCATGTACACCGCTTCGTACCTGTACCAGGCGCCGATCTCCACCACCCACGTGATCACCTCGGCGATCATGGGTGTGGGTGCGACCAAGCGGGTCAACGCGGTCCGCTGGGGCGTCGCGAAGAACATCATTCTCGGCTGGTTCATCACCATGCCGGCCGCGGCCATGGTCGCAGCGGTGTGCTTCTGGATCGTGGACCTGGCGATCATCGGCTGACGCCTTCGCCGGCTGACCGGCGGGCGGTACGAAAGCGGGCCGGCTCCCCCCACCCAGGGGGAGCCGGCCCTTTCGCCTTGCGGTGGCACCGCCATGCAGCACCGCAGGACGCTCAGTACATCCGCGGGGTCCGGGTCAGGGGGTGTCCTTAGCCGAAGCGGCCCGAGATGTAGTCCTCGGTGGCCTGCACGGACGGGTTGGAGAAGATCCGGTCCGTCTCGTCGATCTCGACGAGCTTGCCGGGCTGGCCGACCGCGGCGAGGTTGAAGAAGGCGGTGCGGTCGGAGACGCGGGCCGCCTGCTGCATGTTGTGCGTCACGATGACGATCGTGAACCGCTCCTTGAGCTCGCCGATCAGGTCCTCGATGGCGAGGGTGGAGATCGGGTCGAGCGCGGAGCAGGGCTCGTCCATCAGCAGGACCTGGGGCTCGACCGCGATGGCGCGGGCGATGCACAGACGCTGCTGCTGGCCGCCGGAGAGGCCGGAGCCGGGCTTGTTCAGGCGGTCCTTGACCTCGTTCCAGAGGTTGGCGCCCTTGAGGGACCGCTCCACGATCTCGGCGAGCGCGGACTTCTTGAAGTTGCCGTTCAGCCGCAGACCGGCCGCCACGTTGTCGAAGATCGACATGGTGGGGAAGGGGTTGGGACGCTGGAACACCATGCCGACGGTGCGGCGGACGGCCACCGGGTCGACGCCCGGGCCGTACAGGTTCTCGTCGTCCAGCAGTACCTTGCCCTCGACCCGGCCGCC
The DNA here is from genome assembly GCF_053610645.1 of Streptomyces sp. NPDC054883. Classification (NCBI taxonomy): domain Bacteria; kingdom Bacillati; phylum Actinomycetota; class Actinomycetes; order Kitasatosporales; family Streptomycetaceae; genus Streptomyces; species Streptomyces sp. NPDC054883. Next base: position 40,152 of record NZ_JBSGYT010000051.1, on the reverse strand, counting down.
GGGGGTGACCTCGTGCATGCGGTTGAGGGTGCGCAGGAAGGTGGACTTGCCGCAGCCGGACGGGCCGATGAAGGCCGTCACGGAACGCGGTTCCACGGTCATCGAGATGTCGTCGATGGCCTTGTGGCTGCCATAGAAGGCGGAGAGGCCGCTGACGTCGATTCGCTTGGCCATGAGGGGTCACTTCGCTTTCATTCAGTCGCGCGCGGCGGAGCCGCCGACGGGCTCGCCGGTCAGCGACCGGTCTTCGGGGCCTTCCAGCGGGCGATGCCGCGGGCCACCAGATTGAGGATCATGACGAAGGCGATCAGGACGAGGGCGGCGGCCCATGCCCGGTCGTAGGAGGCTTCACTGCCGACCTTGTACTGCTCCCAGATGTACAGGGGGAGCGAGGACTGGGCACCTTCGAAGGGGTTTCCGTTGATCAGCTGCGTGCCGAAGACCAGCAGCATGATCGGCGCGGTCTCACCGGCGATGCGGGCGACGGCCAGCGTCACGCCGGTGGCGATGCCGCCGATGGCGGTGGGGAGCACGACCTTGAGGATCGTGCGCCACTTCGGCACGCCGAGGGCGAGGGCGGCCTCGCGCAGCTCGTTCGGGACGAGCTTGAGCATCTCCTCCGTGGAGCGCACCACGACGGGCATCATCAGGATCGACAGGGCCATCGAACCGGCGAAGCCGGAGGGGCCGAAGCCGAGCATCAGGTTCCAGGTCGTGAGGATGAACAGGCCCGCGACGATGGAGGGGATGCCGGTCATGACGTCGACGAAGAAGGTCACGGCCTTGGCGAGCGAGCCCCGGCCGTACTCGACCAGGTAGACGGCGGTCAGCAGACCGACGGGCGCGGCGATCACGGTGGCCAGGGCGACCTGCTCGATGGTGCCGAGCAGCGCGTGGTAGACGCCGCCGCCCTTCTCGAAGCTGGTGATGCCGTTCATCGAGTGGCTGAGGAAGTCGCCGTCGAGGGCGTTCATGCCGCGGCTGACGGTGGTCCAGATCAGCGAGAGCAGCGGGATGACCGCGAGGACGAAGCAGACCCAGACGACGGAGGTCGCGACGCGGTCCTTGGCCTGGCGGCGGTTCTCGACGACCGCGCTGGCGACGTAGGTGATGGTGACGAACAGCAGGGCGGCGATCAGGCCCCACTGGATCTTGCTCTGGAGGCCGAGGACGGCTCCGCTGCCGCAGCCGAGTGCGATCGAGACGACGGCGATGCCGGCCGGCGCCCAGCGGGGCAGGCCGCCGCGGGTCAGCCGGGAGGGTGCGACGGACTTGGGGGCCCGGGCGGGCCGCTGGTCCTGGATCGTGTGGCTCATCAGGCGTTCGCCCCCGAGTACTCCTTGCGGCGGGCGATGATCATGCGAGCCGCTCCGTTGACCAGCAGGGTGAGGACGAAGAGGACCAGGCCCGAGGCGATCAGTGCGTCCCGGCCGAACTCGTTGGCCTCGTCGAACTTCGCGGCGATGTTCTGCGCGAAGGTGCCGCCACCCGGGTTGAGGATGTGGCCGGAGATCAGGAAGCTCGGGGACAGGACGGTGGCGACGGCCATGGTCTCGCCGAGCGCGCGGCCGAGGCCGAGCATGGAGGCGGAGATGACGCCGGAGCGGCCGAAGGGCAGCACCGACATGCGGATGACCTCCCAGCGGGTGGCGCCGAGGGCCAGGGCGGCCTCTTCGTTCATGCGCGGGACCTGGAGGAAGACCTCGCGGCTGACGCTGGTCACGATCGGCAGGATCATGATCGCGAGCAGGATGCCGACGGTGAAGAGCGAGCGGGCGACGCCGACCTGGGTCTTGTCGAAGACGTAGGTCCAGCCCAGGTACTCGTCGAGCCAGAGGTTCAGGCCGCCGAGGTACGGGACGAGGAAGAGCGCGCCCCAGATGCCGTAGATGATCGACGGCACGGCGGCCAGCAGGTCGACCACGTAGGCGAGCGGGGCGGCCAGCTTGCGCGGCGCGTAGTGCGAGATGAACAGGGCGATGCCGACGGCGATCGGAACCGCGATGGCCATCGCGATGATCGAGCTGACGACGGTGCCGAAGAGCAGGACGGCGATGCCGAAGACGGGCGGGTTGGCCGACGCGTTCCAGTCGAAGGTCGTGAGGAAGTTGCCCTCGTTCTTCGACAGCGCGAGCGAGGCGCGGTAGGTGAGGAAGACGGCGATCGACGCCATGATCACCAGGAGCAGGATGCCGGAGCCCTTGGAGAGCCCGGCGAAGATCTTGTCACCGGCGCGGCCGGTGGATCCTGCCTTCGAGGAGACCGGCGGAGCCGTGTCTATCGGGGTGGGTGTGGTGGAAGCCATGGTCTTTCCGGTCTGGACGGGGGCGAGCCCCCTGGCGGCGGTGCACCGGATCCCCCGGGTGGAGGGGAAGGGGCCTCGGGGTGCGGGTCCGCTCCGGACGGGGACCGGACACCGCACTCCCAGGCTCACTCGTTCAGGGTCAGGACAGCGACTTGATGACTTCGCGGACCTTGGTGTTGATCTCGGCCGGGATCGGCGCGTAGCCGTTCTCGGAGAGGACCTTCTGGCCCGCGTCCGAGGCGGTGTAGTTCAGGAAGGACTTGACGGTGGGCAGGGTCTCGGCCTTGTTGCCCTTGTCGCAGACGACCTCGTACGTGACCAGGACGATCGGGTACGCACCCTCGGCCTTGGTCGTGTAGTCCAGCTTGAGCGCGAGGTCGGAGCCGGTCCCGGCGATCTTGGCGGCGGCGATGGCCTTGGAGGCGCTGTCGGCGGACGCCTTCACCGGGGCGGCGGCGCCGGTGTTGATGTCGACGGTCTTGATGTTCTGCGAGGCGGCGTAGGAGAGCTCGAAGTAGCCGATCGCGCCGTCGACGGCCTTGACCTGGGAGGCGACACCGGCGGAACCGGACGCGGCCTGGCCACCGGGAGCCGGCCACTTCTTCGCGGCTTCGTAGTTCCACGCGTCGGGGGCGGTTGCCTTGAGGTACTTGCCGAGGTTCTCGGTGGTGCCGGAGTCCTCGGAGCGGTGGAAGGCCTGGATGGCGGTGGAGGGAAGCGTGACGCCCGGGTTCAGCTTCTTGATCGCCTCGTCGTCCCACTTCTTGATCTTGTCGTTGAAGATCGAGGCGAGGGTGGGGGCGTCGAGGTTCAGCTTGTCCACGCCGGCGACGTTGAAGCCGATGGCGATGGGGCCGCCGACCATGGGCAGGTTGATGCCCTGGCCACCGGTGCAGACCTTCTTCGAGTCCTCGACCTGCTCGGGCTTGAGCGCGGAGTCCGAACCGGCGAAGCCGACGGTGCCCTGGTTGAAGGCGACGATGCCTTCACCGGAGGAGGACGACTTGTAGTTGACCTCGACGCCGGAGCAGGCGGACATGTAGGCCTTGACCCACAGGTCGACGGCGTTCTTCTGCGCGGAGGAGCCGGAGGCGAGCAGCTTGCCCTTGGCGTCGTCGCACTTGATGTCGCCGGCGGCGGGGGCGGAGGCCTTGCCGCTGGCGGTCGAGTCGGCCTTGGTGTTGTTGTCCGAGCCGCACGCCGTGAGGACCAGGGCGCCGGACACGACGAGCGCCCCGAGGGCGGAGGCACGAAGCATGCTCTTGCGCTGAAGCTTCACTTTCGGGTGTTCCTTCCAGAAGCCGCCGGCCGCTTTCTGTGTCGGGGCGGCGTGCGAAGAGGACTACGAGTCGGGGTGGTGCGGGCGCGGTCAGGGCCGGCTCGCACCTTGCAGTACTGAAATTAGGCAGAACAGGTGAAGCGGTCGACGGGGGTTGGTGAACGGGGAGTGAACCGTGGCGGACGGCCCGGTGCGGATGGGGGGGTTTGTACCTGGGCGTAACGGGACGTTATCCGCACGTTATGCCGCCGTGACTTTGCCCTGCCGTCCGGGGGTGGGTGTGGGGTGGCCGGATTTCGCCGCTGCCGGGTGCGGCGCCGTTGCCGGGGGCCGGGCCTTGGGCCCTACGCCTCGAACCCGACCCGGGGCTGAAAATGGCCGGCCCCGGGTCCCTGGGGGCAGTCGCCGGGATGGGATGGCGGGCCCCCAGGAGCCTGTGGGCTCCGGGACGGAGCCCCGGGGAACAGTGTGGAAGGGCGGGTAGGGGACAGCCCCGCAGGCCGCCCACCGCCAAGACGGCAGGGGTGGGGGCCCGCCCCGGGGGAGACGGAGTCCGGCGCAGCGGCCCGAAGCCGGGGAGGCGCGCTCTGGCGCCGAGCCGTGCGAGGGGCGCGTCAAAGGAGAGTGGGGCGCGTCAGAAAGGGGCTACGGCCTCGAAGGAGTGGCGGGCCGCCTCCACCGCGTGGCGTTGGTCCGCGTGGAGGACGCCCAGGGCGTAGGCCGTCGCCGGGGCGATGCGGGGGGTGCGGGCCGCCGTCGCCGAGGCGGCCGCGGCTTCGGACGCCTCGCGGTGGCGGTCCAGGGCCTCGCCGGCCGCCGCCAGGAGGGTCACGTCCCCGCCCAGCGCCTCCCGCGCGTACCGGTGCACCCGCAGCAGCCGCCGCACCTCGTGCCAGGCCGCGTCGTCCTGCGCGGAGTACGGCGAGCGCCGGGGCGGCAGCGCCTCCACCGCCGCGTCCAGCCGGGTCCGTGCCGTCTGCGCCAGCGGTACGAGTACGTCCTCGACCCGCCCCCGGGCCGCGACGGGGTCCAGCGGCACCTCCGAGGCGAGGACCGCCACCGCGTCCGCGACCGCGTGGAAGCGGGAGGAGCCCAGCGCAGACAGGGTCGCCGAGTGGGCCCGGGTCCGGGCCAGGGTCAGCTGGCGCTCCAGCAGCGCGCCCGCCCGCGCCGAGCCCACCGTCAGGGACCCGGCGCCGCCCCGCTGCGAAGGCACCTCCGAGGCGCCCGAAAGCCGGTGCAGGGCTTCCATCAGCCGGGCCAGCCGGGCGGCGTACGCGTGCTCGTCGGCCAGGGTCGAGGACAGCCAGACCAGCTCGGTGCGCAGCCCGTCCGCCCAGGAGGATTCGGCCACGGCGCGGAAGGTGCTCAGGGAGGAGGCGATGCGGCGCGCGGCCCCCCGCAGGCCGCGCGCCGCGTCACTCCCCTCGGCCGGACCGGCTCCGCCCGCCGCGCTCTCGTCGTGCAGGCGCAGCGCGCGCAGGAAGGCGGTGGCCTGGCAGCGCAGGTACGCGCCGAGCACGTCGCCTGCCGTTCCGGTCCCCGTCATAAGGTCATGGTTTGGCTGAGCCACGCCGGCGCCTCCGGGCGTCTATGAGCATCTCCTGTACGTGCCGCAGCGGCTGGCCTTCGGAGTCCGTGCCGTGCCGGGTCCATTCGCCGTCCGGGCCCAGGTGCCAGGAGGCGGTGTCGTCGGACATCCCGGTCTCCAGCAGTCGGTCCAGTGCCGCGCGGTGGGCCGGGTCGGCGACCCTGACCAGTGCCTCGATGCGGCGGTCGAGGTTGCGGTGCATCATGTCGGCGCTGCCGATCCACACCTCGGGTTCGCCGCCGTTGCCGAAGGCGAAGACCCGGGAGTGTTCGAGGAAGCGGCCGAGGATCGAGCGGACCCTGATGTTCTCCGAAAGCCCCGGTACCCCGGGCCGTACGGCGCAGATGCCGCGGACCCAGATGTCCACGGGGACGCCTGCCTGGGCGGCCCGGTAGAGGGCGTCGATGAGGGCCTCGTCGACGATCGAGTTCATCTTGAGCCGCACGTAGGCGGGGCGGCCGGACCGGTGGTGGTCGGCCTCCTTGTCGATGCGGGCGATGAGCCCGTCCCGCAGCGACTTCGGCGCGGTCAGCAGCCGGCGGTAGGTCTCGCGCCGCGAGTAGCCGGACAGCCGGTTGAAGAGGTCCGAGAGGTCCGCGCCGACCTGCGGGTCGGCGGTGAGCAGGCCGAGGTCCTCGTAGAGCCGGGCGGTCTTGGGGTGGTAGTTGCCGGTGCCGACGTGCGAGTAGCGGCGCAGCTGGTCGCCTTCCTGACGGACGACGAGCGACAGCTTGCAGTGGGTCTTGAGGCCGACGAGGCCGTAGACGACGTGGCAGCCGGACTCCTCCAGCTTGCGCGCCCACTTGATGTTGGCCTGTTCGTCGAAGCGGGCCTTGATCTCGACGAGGACGAGGACCTGCTTGCCGGATTCGGCGGCGTCGATGAGGGCGTCGACGATCGGTGAGTCGCCGGAGGTCCGGTACAGCGTCTGCTTGATCGCGAGGACGTCCGGGTCGGCGGCGGCCTGTTCCAGGAAGGCCTGTACGGAGGTGGAGAAGGAGTCGTAGGGGTGGTGCAGCAGGACGTCCCGCTCGCGCAGCGCCGCGAAGATGTCGGGCGCGGACGCGGACTCCACCTCGGCGAGGTCGCGGTGGGTGCCGGCGATGAACTTCGGGTACTTGAGCTCGGGCCGGTCCAGGGAGGAGATCCCGAAGAGGGCGGTGAGGTCCAGCGGGCCGGGCAGCGGGTACACCTCGGCGGCGCTGACCTTGAGCTCCTGCACCAGCAGGTCCAGTACGCCGGGGTCGATGGACTCCTCGACCTCCAGGCGCACGGGCGGGCCGAAGCGGCGCCGCATGAGTTCCTTCTCCAGGGCCTGGAGGAGGTTCTCGGCGTCGTCCTCCTCGACTTCGAGGTCCTCGTTGCGGGTGACGCGGAACATGTGGTGCGCGAGCACCTCCATGCCGGGGAACAGCTCCTCCAGGTGCGCGGCTATGACGTCCTCCAGCGGGACGTAGCGCTGCGGCGAGGCCTCCAGGAAGCGGGAGAGCAGCGGCGGGACCTTGACGCGCGCGAAGTGGCGGTGGCCGCTCACGGGGTTGCGCACGACGACGGCCAGGTTCAGGGAGAGGCCGGAGATGTACGGGAACGGGTGCGCGGGGTCCACGGCCAGCGGGGTCAGCACCGGGAAGATCTGGTTGCGGAACAGGGTGAAGAGGCGCGCCTGCTCCTTCTCGGTGAGGTCGGGCCACCGGATGAGGTGGATGCCCACCTCGGCGAGCTGCGGGGCGATGTCCTGCTGGTAGCAGGCGGCGTGCCGGGCCATGAGCTCGCGCGAGCGGGTCCAGATCTGGTCGAGGACTTCGCGGGGCTGGAGGCCGGAGGCCGAACGGGTGGCGACGCCGGTCGCGATGCGGCGCTTGAGGCCGGCGACGCGGACCATGAAGAACTCGTCCAGGTTGCTGGCGAAGATCGCGAGGAAGTTCGCGCGCTCCAGCAGCGGGGTGGCCGGGTCCTCGGCGAGTTCCAGGACCCGCTCGTTGAAGGCGAGCCAGCTGCGTTCCCGGTCGAGGAACCGCCCGGCGGGCAGCTCGTCGCTGTCCTTGCCGTCGTAGGCGTCCGGGTCGGAGTCGAGATCGGGCGCGAGGTCCGGCGCGAGATCGACGTGGGGGCGGTGCGCGGCTATGGAGCCGATGTGCGCCTTCGCCGTGGGGGACGTGTGAGACGGGTGCTGGGCGGGGACCTCGGTGGGGCCCGCGCTGGGCTTGTGGCTCATGACTCCATTCTTCCGCGCAAGCGGAAGGACAGGCGCGTCGGACGGGTCGGCCGTCAGTCGGAGTCGGGGGTGCATGGGGGGAGACTGGCAAGCGCCGCTTAATGCGCGGTGAATGGCGCATGGCTTCCAGGCTCTGCCTGGCACACGAGTACGTCGCCGTCCGCGTACGCGCGGTACGCCTACGACGGCGCCCGCCGGCGCGCGGTACGGGGCCCGGCGCGCGGGAGCCGTACCGCGCGCCGGCCGCGGGTCAGCTCTCGGTGCGGTACATCAGGTCCACCTCGTGGGTGGTGAAGCCGATGCCCTCGTAGACGGCCAGGGCCGCCGGGTTGTCGGCGTCGACGTAGAGCATGGCGGTGGGCAGGCCCGCCTCGGCGAGGTGGCGCAGGCCGATCGCAGTGAGTGCCTTGCCGAGGCCGCCGCCCTGGGCGCCGGGGCGGACGCCGACGACGTAGACCTCGCCGAGCCGCTCGTCGGCGTGGACCTTCGTCCAGTGGAAGCCGATCAGCTCGCCGTCGCGCTCGGCGAGGAAGAAGCCCTTGGGGTCGAACCAGGGCTGCGCCATCCGGTCGTCCAGGTCCCGCTGGGTCAGGGCGCCCTGTTCGGGGTGATGGGCGAAGGAGGCCGCGTTGGCCGCGAGCCAGGCCGCGTCGTCGGCGCCGGGAACGAAGGTGCGGACGGTGACGCCGGGCGGCAGGACCGGCTCGGGCAGCGGCGGCGCCTCGGGGCCGAGGGGGCGGCGCAGCTGGCGCAGCTCGCGGAAGAGGGTCAGGCCGAGTACCTGCGCGAGGTGGCGGGCGGCGGACTTGCCGCCGTGCGCCCAGACCCGGATCCGCTTGCCGGAGGCGGCGAGCAGGGCCGAGCCGAGGGCCCGGCCGTGGCCGCGGCCGCGCAGCGAGGGGTCCACGACGAGTTCGGCGGCCGGTGCCTCCACCGGGTCGGTGTCCTCCAGTTGCCCGTACGCGGCGAGGCGTCCCTTGTCGGTGAGGAGGAAGTGCCGGATGCCCTCGCGGCGTCCGCCGCGGAGTTGGAGCCGGCCCTGTTCGGATACGGCTGTGGTGCCGTCGGTCCGCGCCGCGTCGGCGATCAGGGCCAGTACCGTGTCGGCCTGTTCCTCCGTCAGCTCGTCGAGGATCTCAATCTGGCGTCCCGGCTCAAGGGCCGCTGCTGCGTCAGTCATGACTCCACCGTACGACCGCAACCTGCCCGTAACCGATTAGGGCCTGACACGCTACGCGCGTTGACCTTAGGCTTCGGCGGACCTCCCAAGTTGTATCGCTGTCCGCAAAGGGGACTAAATGTCAGCGACGCCACAACGGCACCGCCGCGCCCGCCGGTTGACCTTCGCCGCCCTCGCCCTCACGGCCGGGGCCGGTGCGATGGTCGCCGCTGCCCTTCCGGCCGGTGCCGCCAGTGGTGGCGGTGCGGCCAAGGGCCGTACCGTCGACGTGCAGATGCTGTCGTTCAACGACTTCCACGGCACGCTGGAGGCCCCGCAGGGCTCGTCCGGCACCGTGAGCGAACGCCAGGCGGACGGCACGACCAAGGCCATACCCGCAGGTGGCGTCGAGTACATGGCGACCGCCCTGCGTGACGCCCGCAAGGGCCACGAGTACTCCGTCACCGCCGCGGCCGGCGACATGATCGGCGCCAGCCCGATGCTGTCCGGCATGTTCCACGACGAGCCGACCATCGAGGCGCTGAACAAGCTGAAGCTGGACGTCACCAGCGTCGGCAACCACGAGTTCGACGAGGGCAAGACCGAGCTGCGCCGGATGGCGTACGGCGGTTGCCACCCCGTCGACGGCTGCTTCGAGTACGGCAAGACCTTCGGTGGATCGGAGTTCCAGTACCTCGCGGCCAATGTGACGGACGAGAAGACCAAGCGTCCGCTGATGTCGCCCACCTTCATCTGGAAGAAGGGGGACGTGAAGATCGGCTTCATCGGGGTGACCCTGGAGGGCACCCCGGACGTCGTGACCGCCGAAGGGGTCAAGGGCCTCAAGTTCGGTGACGAGGCCGAGACGATCAACAAGTACGCCAACGAGCTGAACAAGCAGGGCGTGAAGTCGATCGTCGCGCTGATCCACGAGGGCGGGCTGCCCGCGAGCGGCGCGTACAACTACGACTGCAACGTGCCCGGTGCGGGTGCGGGCATTTCCGGTGCCATCGTCGACATCGCGAAGAACGTCGACCCCAAGGTCGACGCGCTGGTGACGGGCCACACGCACCAGGCGTACTCCTGCAACATCCCCGACCCGGCGGGCAACCCGCGCACGGTGACCTCGGCGGCCTCCTACGGCCGGCTGTTCACGGACACCACCCTCACCTACGACCGGCAGACCAAGGACATCGTCCGTACGCCGGTCAGCTCGCCGAAGCCGGTCCAGAAGATCGTCGGCCGTGACCTGCCGAAGGCCGGGGACATGACCGAGCTGATCCAGCGCTGGAACGCGCTCGCGGCGCCGATCGCGAACCGCCCCCAGGGCTACATCTCGGCGGACGTGCCGGGCCGCGGCTCGGAGGCGCCGGAGAAGCCGCTCGGCGACCTGATCGCCGACGCGCAGCTGGAGGCGACCGCACCGGCCGACAAGGGCGGGGCTCAGCTCGCGATCATGAACCCGGGCGGTATCCGCGCGGACCTCGCCTACAAGGCCGCCGGGGCCGAGGGCGACGGCGTGGTGACGTACGGGGAGTCGTACACCGTCCAGCCGTTCACCAACATGATGAACGTGGTCGACCTGACCGGTGCTCAGCTGATCACCGCGCTCCAGCAGCAGGTCTCCGGTCCGGTCAACGGGCCGAACCCGAAGATCCTCCAGGTCTCGAAGGGCTTCACGTACACGCTGGACATGACGAAGTCGGGCGCGGACCGGGTCGTCGTGGACTCGGTGAGGCTGAACGGCGCGGCGATCGACCCCGCCAAGACCTACCGGGTCGCGATGAACGAGTTCCTCGCGGGCGGCGGTGACGGCTTCACCGTCCTGAAGGAGCACAAGAACAAGCTGGTCGGCGCGTCCGACCTGGACTGCTTCAACGCGTACCTGAACAAGTCCTCGGCGGCGGCTCCGATCGCCCCGCCGGCCGCGGACCGGATCACCGTCGTCAAGTAGCGCGCGGCGGCGAGCAGGCAGTCCCGAGGGGCGGTGGGCCGGGCGGCCCGCCGCCCCTCGGGCGTGTCCGCGCGGTCACAGGGTGGCCAGGAACTTCCCGACGGCCTCGTGGAACCCCTGCGGATCGGTGAAGGGCAGGAAGTGGTCGCCGTCCAGGGGCGCGTACGAGGTCCCGGGCCGCCGGGCGACCATGGCGTCGGCCTGCGCCCGGGGGAGCGACAGACTGCGGGTGCCGTGGACGAGGACGGCGGGGCAGGTGCTGCCGAGCCAGGCGTCCCAGTGGTCGCCGCGGCAGGACTCGACGGAGTCGAGCATGTCCTGCGGGTGGAAGGGGAGCCGCCAGCCGCCGTCGGGCAGCGGCCGCAGTGCGGGCCCGACGATCTGGGCGCCCACCGGCCCGGCCGCTTCCAGGAGCTCCTCGCGGGTGGCGGCGGTGTACCGCATGGCGTGCAGGAAGGCCGTCCAGTCGCCGGCGGCCGGCTGGATCTCCACGGCGGAGTCCACGTTGACGAGGGCGGCGACCCGGCCGGGGTGGGCGGCGGCCAGGTGGCAGGCGTTGAGCCCGCCGAGGGAGTAGCCGAGGACGGCCACGGGCGCGTCGAGGCCGAGGTGGTCCAGCAGTGCGACGGCGTCGGCGACGTATCCGGCCCGGCGGTAGTCGGGGGCCCGGTCGGAGTCGCCGTGGCCGCGCTGGTCGGGGGCGATGACCCGCCAGGTCTCGCCCAGGGCGTCGGCGAGGCCGGTGAAGGCCATGCCCTCGGAGAGGCCTCCGTGGAGCGCGAGCAGCGGGCGGCCGGGGCCGCCGAAATCCCGGTACGACAGCGTGCGGCCGTCGATGGTCAGCTCGTGGCGCATGGTTTTTCGCTCCCTCTGGATGTCCGGCGGTGATGGGGACGAGCCTGCCAGTAATTGGGCGAGTGCGCAATACGTTCGTCTTGGGCGGCCGCCCAAAAGTCGGCGCGGATACGATCCCGGCATGGGAAATCGCGAGGACCTGCTGGCCGGAGCGCGCCGCTGCCTGGAGGAGAAGGGATACCTGCGCACCACCGTGCGCGACATCGCCTCGGCCTCACGGGTGAGCATGGCCGCGATCGGCTACCACTTCGGCTCGCGCGAGGCCCTGCTCAACCAGGCGCTGTTCGCGGCCATGGACGAGTGGTCGGCGGCGGCCGGCCGGCTCGCCGGGCAGGGGGACACCGCCGCGGAGCGCTACGCCGACATGTGGGACCGCAAGATCGCGGACTTCGGCGAGATGCGCTGGCTGTGGACGGCCTCCGTCGAGGCGTTCGTGCACGCGCAGTCCTCGCCCGAGCTGCTCGCGGTGCTGGCCGCCGGCCAGCGCCGCTCGCGCCGGATGGTCGCCGCCCAGTGGCGGGGCGTGCCCGGGGACGAGGCCGCGGAGGAAGACGTACGGGGCCTCGGGTCGGTGCACCTGGCGCTGCTGACAGGGGTGATGGTGCAGGTCCTCACCGATCCCGAGCAGGCGCCGAACGGCCGGGAGCTCGCCCAAGGCCTGCGCGCGATGGCCGAGTTGCTCGAAAGATGACCCGTACCGACGGGTAGTAATGGCCGCCGCCCCACGCCATACTCCGGTCCGACCACTGGACCGGAAAAGGGGCGGGCATGGCACTGGATCGGCGGGCATTTCTCACCGGCGCACTGGCGGCGGGCGCGGGCACGGCGCTGACACTGGGCACGGCGGCCCCGGCCTCCGCCCGCACGGCGGCCCCCGTCGCGCTCGGCACCCAGGACTGGATGGCCGGCCTCGCCGACTCCACGCCCCTCCAGCGGATGACGATCCCCGGCACCCACGACTCCGGGGCCCGCCAGGGCGGCCTCTACGTCGCCTGCCAGAACACCTCGGTCGCCGAGCAGCTCGACGCCGGCATCCGGTTCCTCGACGTCCGCTGCCGGGTCACCGGCGGGTCCTTCGCGATCCACCACGGCTCCTTCTACCAGGGCCTGATGTTCGGCGACGTCCTCGTGGCCTGCTGGAACTTCCTCGCCGCGCACCCCTCCGAGACCGTCCTGATGCGGGTCAAGCAGGAGTACTCCACCGACAGCGACGCCGCCTTCCGCGCCGTCTTCGACGACTACCTGGACAACCGGGGCTGGCGCCCGCTGTTCCGGATCGCCGACACCCTGCCGGGCTCGCTCGGACCGGCGCGCGGGAGGGTGGTGCTGCTCGCGGACAACGGCGGTCTGCCCGGCCTTCGCTACGGTGACGGGAACGTCTTCGACATCCAGGACGACTACAACGCCGAGCCGTTCGCCAAACGCGGCAAGATCGAGGACCAGTTCCGCCGCTGCGTCCAGCAGCCCGGCAAGCTGTACGTCAACTACACCAGCACCTCGGCGTACCTGCCGCCGCGCTGGAACTCCGACCGGCTGAACCCGCAGGTCCACGCCTTCGTAGACGGCGCCGAGCTGGCCGGCCGCACCGGGCTCGGCATCGTCCCGATGGACTTCCCGGCCACCCGCTCCGGCCTGGTCGCCTCACTGATCCGGCACAACTGACGAGGACGGCCGAGCGGGCGGCGCGGGCGGCGGGGTCGGCGCCCCCGGGATGCGGAGCACCGCCTCCGTGCCCGGGCCGCCGTCCGCCGGCCCCCGCAGCTCGGCGCTCCCGCCCGCACCCTGCGCCGTACGGGCCACGATCGACAGGCCGAGCCCGCTGCCGGGCAGCGCGCGGGCCGAGGGGGAGCGCCAGAACCGCTCGAAGACGTACGGGAGGTCGTCGGCCGGGACACCTGGCCCGTGGTCGCGTACGGTCAGCTCGCCGGCCCGCAGCGCCACCTCCACCCCGCCGCCCGGCGGGCTGAACTTCACGGCGTTGTCCAGCAGGTTGACCACCGCCCGCTCCAGCGCGGCCGCCTCGCCCCGGACGTACCAGGGCCGCAGGTCCGAGGCGAAGGTGAGCTCGGGACCGCGCAGCCGGGCCCGGGCCAGCGCGGTCTCCGCGATGTCGTGCAGGGCCACCACCTCCAGCCGTACGTGCGCGGCGGCGTCCGGCCGGGACAGCTCCTGGAGGTCCCCGATCAGCGCTGCCAGCTCCGTCATCTGCGCCTTGACCGAGGCCAGCAGCTCCTTGCGGTCCTGCGGCGGGATGGCCCGGCCGGTCTCCTCGCTGCGCGCGAGCAGTTCGATGTTGGTCCGCAGCGAGGTCAGCGGGGTGCGCAGTTCGTGCCCGGCGTCCGCGATCAGCTGGGCCTGCCGGTCGCGGGAGGAGGCGAGGGCCGCCGTCATCGAGTTGAACGACCTCGACAGGCGGGCGATCTCGTCGTCCCCGTGGTCGGGGATCCGTACGGTCAGGTCCTCGGTGCGGGCGATGTGCTCGACCGCGCCGGTGAGTTCGTCGACCGGCCGCAGCCCCGTCCGGGCCACCCACAGCCCGGCCACGCCCGCGCCGACGACGCCGACGCCCGAGACGAACAGCAGCACCCAGGCCAGGGTGGACAGCGGTCTGTCGATGTCGGCGAGCGGCTTGGCGACCGAGATGGCGACGGTGCCGCCCACCGGCCCGCTGACGTTCACCGGCTGGGTGTAGACCCGTACCGGGATGCCCTCGGTGGTGCGGCCGTCGTACAGCACGGGTCCGCGCCGGCCCTGGGCGACCTGGAGGTCGTACCCGGTCACCGGGAGCGTGTTCTTGCCGTCGACCCAGCACCGGCCGCCCGAGGGCAGGACGATCTGCACCTGGGCGCTCAGGTTGTTGACGATGGCGCCGGGCACCTTCTCGCGGCAGCCGACCTCGGAGAGCGTCTGGTTGGCCTGCGCGCTCGCGTTGGTGGAACGCAGCGAGCTGTCGAGCTGGTCGCCCAGCTGCGTGCGGACCATGAACCAGCTGACGACGGCGACGGCCGCCACGGCGACCGCCACCGCCACCGTCACCAGCAGGGCCAGTCGGGAGCGCAGCGGCAGGGCACGGAACCGGGCGACCGGGCTCATTCGGGTCCGCTCTCGCCCGCGCGCAGGGCGTAACCCACCCCGCGCACGGTGTGCACCAGGCGGGGCTCGCCGCCCGCCTCGGTCTTGCGGCGCAGGTACATGACGTACACGTCCAGGGAGTTGGAGCTGGGCTCGAAGTCGAAGCCCCAGACCGTCTTCAGGATCTGCTCCCGGGTCAGGACCTGGCGGGGGTGGGAGAGGAACATCTCCAGCAGCGTGAACTCGGTACGGGTCAGCTCCACGGGCCGGCCGGCCCGGGTGACCTCGCGGGTGGTGAGGTCCATGCGCAGGTCGCCGAAGGCCAGGCTGTGCTCGGGCGCCGCGCTGCCGGGCGCGGGGGCGGCGTAGCCGCTGCGGCGCAGCAGGGCGCGGACCCGGGCGAAGAGCTCGTCGAGCTCGAAGGGTTTGACGAGGTAGTCGTCGGCGCCCGCGTCGAGGCCGGTGACGCGGTCGCCGACGGTGTCGCGGGCGGTCAGCATCAGGATCGGGGTGGTGCTGCCGGAGGCGCGCAGCCGGCGGGCCGCGGTGAGACCGTCCATGCGGGGCATCTGGATGTCCAGGACGATCAGGTCCGGGGCGTACGCGGCCGCCTTGTCGAGGGCGTCGAGCCCGTCGACGGCGGTCTGCGCCGCGTACCCCTCGAAGGCGAGGCTGCGGCGCAGGGCCTCGCGGACGGCCGGCTCGTCATCGACGACGAGGACGCGCTGGGGGTCGCCTTCGGCGCTCCCGGCAGTCGTTGCAGCCATGGTCGGGTCCCCCAGGGTGGTGGTCGGTCGGTGATCGGCGGCTTCCCCAGGCTAGGCCGTCAGAAGGAGTTCAGGCCGCTGTCGCCGCTGCGGCCGCCGTCGTCACCGCCGGTGCCGGTGTCGCCGCCGGTGCCGCCCTGGCGGAGCGAGGACAGCTCACCCTTGACCGTGTTGACCGGGATGGCGAAACCGAGGCCGACGCTGCCGGCGCTGGAGCTGTCCGCGGAGGGGGAGTAGATCGCGGAGGGCATTCCGACGATCTCGCCGTTCATGTTGACGAGGGCTCCGCCGGAGTTGCCCGGGTTGAGGGAGGCGTCGGTCTGGATGGCCTTGTACGAGGTGGTGTTCTTGCCGGTGTCGCCGTTGAACTGCTGGCCGTCGTAGGAGAAGGGCCAGCCGCCGCCGCCCTGGCGGCGCTGCGGGGACTGCTGCTCGGACTTCGGGACGCTCACGTCGCGGTTCAGCGCCGAGACGATGCCGCTGGTGACGGTGCCGGTGAGGCGGTCGGGGGAGCCGATGGCGACGACCTGGTCGCCGACGCGCAGGTTGTCGGAGTTGCCGAGCTTGGCGGCCTTGAGGCCGGAGGCGCCCTGGAGCTTGATGAGGGCCAGGTCCTTGGCGGGATCGGTGCCGAGGGTCTTGGCGGTGTACTTCTTGCCGTCGCTGGTCGTCACCTGGATCTGGGTGGCGCCGCTGACGACGTGGTTGTTGGTGACGATCTCGCCGTCGGCGCTGAGCACGATGCCGGAGCCGGTGCCCTGGCCGGATCCGGTGCTGGTGTCGATCCGGACGACGGAGGGGCTGACCTGTTCGGCGACGCCGGAGACGGTGCCGGAGCTCGACTGCGACACGTTGGTGCCGGCGAAGACGCCGGTGCCGGTGCCGTGGTGGGCGAGCAGCTCCTCGACGCCGGCGGCGGTCCCGCCGCCGACGAGGGCGGCGACGAGCGCGACGGCGGCGATGAGCGCGAGGGGCCGGCGGGCCTTGGGCGGGGCGGGTGCCGGTGCGGGTGCCGCCGGGGGGTACGCGGGGGGCGGGGGGTACTCCTGGGGGTAGTCGCCTTCGCGGCGGAAGCTGTCGGTCATGTCTCGGACTATGTCCCCGGTTCATGAGAGCACTCTGAGTCCCGGCTGAGAAGCCCGACAGAACCGCGTATGCCCGATATAAGCCCGGCCGCGCCTCAGCCCGGGGTCCGGTGCGGCGCCGTTGCCGGGGGCCGGCCCCCGCGCCCCGCGCCTCAACCGCCGGCGGGGCTGGATAGTGCCGGCCCGGTGGCTCCGTCAGGTCGGGCCCCGCGCGGGGGGATGACGGACGGAGTCCGGCGCAGCGCGCCGAAGCCCGCGAGGCCCGCCAGGGCCGAGTGGTGCGAGGGGCGCGTTAAGAGGGCGGGCGGCAGCCGCAGGAGCGGCGGATCACCAGGGCCGACGGGAACTGCTTCAGCCGCTCACGGCGCGAGCCGGCCACGCGGAGGGCGTCGTCCAGGACGAGGTCCACCGCCGCGCGGGCCATCGCCGGGCGGTCCGAGGCGATCGTCGTCAGCGGCGGGTCCGTCAGCGCCGCTTCCTTCACGTCGTCGAAGCCGGCCACCGCCAGCTCCCCCGGCACGTCGATCCGCAGCTCCCGCGCCGCCCGCAGCACACCGATCGCCTGGTCGTCCGTCGCGCAGAAGATCGCCGGGGGCCGGTCCGGGCCCGACAGCACCTCCAGGGCGACCTTGTACGCGTCGTACCGGTTGTACGGGGCTTCGAACAGCCGGCCCTCCACCGACCGCCCGGCCTCCAGCATCGCCCGGCGCCAGCCCTCGACGTGGTCCGCGACCGGGTCGCCGACCGACGGGGTGTTCTCGACGCCGCCGATGCAGGCGACGTACGGGTGCCCGTGCTCCAGCAGGTGCCGCGTCGCGAGCTGCGCGCCGCCGATGTCGTCCGTGATGACCGCGACGTCGTCGATCGCCTCGGGCCGCTCGTGCAGCAGCACGATCCGGGCGTCCCACGCCTCGATCTCCGAGGCGGCACGCTCGCTCATGCCCTGGCTGACCAGGATCAGGCCCGACACGCGCATGCCGAGGAAGGCCCGCAGGTAGTGGACCTCGCGCTCGTCCCGGTAGTCGGAGTTGCCGACCAGCACCATCTTCCCGCGCTCGGCGGCGGCCTGTTCGACCGCGTGCGCCATCTCGGCGAAGAACGGCTGCCGCGCGTCCGGCACGATCATGCCTATGAGGTCGGTGCGCCGCGAGGCCATCGCCTGGGCGACCCGGTCGGGCCGGTACCCCAGATCCTTGATCGCGGCGAGTACACGCTCGCGCGTGGCCGGGGCAACCGGCCGGGGTCCGTTATTGATGACGTAGCTCACGACGGCGGTAGAGGTACCCGCAAGTCGCGCCACGTCATCCCGCGTCACCTTGGCCACGCGCGGCAGTCTACGCGGGGTGACCTACCTCTGGGCAGGGCGTCCTGCCGACTGGGCCGTTACCGGCGTTTCCTCCGTACGGGGGAGGGCCGCGGCGGCCTGGGCCGCCGCTTCCGCCGCCGCCCGTTCCACCTTCTCCGGCGTGACGAAGCGGTAGCCGACGTTGCGCACCGTGCCGATCAGCGATTCGTGCTCGGGACCCAGCTTGGCGCGCAGCCGCCGTACGTGGACGTCCACCGTCCGGGTGCCGCCGAAGTAGTCGTAGCCCCACACCTCCTGGAGGAGCTGGGCGCGCGTGAAGACCCGGCCCGGGTGCTGGGCGAGATACTTCAGCAGCTCGAACTCCTTGAAGGTGAGGTCCAGGACCCGGCCCTTGAGCTTGGCGGAGTACGTCGCCTCGTCGACCGACAGGTCACCGTTGCGGATCTCCATCGGGGAGTCGTCCGTACCGAGCTGCTGACGGCCTGTGGCCAGCCGCAGCCGGGCCTCGACCTCGGCCGGTCCGGAGGTGTCGAGGAGGACGTCGTCGATGCCCCAGTCGGCGGTGACGGCGGCCAGGCCGCCCTCGGTCACCACGAGGATCAGCGGACAGCCGGGCCCGGTGGAGCGCAGCAGCTGGCACAGCGAGCGCACCTGCGGAAGGTCGCGGCGGCCGTCGATGAGGATCACGTCGGCGCCGGGCGTGTCCACGAGGGCCGGGCCCTCGGCGGGGGCGACCCGGACGTTGTGCAGCAGCAGTCCGAGGGCCGGCAGCACCTCGGTGGAGGGCTGCAGGGCGTTGGTGAGCAGCAGGAGCGAGCTCATGCCCGACCACCTGCCCGGGTCGGGTGGTCGTGCACGGCGTGCGCGTGTGCGCGCACGGTTCGCTGGTCCATCACTCGGTTCCTCCTCGGTCCCGTCGAGGACTTTCGCGGCACTGCTTCGTACGACTTCGGGTGGCGCCCGCCCGGCCCCGCGCCCTGAGGCCCGGACGGCACCTGTTCTCGTTCCGTTCAACGTGCTGAAAGCACAAAAGGACCCGGGGGCTACGTTGCCCGGATCCTCTGCACCGCCAGGATAGCCCACCGGGCCTTTCCCGGCCGAGGTCTCGGCAGATCCCGCTTCTGTGGTTCCCGCCACGCCGGACAGGCGCCGGGAGGCGTCATCATGGAGGCCGACGGTAGAGAGCCGACGATGGGAGCAGCAGTGGCAACCGGAACCATCCGCTACTGGGCGGCGGCCAAGGCCGCCGCCGAGACGGCGGAGGAGCCGTACTCGGCGCGCACGCTGGCCGAGGCGCTCGACGGCGTGCGCGAACGCCACCCGGGTGAACTGACCCGGGTCCTGCTGCGCTGCTCCTTCCTCGTGAACGACGAGCCTGTGGGCAAGCGCCCGCACGATGCCGTCCTGCTGACGGAAGGGGGCACCGTGGAGGTGCTCCCGCCGTTCGCGGGCGGGTGAGCGGGAGCCGATGAGCAACTCCGACGAACGACAGCAGCCGCAGGGCGCCCCGCAGGACCCGTACGGGACCCAGACCTGGCAGTCCGACACCTGGGAGACCGGCTACCAGCCGGTGCAGCAGGTTCCGCAGCCGCCCGCTCCGCCGCTGGGCGCGGTGCCGGGGCAGCAGCACGTCGCGCCCGAGGGGTGGTTCCGCGACGAGGCCCCCGCCCAGCCGCAGGGTTACGACGGCGGTGCCCCGTGGCCGCAGGCGGCCGGCGCCGCCGAGACCGCCTACCTTCCGCCCTACCAGGAGCAGCCCCCGGTACAGCCGCAGCCGCCGCAGCGGTCGGTGGCGCCCGAGGGGTGGTTCCGCGAGGAGGCCCCGGCCCAGGCGCCCGCGTCGGGGTGGGCCGCGGAGACCGCGTACCTGCCGCCGGTGCGGGAGGACGCCGTCCCGCAGGACTGGTTCCGCGAGGCGGCCCAGCCCGCCGCCCCGGGCGGGAACTGGGACGGGTCCACCGGCTACCTCCCGCCCCAGGCCGGGGACGCCGGGGCGACTGCGTACCTGCCGCCGGTCCGGAACGAGGACGCCGGGGCGACCGCGTACCTGCCGCCGGTCCGGAACGAGGACGCCGCGGCGACCGCGTACTTGCCGCCGGTCCGGAACGAGGACGCCGGGGCCACCGCCTATCTGCCGCCGATCACGGACGCGACGGTCCCGCCGGCCGGGGCCCACGCCGCTCCGCAGGTCGCCGCCGCGCCCGGTGAGCAGCCCGAGTACTCGCCGCCCACCCTGGCGGGGAACACGCTGCGCGCCGTCGACCCCGCGCAGGCCCGCGCCGAGGGCCGGTCGCCGATCATCGACCCGGGCCCGCAGTCGGCCGTGCTGACCGCGGCCCTCGGGCTGCTGCTGGCCGTCGCCGCCGCGTTCGGCGACCTCGCGCTGCTCGTGCCGCTGATCGCCCTCCAGGGGCTCACGGCGGCCGGCTGGTTCCGTCTCAACGGCATGTGGCCCGCCCGCCAGGGCATCGTCCTCGCTTTCGCCGGAGCGGTCGTCGCCGACGCGGCGGTGCTCGCGGTGGACGACACGTACGGTCCCGGCGCGATCATCGGCACCCTCGGCGCGTGGGTGCTGCTCACGCTGGTCCTCCAGCTGCGCAGCCACGCCGACCCCGACGAGCGGATGTACGGCCTGATGGCCTCGGTGGCCTCCGCCGCGCTCGCCATCGTCTGCGCCGGGTACCTGGCCGCCGACCCGCACGCCGTGAGCGTCGGCGCAGCCGCCGTGGCGGTGGCCGTCTTCGCCCGCGCGCTGCCGCTGCCGACGCAGGCCTCCGTCGCCGTCTCGCTGGCCGCCGCGGCCGGCGCGGGCATCGCGGTCGGTTCGCTGAACGGTCTCGGGGCAGGCGGGGCACTGGTCGGTCTGGCCGCGGGTGGGTGCGCGCTCGTCGGCCTGCGGGTGGCCGCGTACGACTACCCGTCCAAGTTCGTCCACATGACGGCCGGTGTCGCGCTGCCGCTCGCGGCCGCCGCCCCGGCCGTCTACCTGATGGGCCGGGTGGTCGGCTGACCGCCGTGCTGACGGCGGCCACATGTCGGGACATGGTCAACTAGAGCGCACGTACCGATCAGTAGGGGGAGGGGCACGTGCGTTTTCTACGCGCCGTCGTCATCATCGTTGTGATCCTGGGCGGGCTCTTCGTGGGCGCCGACCGCTGGGCGGTCGGCTACGCCGATAACCGGCTCGCCGAGCGCATACAGGCCCGGCAGGGGCTGGCGGGCAGTGCGGACGTGCACATCCGCGGGTTCCCCTTCCTGACGCAGGCGCTCAGCCACGACCTCGAACAGGTCGACGTGACGCTCAAGGGCGTCGACGCCACCGCCGACGGCCGCAAGGCCCGCCTCACCCGGCTCGACGCGGCCTTCCACGGGGTGAAGCTGAACGGGGACTACAGCGGCGGCACGGCCCGGCGCGCGGAAGGCACCGCCTTCGTCTCGTACGCGGACCTCACCGAGGCCTCGCAGACCGGTGTCACCGTCGCCTACGGCGGGAAGCCCGGGAAGGTGAAGGTCACCGCGCGGCTGCAGATCCTCGGCCAGAGCCTGACGCGCAGTGTCATCTCGACCGTCAGCCTCGCGGACGCCCCGTCCGGCAAGGGAAAGATCGTCCGGGTGCACGCCGACGAGGTGCCGGGCGAGGGGATCCCCGGCATCGAGCGGGTCATCCGCAAGGAGACCGACTTCGACCGGAGCATCGACGGCGGCCTGCCGGCCGGGCTCCAGCTCTCCACGCTGACCTCGGACGAGGAGGGCGTACGCCTGTCGCTGACGGGCACGGACGTGGTGCTGGCCGGATCGTGAGACAACCCGGTCCGACCCGCAGATGGCGGACCGGCAAAGGGAGCCCCGGAGGGCCTGCGACGGCCGCCGGGGCTCTTCGCGTCCCGCCATTCGGACGATCCTGTCTCGCCATATGACACAACGGTGACAGGGCGGCCGATTCGTCCCTACGATCCCTACCTATGAAGCATCAGCAGGCGGACCTCACGAAGCGGCGGGCAGTAGACCTGTGTCGCGTCGCCGCCATGCTCTGTCGCTCCATCTAGCGGTGTGAGCCCTTCCGCTCCACCGGCCGCCGACGGCCTTCCCCGCGTGACCGCATCCGCGACCCGCCCCGCTGCCCCCTGACGCCTCCCCGCGCAGGGCTTCGACGGCCGCCGGCCGGAGCGCCGCGCACGAGCACCACCCCGCAGCAGCACCAGCACCGTCCCGCCGCACACTGCCCCGGAGGAGAACACCATGAGCCGCAGCGACGTCCTCGTTGACGCCGACTGGGTCGAGGCCCACCTGAACGACGCCAACGTCGTCATCGTCGAGGTGGACGAGGACACGTCCGCCTACGACAAGAACCACATCACCAACGCCGTCCGGATCGACTGGAAGAGCGACCTCCAGGACCCGGTCCGCCGTGACTTCGTGGACCAGGAGGGCTTTGAGAAGCTGCTCTCCGCCAAGGGCATCTCCAACGACGACACCGTCGTCCTCTACGGCGGCAACAACAACTGGTTCGCGTCCTACGCCTACTGGTACTTCAAGCTCTACGGCCACCAGGACGTCCGCCTGCTCGACGGCGGCCGCAAGAAGTGGGAGCTCGACTCCCGCGACCTGGTCGACGGCAAGAACGTCCCGAACCGCCCGGCCACCCAGTACAAGGCCAAGCCCCAGGACGCCTCGATCCGCGCCTTCCGCGACGACGTCGTGGCCGCGATCGGCAACCAGAACCTGGTCGACGTCCGCTCGCCCGACGAGTTCTCCGGCAAGCTGCTCGCCCCGGCTCACCTCCCGCAGGAGCAGTCGCAGCGCCCCGGCCACGTGCCGAGCGCCCGCAACATCCCGTGGTCGAAGAACGCCAACGACGACGGCACCTTCAAGTCCGACGAAGAGCTGACCGCCCTCTACGAGGCCGAGCAGGTCGACCTGTCCAAGGACACCATCGCCTACTGCCGCATCGGTGAGCGCTCCGCGCTCACGTGGTTCGTGCTGCACGAGCTCCTGGGCCAGGAGAACGTCAAGAACTACGACGGCTCGTGGACCGAGTACGGCTCGCTGGTCGGCGTGCCGATCGAGCTCGGCGCGAACAAGTAACCAGCGGCACGCGTCGCCCCGTACGCGGAACCAGCTCTCTCTAGGACAGGACAGAGAAACATGTGTGGAGCACAGATCGGCGGGCCCGACCTCGCCACGCTCAAGCCCGGTGAGACCGCCATCCAGGGCCAGGTGACCAAGGACGGCGAGCCCGTCAGCGGTTACGTACGGCTGCTGGACTCGACCGGCGAGTTCACCGCCGAGGTCCCGACCTCGGCCACCGGCCAGTTCCGCTTCTACGCCGCCACCGGCTCCTGGACGCTGCGGGCGCTCGTCCCGGGTGCCCAGGCGGACCGTGCCGTCGTCGTCGCCCAGGCCGGCGGAGTGACGGACGTGGCGATCGCGGTCTGACCGCTGCTCCACGTACGACCGGCCGGAGGGCCGCACCCCAGGGGGTTGGACGCCACTGGAACGGGGTGCGGCCCTTCGCGCCGTCCGGGGACCGCCCTATTCTGGAGGTATGTACGCCAAGAGGCGCCGCGTCTATTTCCTGATGATGGGCGGCTGTCTGTTCCTCTTCGTCTCCGCCTGGGCGTTCGTGCGCCTGTGGTCGGTGGAGGCGGCCGTGGCGCTGTGCGTCGTGGCCATGGTGATCCCGCCGGTCGCCGCGATGACCGCGAACCGGCGCGGCCCGGACGACCGCTGGTGGGACGACCCCTCGGGCGATCCGAAGTCCGACGAGTGGTGGGACGAACTGGACGGGAAGCGCCGTCGGCAGGACCCCCACGAGGACCGGCGGGAAGAGTAGAACCTCGCGGTATCAAAATGTAATAAGGGTGCGCACAACTGGTCCCCGCCACGGGCTGTCTCCCCTCCGCGCGCCGGTATCGGACCGCCGCCTCACGTCCCGTGGGGGGACCACCCTTGGAACGAGAACAGACGCCGCCCGCGCCCCGGATACGGGGAGGGCGGCGCGCCGCGCTGCTCGTCGCGGGCGCCCTCGTGCTCGGCGTCGTCGCCGGTACGGTGACGGCTACGCCGTCCAGTAGGGGCGCCCGCCCACGCCGCTCCCGCCGCTGGCCCGGCAGGACCTGGCGATGCCGGCCCCGGTCGCCGCCAACGAAGCGACGACTGACCGGACGATCAACGCCAGCCGGTGGGACAAGGCGGACGAGGACCTGGCGAAGAAGCTCCTGGACGCCCCGGCCGGGGCGCAGGACGCGCAGTCGGGGTACGAGACGCGCTGCCCTCGTGCCCTTCCACCAGACGGTGGTCCTGCAGCGGCAGCTGCTCGGCTGAGCGCCGGTACGGGCTACCTCACACAGTGCGCCGGTTCCCGGGCCAGTAGGCTTGGGGACCGGCCCCGTACCGCCCACAAAACTCCGAGGAGCACCCCGTGCTTGAGGCAGTCTTCACCTCCCTGCTCATCCTGGTCTGCGTCGGCGTCCTCGCCTTCACCGGCCTCGCCGTGAAGAAGCTGTACCAGGGCCAGCGCTGACCGACCCCGTCCCCGGAACCCCTCACACAGATCGTCTGAGCAGCCACCCATGATCCAGATCCCGTCCGACCTGAACCCGGGCCTCGTCCCCCTCGCCTTCCTCCTCGGTACCTGGGAGGGCGCGGGCGTCTTCGACTTCCCCGGCGAGGAGAAGTGCAACTTCGGCCAGGAAGTCGTCTTCGGCCACGACGGCCGGGACTTCCTGGAGTACCGCTCGCGCACCTGGGTGCTCGACGCCGAGGGCAACAAGGTGCGGCCGCTGGAGGCGGAGAGCGGCTACTGGCGCATCGACGCCGACCGCAAGGTGGAGGTCGTCATGGTCCGGGACCAGGGCGTCGTCGAGATCTGGTACGGCGAGCTCGCCGACCAGAAGCCCCAGATCGACCTGGTGACGGACGCCGTGGCCCGCACCGCCGCCTCCGGCCCGTACAGCGGCGGCAAGCGGCTCTACGGGTACGTGAAGAGCGACCTGATGTGGGTCGGCGAGAAGGCGACCCCGGACATCGAGCTGCGCCCGTACATGTCGGCCCAGCTCAAGAAGGTCGTCACGCCCGAGGAGGTCGCCGAGATGGCGCGCAACCTCCCGGACATGCCGGACGACGGCATCGCCTTCTTCCGCTGAGCGGGCAGCCGCAGACCGTGCGAGAAGGGGACCGCGGGCCGAGCCCGCGGTCCCCTTCGCGCGCTTACACTGGCCGGGTGGTGAGCACCGAGAGCACCGAAGGCACCGACTGGAAGACCGACCTGCGCCGGCGCGGCTACCGGCTGACACCGCAGCGCCAGCTGGTGCTGGAAGCGGTCGACGCCCTGGAGCACGCCACCCCGGACGAGATCCTCGCCCAGGTGCGCAAGACCGCCTCCGGGGTCAACATCTCCACCGTCTACCGCACGCTGGAGCTGCTCGAAGAGCTCGGTCTGGTCTCGCACGCGCACCTCGGGCACGGCGCCCCCACCTATCACCTCGCGGACCGGCACCACCACATCCACCTGGTCTGCCGCGACTGCACCGAGGTGATCGAGGCCGATCTGGACGTCGCCGCCGAGTTCACCGCGAAGCTCCGCACCACCTTCGGGTTCGAGACCGACATGAAGCACTTCGCGATCTTCGGGCTGTGCGCCGACTGCGCTGCCAAGCGCCGCTCCGGCTCCGCCTGACGGGGCCGTACGCTTGGAGCCATGACCAGCAGCCCCTTGCTCCATCTCCCCGGCGCCGTACCGGCCGAAGGCCGCGACGAGGGCGTCGCCGCCCACTACGGAGAGCTGTACGGCGAACAGCGCGCCCTCGCGGACGGCCGGGGCTTCGTAGACCTCTCCCACCGCGGGGTCGTCACCGTCACCGGGCCGGACCGGCTGAGCTGGCTGCACCTGCTGCTCACCCAGCACGTCACCGACCTGCCGCCCGGGCAGGCCACCGAGGCGCTGATCCTCTCCGCCAACGGGCACATCGAGCACGCGCTGTACCTCGTCGACGACGGCGAGACGGTGTGGGCGCACGTCGAGCCCGGCACGCAGGAGGCGCTGATCGGCTACCTGGAGTCGATGAAGTTCTTCTACCGGGTCGAGGTCGCCGACCGGACGGAGGACTTCGCGGTCGTGCACCTGCCGGCCGGCTCGATCGCCGAGGTGTCCAAGGAGCTCGCCGTACGCGAGACCGCGCACGGCCGCGACGTGTTCCTGCCCCGCGGAGAGCTGGAGGCCTTCGACGCATCGCACGGTCCGGCCGCCGGGCTGCTCGCGTACGAGGCGCTGCGCGTCGAGGCGCACCGGCCGCGGCTCGGCCAGGAGACCGACCACCGGACGATCCCGCACGAGCTGGGCTGGATCGGCACCGCCGTGCACCTCCAGAAGGGCTGCTACCGGGGCCAGGAGACGGTGGCCCGCGTCCACAACCTGGGGAAGCCCCCGCGCCGTCTCGTCTTCCTGCACCTGGACGGCTCCGAGGTGCTGCTCCCGGCGCACGGGACGCCCGTACGGCTCGCCGCGGACGGGGAGGAGGGCCGCCAGCTCGGCTTCGTGACCACCGCCGTCCGCCACCACGAGCTGGGGCCGATCGCGCTGGCGCTGGTGAAGCGGAACGTGCCGGTGGACGCGCCGCTGCTGGTCGGTACGACGGCCGCCGCCCAGGAGGTCGTCGTCGCGCCGTAGCCGTCCGGTCCGCTAGATGTCGATGACGATGGTGAACGGGCCGTGGTTGGTGAGCGAGACGCGCATGTCCGCCCCGAACCGGCCCGTCTCCACCGTCGCGCCCAGCGCGCGCAGCTGCGCCACCACCTCGTCGACCAGCGGTTCGGCCACCGGCCCGGGCGCGGCCGCGTTCCAGGTGGGCCGACGGCCCTTGCGCGCGTCCCCGTAGAGCGTGAACTGGGAGATCACCAGCAGCGGGGCGTTCACGTCGCTGCAGGACTTCTCCGCTTCCAGGATCCGCACCGACCACAGCTTGCGGGCCAGCAGCGCCGCCTTCTCCGGCGTGTCGTCGTGCGTCACCCCCACCAGGACGCACAGGCCCTCGCCCACGATCTCCCCGACGGTCTCGCCGGCCACCACGACGCTCGCGCCGTCCACCCTCTGCACCACTGCTCGCATACCACCTGTGTACCAGGCGTGCACCCGTCCGGGGCCGATCGGGTGGCGTGGGACTGCGTCGGCACCGCGGTCAGTGGCACGATGCTGGAAGGCGGTGCCACCAGCACCGGTCGAGGGGACGGACACACAACGCATGAACATCTCTGGTACCTCCGTACCTGTACCCGCGTCATCGGCGGCCCGGCCGCCCGTCCAGCGCAACGGCGACGACCCGGGACCGACCATCCCGGCCACCGCGCTCGGGCTGCCGGAGCTGCGCGCGCTGCGGCGTGACGCACAGCGCGACGAGGCCGATCTGAGCTACGTACGCAGACTCCTGCACGGCCGCATCGACATCCTGCGCGCCGAGCTGGCGCGGCGTACGGATCCCGAGGCGCCGGTGGTGGACCGGCTCTCGGAGATCCTCGCGGACGCCCCGTCCAGCCGCAGCGCCTCGGCCCGGCACGTCACGCTCGGCACCCCGCAGAGCGAGGAGTCCCGGCTGCTGGCGGCCGAGATGCTGTCGGACGTGGAGCTGTCGGACCTGGGCGCCCGCACGGACGCCGAACTGCACGAGGCGATGGCCCGGCTGATCCGCTACGAGCAGCAGGTCTCGCGGCGCAGACAGCAGTTGCAGCGCATGGCGGACGACTCCATCGCGGAGATCACCCGGCGCTACCGGGAGGGCGAGGCGCAGGTGGACGACCTGCTGGCGTAGCGCGGCGCGCTGCTCGGGCAGGGGCGGCGACCGCGCGGAAAATCGGGCGACCCCGGCCGGGCGGCCGGTTAGCGTGGGCGGCTATGAGCGCTGACATCCGGCCGATAGCCGAAGCGGAACTCCGCGAGTGGGTCCAGACCGTGAACACCGGGTTCCTGATGGCGGCCCGGGTGAGCGACTCGGACGTCGCCCAGCGCGCCAAGTACGGCGACCTCGCCCGCACCCAGGGCGGCTTCGACACCGGCACCGGCCGCTGCGTGGCCACCTTCCGCTCCTTCGCCCAGCAGCTGACGGTGCCCGGCGGGGCGGCCGTGCCCGCCAGCGCGGTCACGAACGTCACCGTGCTGGCGACGCACCGCCGCCAGGGCCTGCTGACCCGGATGATGGCCGCCGAGCTGGCGGCCGCCCGGGACCGGGGCGACGTCGTGGCGACCCTGCTCGCGGCCGAGTTCCCGATCTACGGGCGCTACGGGTTCGGGCCCGCGACGTACACCTCCGAGTGGGAGGTCGACGTACCGCGCAGCGGGCTCGACCCGCACCTGTCCGGGCCCGCGGACGGCGGCCGGATCGACCTCGTGGACGGCGCCGAGGTGCGGCGGGTGGGGCCCGAACTGCACGAGCGGCTGCGCGCGGCGACGCCCGGCGCGGTCGACCGGGGGGACCGCTGGTGGGACCTGTTCACCGGCGTGCAGGAGACCTCCTTCCGCCCGTACCGGCCGAAGTTCCACGCCGTCCACCGCACTGCGGAGGGCGAAGTGGCGGGCCTGGCCACCTACCGCGTCGACGACCACTGGTCGGACGCGAAGATCCCGCAGAACACCCTGCAGGTACAGGATCTGATCGCGCTGACCCCGGCCGCGGAGCGGGCGCTGTGGCACTTCCTGTGCTCGATCGACTGGGTGCAGAAGGTGCGAACGGGCTACCGGGCCCCCGACGACCTGCTGGCGCGGTTCCTGCCGGACCCGCGCGCCGCCCGCCTGGTCACCGCCGCGGACTTCCTGTGGGTGCGGGTGCTGGACGTCGTACGGGCGCTGGCGGCGCGCACGTATGCCGTGCCGGGGGTGCTGGTCCTGGAGGTGACCGACCCGGCGGGCCTGGCCGACGGGCGCTACCGGCTGGACGCGGGCAGTGGCGAGTGCGCCCGGACCCGGGAGCCGGCCGATCTGCGGCTGGACGTCTCCGCGCTCGGATCGCTGTACCTCGGCGACGAGTCGGCGGTCCGGCTGGCGGCGCTCGGCCTGGTCGCGGAGGAGCGGCCGGGGGCGGTGGCGCTGGCGGACGCGGTGTTCCGCACGGCACGCAGGCCGTGGTGCCCGGACATGTTCTGACCGGCTCCCGGCGGGCAGGGCGGGCGGGCGGCGCCCGTATCGTCGCCGACGACATCGACACTGAGGACTGAGTACGTGGCCACACTGGTGGAACTCCTGCGCGCGGCCGGCTGCGTGTTCGCGGAGGAGGAGGCGGAGCTGCTGACGGCGGCCGCCCGGGACGAGGGGCACCTGGCGGAGCTGCTGGCGCGCCGGGTGGCCGGCGAGCCGCTGGAAACGGTCGTCGGCTGGGCGGAGTTCTGCGGGCTGCGCATGGAGGTGGGCGAGGGGGTCTTCGTACCGCGCCGGCGCAGCGAGTTCCTGGCGGGGCAGGCGGTGGCACGGACCGGTCCGGGCTCGGTCGTCGTGGACCTGTGCTGCGGGGTGGGCGCGCTCGGGGCGGCGGTGGCCTCCCGGGTCCCGGGGGTCGAGCTGCACGCGGCGGACATCGACGCGGGGGCGCTGGTGTACGCGCGGCGCAACGTGGCGCCGTACGGGGGCCGGGTGCACCGGGGCGACCTGTACGCGGCGCTGCCCGCCGCGCTGCGGGGTCGGGTGGACGTGCTTGTGGTCAACGCCCCGTACGTGCCGACGGAGGAGATCGCCTTCCTCCCGGCGGAAGCCCGCGACCACGAGCCGGCCGCCACGCTGGACGGCGGCCCGGACGGCGTGGCCGTCCACCGGCGGGTCGCGGCGCAGGCCGCCCGGTGGCTGGCCCCGGGCGGCCTCCTGCTGATCGAGACGAGTGCCCGCCAGTCCCCGCTGACGGCGTCGGCCCTGACCTCGGGCGGCCTCGCGGTGCGCGCGGTCAGCTCGGACGAGTTCCACGCGACGGTGCTGATCGGCACCGCCCCTGCGGCCGGTCGGGCGGGCGGTCAGGCGGTCGGCCAGCCGGCCCGCTAGGCCGCGGCCGGCGCCTGGTTGATGCGTACGAGGTTGCCCGACGGGTCGCGGAACGCGCAGTCGCGCGGTCCCCACGGCTGGTCGATGGGTTCCTGGAGCACCTCGGCGCCGGATGCCCGGACCTTCTCGAACGTCGCGTCGAGGTCGTCGCTGCGGAAGACGACCATCGGCAGGACGCCCTTGGTGAGCAGCTCCTGGAGCGCGTCGCCGTCGGCCGGGGAACGGCCCGCGTGCGGGTCGGAGATGACGATTTCGAGACCCGGCTGCGCGGCGTTGCCGAGGGTGACCCAGCGGTGGTCGCCCGAGGCGACGTCGTTGCGGACCTCGAGGCCGAGCGCGTCGCGGTAGAAGCCGAGCGCCTCGTCCACGTCGTTGACGGTGATGTGGCAGTACTGGAGAGAGATGTTCATGCCGCCCACGCTAGGGGGCGGCCGAAGGGCCCGCTTCTCGGATCCTGCTCGGCGTTTCCCTGGTGGGGCGCGTGTACACCTTGGCCACGCAGGCGGGCATCGCCGACACCGCGCTGTGCTCCCCGCTGCGGTAGGCGCTGGGGGTCTCGCCCACGATTTCGGTGAACCGCGAGCTGAACGAGCCGAGCGAGGTACAGCCGACGGTCATGCACGCGTCGGTGACGCTCATGCCACCGCGCAGCAGCGCCATCGCCCGCTCGATCCGGCGGGTCATGAGGTAGCTGTACGGGGTCTCGCCGTAGACCGCCCGGAACCGGCGGGAGAAGTGCGCCGGCGACATCAGCGCGTGGCGCGCCATGGTGGGCACGTCGAGCGGGCGGGCGTACTCCCGGTCGATCAGGTCCCGCGCCCGGCGCAGGTGCGCGAGGTTGGCGAGCTCCTGGGGATCCATCTCCCGAAGGTATCACTGGGAGCTATTGCAAGCGCCTGCTTGCAATAGTTAGCGGGCTGCGGCAGCATGGGGGCATGGCATCGCTCAACGTCGGAAACCTCGGCGAGTACCTCCGTGAGCAACGGCGGCAGGCGCAGCTCTCGCTGCGGCAGCTGGCCGAGGCGGCGGGGGTGTCGAATCCGTACCTGAGCCAGATCGAGCGCGGGCTGCGCAAGCCGAGCGCGGACATCCTCCAGCAGCTGGCCAAGGCGCTGCGGATCTCCGCGGAGACGCTGTACGTGCAGGCCGGGATCCTGGACGAGCGGGATCGCGACGAGGTGGAGACGCGGTCCGTCATCCTCGCCGACCCCTCGATAAACGAGCGGCAGAAACAGGTGCTGCTGCAGATCTACGAGTCGTTCCGCAAGGAGAACGCCTTCGAGGCCGATCCGGCCGGTGCCGACGACGAGAAGCCCCACACGAACTGACTGTGATCCGGGAGGACCAAGCACATGGCCATCGCCGATGACCTGAAGAAGACCCTCACCGACCCGACCCCCCTCTACTTCGCCGCCGGCACCGCCGACCTCGCCGTGCAGCAGGCCAAGAAGGTGCCCGGACTGATCGAGCAGCTGCGCACCGAGGCCCCCGCGCGCATCGAGGCCGTCCGGAACACCGACACGAAGATCGTGCAGGAGAAGGCCAACAAGGCGCAGGAGGTCGTCGCCGCCAAGTTCGCCGAGGTCCTCGGCGCGATCGACCCGAAGAAGCTGGGCGAGACCGCGCAGGACCTGGCGCTGCGCGGCGTGGGCGTGGCCGCCGAGTACGCGGTGCGGGCGAAGGAGACCTACGACAAGGTCGCCGAGCACGGTGAGCAGGCCGTCCGCGCCTGGCGCGGCGAGGTTTCCGAGGAGATCGTCGACATCGCCGCCGCCGTGGAGCCGGACGTCCCGGCGCAGGCCGGTCCCGGCGCCGGAACCGACGCGCAGGCGTCGTCCGCGTCGGAGTCCGCCTCCCCCTCGGCCTCCGCCGACGAGGAGAAGTCCGGCGCGCGGAAGCCCGGCGTCCGTAAGGCGCCGACGAAGAAGACCGCCGCCACGCCCGGCGACGAGAGCTGATCGCGGGACGAGTGGGGTGATGACGGACCGGGCACCTGGAAGGTGCCCGGTCCGTTGTCCGCTGTGAGGGCGGCCCTGCCAGTAGCGTGGAGGCAGGCGGTATCGGGCGGTATCAGACGGCGTACGCGGGAAGAGGCGGTCGGGCGATGTTGATGAACGGTTTCGACAACGGGGTGCTCCCGCTGCTCGGGTTCGCCATGCTGGCGCTCGCCGTGGTGGCGTTCGTCCTCGCGCTGATCGCGCGCGAGGACGCCTACCGGGCCGCGGAGAAGCAGACCAAGACCTTCTGGCTGGTCATCCTCGGCATCACCGTCCTCGTGGACTTCTTCCTCGGGATGCTGTTCCTGGAGATCGCCGGACTGGTGGCCACCATCGTCTTCTTCGTCGACGTCCGGCCGGCCCTCAAGCAGGTCTCGGGCGGCGGCGGCCGGCGCCGTGGCGGCAGCAGCAGCGACGGGCCGTACGGCCCGTACAACGGCGGCCGGTAGCCGGCCGCCCGTTCGTCAGCCGCCGTCGCGCGAGAGCAGCACCACCGCGACGTCGTCGGTCAGCTCGCCGCCGTTGAGCCGGCGGGCTTCCGTGACGGAGGCTTCCAGCAGGCTCTCGCCGCTCAGGCCGGCATCGAGGTGCCGGTTGATCATCTCGATCATGCCGTCCTGGCCGAGGCGTTCCCTGCCCTCGCCGACGCGGCCTTCGATCAGGCCGTCGGTGTAGAGCATCAGGCTCCACGCGCCGCCCAGCTCCACCTGTCGGCGCGGCCAGCGGGCCTTGGGAAGCAGGCCGAGCGCCGGACCGCTGCTCTCGTACGGCAGGAGCCGGGCCGGGCCGTCCGCCCGGACGATCAGCGGCGCCGGGTGGCCGGCCAGGCACAGACCGGCGTGGCGGCCGTCGGGGGAGATGTCCACCGTGCACAGCGTCGCGAAGATCTCGTCACAGGGGCGCTCCACCTCCAGGACCTGCTGGAGGGTGGCCAGCAGGTCGTCCCCGCACATGCCGGCCAGGGTCAGCGCGCGCCAGGCGATGCGCAGCTCCACGCCGAGGGCCGCCTCGTCGGGGCCGTGGCCGCAGACGTCGCCGATCATGGCGTGCACGGTGCCGTCGGGGGTGCGGACGGTGTCGTAGAAGTCCCCGCCGAGCAGGGCGCGGCTGCGGCCCGGCCGGTAGCGGGCGGCGAAGCGCAGGTCGGAGCCGTCGAGCAGCGGGTTGGGCAGCAGCCCGCGTTCCAGACGGGCGTTCTCCTGGGCGCGCAGTTTCGATTCTGCAAGCTTGTACTGGGCGATGTCGGCCCGCTTGCGTTCCACGGCGTAGCGGATCGCGCGGCTGAGGAGACGGCCGTCGAGTTCGTCGCGGAAGAGGAAGTCCTGGGCGCCCACGCGGACGGCTTCGGCGGCGCGCTCGGCGTCCGCTTCCGCGGTGAGGACGAGCACGGCGTGGCGCGGGGCGATGCGCAGCACCTCGCGGAGCGTGGCGAGCGGGTCGTCCTTGGCGCCGCCGGGCTGGGGCAGGGAGAGGTCGAGCAGGACGCAGTGCACGTCGGGCGTGAGGAGCCGGGCCGCCTCGGTGAGGTTGCGGGCGGTGCGGAGCCGGATGCGGTGGCCGTCGCCGTGGAGGATCTCCGGGACGGTGAGGTCGCCGGTGGGGTCGTCCTCGATGACCAGCAGGGTCAGGGAGGGCGCGGGGGCCGCCTGGGCCGCCGGGGCGGCGGGCCGGACCGGCCGGCCGGCCGGTGTGACAAGGGTGTCCCGCTGCCGCGGTACGGGTGCGGGCATCGTCTCCGGTTCCTTCGCTCCCCCCGAGGGTGCGCTCATGCGGTCGACCCTAGCGGGCCGGTGCGGGCGGGGGAACGGCGGCGCGGAGAGGAGCCCGCGTCATATGCCGTTATCGCGGGGAAAGCCCGGACGCCGGGATGACCAACGTCACGACGCGACCGGCCGGCGTCCCGCCCACCGAGACGCCGGGACGCGGGTACACGGGGACGCCGGGACGCGGGTAGGCGGGTACACGGGGATGCCGGGACGGCAGGTGCCGGCCCGGCCCGCGCCCGTCCGTCACGCGTCCGGGCGGACCACCGCCTTGATCGGCATCGAGCCCGCGCCCGCCAGCGTGACGTTGCGTCCCGGGCGCGGGGCGTGGATGATCGCGCCGTCGCCCACGTACAGGGCGACATGGCTGGCGTCGTCGAAGTAGATGATCAGATCGCCCGGACGCATGTCCTTGATCGCCACCTTCGGCAGCAGCCGCAGCTGCTCCTGCGAAGTCCGCGGAATGCCGCGGCCCGCCGCCAGCCACGCCTGCGAGGTCAGTCCGGAGCAGTCGTACGAGAGCGGCCCCACGGCGCCCCACACGTACGGCTTGCCCATCTGGGCGGTGGCGAACTGGATCGCCTTCTTCCCCGCCTCCGACGCCGTGCCGTTGATCTCCTTCAGGACGCCCGACGACAGCCAGGCCGTCTGCGCCTGGCGCTGCGCGTCCTGTTCCAGCTGGAGCAGCCGGGCCTTCTCCTCGGCCTCCAGCTTGCTCTCCAGCTCCTGAGCCGCCTTGATCTTCTCCTCGACCTGCTTCTTGGCGGTCTCCTGCTTGATCCGGTTCGCCTCCAGCGTCTGCCACAGCGCGCTCGCGTCCTTGGCGTACCGCTGGAGGTCGTTCTGCGTGCGGTTCAGGCCGGCGAGCAGGTCCGCGGTGGCCTTCTCGCCCTGGCGCAACCGGTCCGCGCCGTCCAGGTACTGGCTCGGACTGCCGCTCAGCGCGAGGCGCGCGCCCGGCGGCAGGCCGCTGGAGCGGTACTGCGCGCGGGCGGCGGCCCCCGCGCGGTCCTTCAGCGAGGCGATCCGCTCCCGGCCGGCCGCGATCAGCTTGGCGAGCTCCACGACCCGTTCGGACTGGGCCTTGGCCTCGCTCTCCGCCTGGTTGTAGGCGTCCGTGGCCGATCCGGCCTGGCGGTAAAGGTCGTCGATCTCCTTGCGGACCTGCTCCAGGGACTTGGTCCCGGGCTCCGGCGCGGTGGGCGCCGTGGGCGCCGCCGGCGCGACCGGCGCCGCGGAGGCGGTCCCCGAAAGGCCGAGGACCGGCGCGCTCGCCAGTACCGCCATCGCGCACAGCAGCGTGAGAGCGGATGCGCCCCATCGGCGCGCTCGCTTCACGGTCCCCATGGTTCCCCCCACGCACCCCGAGACAGACGGGACATCTCTCGACATCACATCTGACTATCCATCAGTAACTTATTGCCGCCTTCGGGATGGTGCCACGAGTGCGCGGATTCCGACACCCTCTGTGGACAACCCCCGCACCACCTGCGACCGCCCCGGCCGTACCGCGCCGCGGCACCCTCACCCCTCACGGCTCAACGGCCGGTCCCCAACACCGGTTCCCCGGTGGGCGATGTTCACCCCGTCGGGCGCAACGCCTCCCAGCGCACGGTCAGTTCCCCCTGCCGCCACCGCACCGGGCCGTCCGCGAGCGGCCAGTCGACGGCCAGCGCGCGCGCCGTGCGGATCCAGCGCTGCCGGGCCCCGTACGAGGCGTACGGAGCCGCCGCCGCCCACGCGCGGTCGAAGTCGCGCAGGAAGGAGTGCACCGGCTCGCCCGGCACGTTCCGGTGGATCAGCGCCTTCGGCAGTCGCTCCGCCAGGTCCGAGGGGCGCTCCAGGGAGCCCAGCCGGGTCGCGAAGGTCACCGTGCGCGCCCCCTCCGGGCCGAGTGCGACCCATACGTGGCGCCGCCCGATCTCGTCGCACGTCCCCTCGACGAGCAGCCCGCCCGGGGCCAGCCGGCCGCACAGCCGCCGCCACACCGCCTCGACCTGCTCCTCGTCGTACTGGCGCAGTACGTTCGCCGCGCGGATCAGCATCGGGGCGGCCCCGCCGTCCAGCGGGACCTCGAAGCCGCCGTGCCGGAAGCTGAGCCCGTCCCGTTCGTACGGCTTCGCCCCCGCCACCCGGGCCGGCTCGATCTCGATCCCGACCACCCGTACCGCCGGCGCCGCCTCCCGCAGCCGGGCCAGCAGCTCGACCGCCGTCCAGGGCGCGGCCCCGTAGCCGAGGTCCACCGCGACCGGCGCCTGCACGCGCCGCAGGGCGGCCCCGTGCGTGGCCGCGATCCAGCGGTCCATCCGGCGCAGCCGGTTCGGGTTGGTGGTCCCGCGCGTGACCGTGCCCACGGGGCGTCTGGGGGGCGGTGGGGCGCTGCGGGAAGCCATGCGCCGAGCGTATGCGGAGCGGGCGCGGGAGCGGAAAACCCGCGGGGCACCCCTGCCGACCCGCCGGGCGCCCCGCCGCTGACCTGCCGACCCGCCGGCCGGTTCCGCCGTCCCCGAAAAGACCCGCAGGAAATCCGTCCACCCCGGAATGCGGGACGCGTCCGTCCGGGTTGCACTCCTAGCAGGGCGCTGACCGCGCTCTACGAGCCATGCCCTACGTCAAGCCCCAGCGCGCCGTCCGAGCGAGAGGAACTGCTCCCTTGAGCCAGTACGTGTCCCGCCTCGGCGGCAGTATCAGCGGCCGCCTCGCCGCTGCCCGCTCGACCCGCCACGAGTCGCCCCGGCTGCGGCTCCCGGCCGTGGGCCACTCCCGCAAGCCCCGCCGCGTCGCCATGCTCAGCGTGCACACCTCACCGCTGCACCAGCCCGGCACCGGCGACGCCGGCGGCATGAACGTGTACATCGTCGAGCTGGCCAAGCGGCTGGCCGCGATCAACGTCGAGGTCGAGATCTTCACCCGTGCCACCACCGGCGGCCTGCCGCCCCGGGTCGAGCTGGCGCCCGGTGTCCTCGTCCGGCACGTGGACGCCGGCCCGTACGAAGGCCTGGCCAAGGAGGAGCTGCCGGCCCAGCTGTGCGCCTTCACGCACGGCGTGATGCAGGCCTGGGCCGGGCACCGCCCCGGCTACTACGACCTCGTCCACTCCCACTACTGGCTCTCCGGCCACGTCGGCTGGCTCGCCGCCGAACGCTGGGGCGTCCCGCTCGTGCACGCCATGCACACCATGGCCAAGGTCAAGAATGCGGCGCTCGCCGAGGGCGACACCCCCGAGCCCGCCGCCCGCGTCATCGGCGAGACCCAGATCGTCGCGGCCGCCGACCGGCTCATCGCGAACACCGCCGAGGAGGCCGACGAACTCGTCCGGCACTACGACGCCGACCCGGGCAAGGTCGCCGTCGTCCACCCCGGCGTGAACCTCGACCGCTTCACCGTCGGCGACGGCCGGGCCGCCGCCCGCGCCCGCCTCGGACTCCCGCAGGACGCCGTGATCCCCCTCTTCGCGGGCCGGATCCAGCCGCTCAAGGCCCCCGACATCCTGCTCCGGGCGGTCGCGGAGCTGGTCGACCGGGATCCGTCGCTGCGCGCGCGGCTCTTCGTACCCGTCGTCGGCGGCCCCAGCGGCAGCGGCCTCGCCAAGCCCGAGGGGCTGCAGAAGCTCGCCGCGAAGCTCGGCATCGCGGACGTGGTCCACTTCCACCCGCCGGTGGCGCAGGACCGGCTCGCCGACTGGTTCCGGGCGGCGTCGGTGCTGGTCATGCCCTCGTACAACGAATCCTTCGGGCTCGTCGCGATAGAGGCGCAGGCCACCGGCACCCCGGTGCTCGCCGCAGCGGTCGGCGGGCTGCCGGTCGCCGTCAACGACGGCGTGACGGGCATCCTCGTACCCGGACACGATCCGGTCGACTACGCGCGGGAGCTGCGCCGCTTCCTGGACGAACCGGAGCTCACCGGCCGCATGGGCGGCGAGGCCGCACGGCACGCGCAGTTCTTCGGCTGGGACACGGCGGCGAGCGGCACGGCGGACGTCTACACCGCGGCGATGCATGATCATCGCCGTCGCGTACGCTCCCACCATGGCTGACGCTGACACCGCCGCGATCGTCGAGAGCACCCTGTCCGAGGCCGGTCTGGACTGGGAGAGCCCGTCACCGGGCTCGTACGTCGTCCAGCTGCCCGGCACCCGCAAGCTGAGCACCACCTGCTCGCTGCGGGTCGGCAAGCACTCCCTGTCGGTGAACGCCTTCGTCATCCGCCACCCCGACGAGAACGAGGCGGGCGTCCACCGCTGGCTGCTGGAGCGCAACCTCAAGCTGTACGGGATGGCGTACGCGGTCGACGGCCTCGGCGACGTCTACCTGACGGCGCGGCTCCCGCTGAGCGTGGTCACCCCCGCCGACCTGGACCGCCTCCTCGGCACGGTCCTGGAGGCGGCGGACGGAGCGTTCAACACGCTGCTGGAGCTGGGCTTCGCGAGCGCGATCCGGCGCGAGTACGAGTGGCGCGTCGCGCGCGGCGAGTCCACCCGGAACCTGGACGCCTTCCGGCACCTGACACGCCCCGCCTGACGGCCGTCTTCCCGTTTCAGGCGACGGCCGGGTCCGGCCGGGACTGAACGGGGGCCGCCGTTGCCACGGGCGCCGGAGCCTCCGCCGGCAGCCGCCGCATCAGCAGCCAGTAACCGAGCCCGGCCACCGTCCCCAGCACCCCGGTCGCCCCCCACAGCCACCCGGCCCCCAGGCGGTCGATCACGTAGCCGGCCATCAGCGGAGCCACCAGCGAGGCCACCGCCCACGACAGCGTGTACATCCCCTGGTAGCGCCCCCGACCGTGCACCGGTGACAGCCGCGCCACGAGCCCCATCTGCGTCGGCGAGTTCACGATCTCGGCCAGCGTCCACACGCACACCGTCAGCGCGTACGCCCACAGCGACCCCGCGAAGGCGGTCAACGCGAACCCGTAGCCCGCGAGCAGCGCCGAGACCACCAGCAGCCGCTGCGGGTCCCGGTGCTCGATGAACCGGGTGACCGGGATCTGGAGCAGCACGATCAGCAGCCCGTTCGCCGCGATGACCAGCCCGTAGTCACCGGCCGAGAACCCGGCTGCGCCCATCGCCACCGGCAGTCCCACCGAGCCCTGGGTGAAGATCAGCGAGATCAGGAAGGACAGTCCGACGACCCCCATGAACCGCCCGTCGCGCAGCACCGTCCCCAGCCCGGTCTCCGGCTCGTCGTCCCCGCCCGCGGCCGCGTCCCTGACCGGCCGGGACTCGGGCAGCTTCGCGAACACCAGCACCGCGCACAGCAGGGTCAGCGTCGCCTCGCCCAGGAACCCGGCCAGGTAGCTGTACTCCGCCACCAGCCCGGCGGCCATCGCGCTCACGCCGAAGCCGAGGTTGATGGCCCAGTAGTTCAGCGCGAACGCGCGTACCCGGTCCTCCGGCCGCACGATGTCCGCCATCATCGCCGTGACCGCCGGGCGGGAGGCGTTCGAGGTCATGCCGACCAGCAGCGCCACCGCGGCGATCGCCCCCGGGTGCTCCATGAACCCCAGCAGCGCCACCGAGAACGCGGTCGAGAGCTGCGCGGCGAGCAGCGTCGGCCGCCGCCCCAGCCGGTCGGTCAGCACCCCCGCGACCAGCGAGGAGAGCACGCCGCCCAGCCCGTGCAGGGCCAGCACGAGACCGGCGAACGAGGCCGAATAGCCCCGGTCGATGGTCAGGTACAGGGTCATGAAGGTGGCGACGAAGGCCCCCAGCCGGTTCACCAGCGTGCTCGTCCACAGCCACCAGAAGGCCCGCGGCAGCCCCGTCACGCTCTCCCGCGCCCCCCGCGTCAAACGGCCCACCGACATACGGATTCCCCCCGGAAGGTAAGTGCCCCTACAGCTCTCCGCACCGTACGAGCGGGCGTCCCCGACCCGCCACCCAATTGACGCCGAGCGTCAATCGACCGGGGTCCGGCAAGGGCGTGAACGGGCCCGCGACCGCCGTGGACACCGAGCGCGGGCGCCCCGGGCCGTCCATTAGGCTCGTACGCATGGCCGACGCACCGTACAAGCTGATCCTCCTCCGCCACGGCGAGAGCGAGTGGAACGCGAAGAACCTGTTCACCGGCTGGGTGGACGTCAATCTCAACGAGAAGGGCGAGAAGGAGGCGGTCCGCGGCGGTGAGCTGCTCAAGGACGCAGGCCTGCTCCCCGATGTCGTGCACACCTCGCTCCAGAAGCGCGCGATCCGCACCGCGCAGCTGGCGCTGGAGGCCGCCGACCGCCACTGGATCCCGGTCCACCGCTCCTGGCGCCTGAACGAGCGCCACTACGGCGCGCTCCAGGGCAAGGACAAGGCCCAGACGCTCGCCGAGTTCGGCGAGGAGCAGTTCATGCTGTGGCGCCGCTCGTACGACACCCCGCCGCCGCCCCTCGAGGACGGTACGGAGTTCTCGCAGTCGGACGACCCGCGCTACGCGACGATCCCGCCGGAGCTGCGCCCGCGCACGGAGTGCCTCAAGGACGTCGTCGTCCGCATGCTCCCGTACTGGTACGACGCCATCGTCCCGGACCTGCTGACCGGGCGCACCGTCCTGGTCGCCGCCCACGGCAACTCCCTGCGCGCCCTGGTCAAGCACCTGGACGGCATCTCGGACGCCGACATCGCGGGCCTCAACATCCCGACCGGCATCCCGCTCTCCTACGAGCTGGACGCCGACTTCAAGCCCCTCACCCCGGGCGGCACCTACCTCGACCCGACCGCCGCCGCGGCCGCCATCGAGGCCGTCAAGAACCAGGGCAAGAAGTAACCCCGAGCCGCGAAGAGGCCCCCCGCCCGCCGGAATCCGGCG
>NZ_JBSGYT010000050.1:0-57524 GCF_053610645.1 Streptomyces sp. NPDC054883 | reverse complement strand
CCGGATGAACCGGTGCCGCCCGCCTGCGTTCGCGGCGTCGGCCGTGCTCGCGCCGACCCGCGTTCCACCGCCCGCAGGATCCGGACACATCGCGGTGCGGGGCGCCCCCGGGCGGCGGCGGACTGCGGCGACAAGTACGACATGCCGTGCACGGGCACCCGGGGCGGCGACTCATTACGGCCATGCGCCCCCGCGTGCCCCCGAAGGTCGTGTTCCGGGGGCCGGTACCTGGGCAACCGCTTGATGCTGATGAAGCCCTGACCGTCCGCGCCAACCCACGTTCGGAGAGTCACCATGACCAAGGTCCTCGTACTGCACAGCGTCAGCCTCGTCGGATCCGCGCTGGCCGCCCTGCTGAGATCCGAAGGCGACTTCGACGTCACGGCCGCGGGGTGGCGGACCGCGGCCCGCCGGGCCGAGTCGTTACGACCGGACGTGGCCGTCGTCGACGTCGACTGTCCGGGGGCGACGGCCGCCCTCACCGGGGAGGGCAAGGGCCCCGGGCGGCTGCTGGACCCGCCCACACCGCTGCTCGTCCTGGCGACCGCCAAGACGCCCGGCGCGCTCGGCCGCGCCTTCCAGGCCAAGGCACTCGGCTACGTCGACAAGGACGGCTCGCCCGGCCGGCTCGTCCGCGCCGTGCGCAAGGTGGCCGCGGGGGAGCGGTTCATCGACGCCGCGCTGGCCTGCGCGTTCATGGAGGCGGACCCGGTCCCCCTCAGCCCGCGCGAACTCAGCGTCCTGACCCGGGCCGCACAGGGCGACTCGGTCGCCGAGATCGCCCGCTCCCTGCACCTCGCCAGCGGCACGGTCCGCAACTACATGGCGGCCGTGACCCGCAAGACCGGCGCGCGCAACCGCATCGACGCGATACGCATATCCCGCAGTGCGGGCTGGGTGTAGGCCGCCCGGACGGCCGGGCTTCAGCGGGGCGTGACCGGCTCTCCCGAGCCCCACATGCCCACCAGGTCCCGGTAGAGGGCCGAGCGCGCAGGCAGCTCCGGGTGCGTGCCGCACACCGCCCGGGTCCCGTCCAGTACGAGGACCCGGTCGGCCCGCGCGGCCGACGAGATCCGGTGGGCCACCACGATCAGGGTGCCGGGACGCGCCGCGAGGGCGAGCTCGGCCCGCTCCTCGGCCTCCGGATCCAGGTGGCAGGTGGCTTCGTCGAGCAGGAGGAGCGGGGCGGGGGAGAGGTGGGCCGCGCCCAGGGCCAGCAGCTGCCGCTCGCCCTGGGACAGCCGCGAGGGATCGAGCACCGCGTCGTAGCCGCCCAGCCGGGTGACCAGCCCCCGCAGCCGCAGCGCGTCGACGGTCGCGTCCAGCCCGGCATCGCTGACCGGCCCCGGGCTGAGGTGGGTCAGGTTCTCGCCCACGGTGCCGGTGAAGACGTACGCCTGCTGCGGCAGCAGCGTCCGGCGCGGATCGGGGCCGCCCCCCGCGGCCGGCCGGGCGGGCGCCCCCGCGACCAGGACCGTCCCCCGGTCCGGGGTGAGCAGCCCGGCGAGCAGCGCGGTGAGCGTGGACTTCCCGATACCGCTCGGCCCCACCACCGCGAGGTGCTCCCCGGGCCGCACCCGCAGGTCGAGA
The DNA here is from genome assembly GCF_053610645.1 of Streptomyces sp. NPDC054883. Taxonomy (NCBI): domain Bacteria; kingdom Bacillati; phylum Actinomycetota; class Actinomycetes; order Kitasatosporales; family Streptomycetaceae; genus Streptomyces; species Streptomyces sp. NPDC054883. The sequence goes on along the minus strand of NZ_JBSGYT010000050.1, from coordinate 55,934 downwards.
TCCCGGAGCACGGGGTGGGCATGGGGCCCGTAGGCGAAGCCGACCCCCCGCAACTCGGCGGCGGCAGCCGGTTCCTCGGGAACGGCCGGACCGGCGGGTGGCTCCGCGAGCTCGGGAACCGGGGGCGCGCAGAACCGGTCCAGTACGACCAGCAGCCGGGTCCCCGCCGAACCGAGGGCGGCCATCAGGGTGTCCAGTGCGGGCAGCAGGGACTGCACCAGATAGGTCACGGCGCCGGCGAGCGCGCCCGCAGTGACCCCGCGCCCGAGCAGCCAGGGAGTGGCGGCCAGCAACGCGACGACCGGCGCCCGGCCCGCCACGCCCAGGGCGAGGGTACGGACCGCTCCCCAGCCGGCGAGCCGCCCGGCCAGCCGCTCCTGCGCCGCGACCAGCGGCTCCACCCGGGCGGCCACGGCCGCGCCGCCGCCGCACGCCACGATGTCGCGCAGCGCCCCCGCCGCCTCCCCCACCCGCGCGGCCAGGGCCTCCTCCGTGTCCAGTGCCTCCCGCTGTACGGCCGCCATCGGGCGCAGCGTCGCCAGGAAGGCGGCCAGCCCCAGCAGCAGCGGCGGCAGCACCACGAGCAGCAGTACCGGGGCGAGCGCCGCGAGGCCGACGAGCGCGCCCACGGCGGTGAAGACGAAGGAACGGGCCGTCAGGACCAGACCGGCGAAGGAGTCGCGGGCCATCTCGGTCTGCTGGGTCAGCCGGGAGACCGCCCGGGCGTCGGCGGCCCGGGCGGGGTCGGCGATCGCCGCGGCCAGGGCCTGGCGCACGGCCCGGCGTACCAGCCCGTCGCGCAGCGGCTCCACCAGCTCCGCGAGCCCGGCGAACACGCCGCGCAGGGCGAAGCCGCCGAGCAGGGCCCCGGCGCCGGCCGCCGCCAGCCAGGCCGCGCCGGTGGCGGCCCGGCCGGCGAGGAAGCCGTCGTCGAGCGCGCGGGCGACGCCGTAGCCCCTGAGGAAGGTGTGCGCGGACTCCAGCAGCGACCACAGCGCGAGGGCGGTCAGCGGCCGGACGCGGGAGCGCAGGAACCGCCGCGCGTCGGGCGCCACCCGCCCCCACGGCCCGGACCGGCTCACGGGAGACCACCCGCGCCCGGGCCGCCGGCCGCCGGCCCGGGTACGGGGGCCGGCTCAGGGCGAGCGGGCTCCGGTTCCGGCCCCGACTCCGGCCCTTGCTCCGGCTCCGGCCACGCCACGGGGCCCGGCCCCGGCTCCGCCCGGCTGCCCGGCTCCTGCTCCCGCGCCCGTTCCGCCCCTGCGGCGAAGACCGCCCGGTAGGCCGGGTCCCGCCACAGGCCGGCGTGGCTCCCGGTGGCCCGGATGCGGCCGTTCTCCAGCCACACCACCAGGTCCGCCCGGGCGGCCGCGGAGACCCGGTGCGCCACCACGATCCGGGTCCCGCCCGGGACGTGGCGCGCCAGCGCCCGTTCCACCTCACGGGCGGTCAGCGTGTCGAGGCTGGAGGTGGCGTCGTCCAGTACCAGCAGCCGACCCGCCCGGAGGAACGCCCGGGCCAGGCCCAGTCGTTGGAGCTCACCGCCCGACAGGGGCGCCTCCGCGAGCACGGTGTCGTAACCGTCGGGCAAGCGCCGTACGAACGGGTCCGCCCCCGCGGCCCGCGCAGCGGCCCGCACCTCCTCCCGCGCGGGCTCCGGGCTCCGGCCGAACGCGATGGCGTCCGCGACGCTCTGCCCGAGCAGTGCGGGCCGGTCGAAGGCATGACCCACCTCCCGGCGCAGCGCCGCCGCGGAGAACTCCTCCAGCGGCACCCCGTCCAACAGGACGCGGCCGCCGTCCGGGTCGGTGAGCCGTCCGGCCACCGCGGCGAGCAGCGACTTGCCCGCGCCGGAGGGGCCCACCACGGCCAGCGTGGCGCCCCCCGGCACCACGAGGTCGATGCCGTCCAGCACCGCCCTGCCGCCCCGCACCACCCGGACCCCCTCCAGCTCCAGCGTCCCGCGCCCGCGCACCGGCAACCCGCGTACGCCGTAGCCGAGTTCGGGCAGGTCGAAGACGGCCGCCGTCCGGTCCGCGGCGGCCCGGGCGCGTACGACGGCGGCCATCCGGCCGGTCACCGCCCCGATCCCGGCGGCGAGTCCGGCGTAGCGCACGGCGGCGAGGAGTTCCCCGACGCCCAGCGCCCCCGCCACCAGTCGCAGTCCGCCCACCCCGAGGACCACGTACAGCAGCAGCGGCATCAGGGCGGAGGTCCGGGCCGTCGTACCGCCGTAGACGCGCCACATCCGCCGCCCCTGCACACCGAGTTCGGGCAGACCGCGCAGGATCCGCACGCGTTCCCGGCCGGCCGTGCCGGCAGCGGCGATGGTCCGGGCCCCGGCGAGGGCCTCGACGAGACGGGCCGCCATGGCCAGCTGGACCTCCTGGTACCGGGCCACGCTGGACCCCGAGTCCCGGGCGAAGGACCGCAACAGCCGGCCGAGCAGGGGGAGCCCGGCGAGGAAGGCGAGGGCGGTCCAGGTGTCGATGAGGAACAGCGCGGCGAGCCCGCCGAGCGGCGGCAGCAGCGAGGCGACGCCGGCCGCCGCGGCGGCGGGCCCGGTCCCCGCCTCCGTGGCGTGCGCGGTCAGTCGTGTGGTGAGGTCACCGGGGGAGTGGCGGCCCGCGTGGTGCGGGGACGTGCGCAGCAGCGCGGCCAGCCCCCTGCGCCGCAGCCAGGCGGTGGTACGGCCGCCCACCTGCCCGGTCAGCAACGTCGTGAGGGCGTCCAGGAACACCTCGGCCGCGATGACGGCGGCGCACCACAGGGCCCAGGAGGGCCCGGCCGGGTCGCGGCGCAGCAGCAGGTCCAGCGCGTGGCCGAGCACGGCGGGCTCCACGAGGGCCGCGAGGGCGGCGGCGACCGAGCACACGCCCACGGCGCCGGTACGCACCGCGCTGTGCCGGGCGGCCGCCCGCAGGGCCCGGTCACCGCCGCGTCCGGAGGCCGTCTTGCCTGGAGGGCCGGGGGTCGGCGGGGACGGGGGCGGGGTCATCGGCGAGGCTCCCAGGGCTCCGGAGATGGCTCCGGGCCCGGGCGGTGAACCGCCCGGGCCCGGAAGCTACCTGATCAGTGACAGGTCGTGAGGCTCAGGCTGCTGTCGCCGCAGAGCAGCAGGCTCGCCTGGCTGCCACCGCCGTGCAGGGCCGCGGCCTCGGTGGTCTCTTCCTTCACGGTCTCCATCGACTGCAGGTCAAGAAGGGTCATGTCGAATTCCTCTCGATGAGTTGGTGCGATGGGTCACGGCCCCGCTGTGGTGCGGGACCGGCTCTGGGACCGCCGCGGCGTGCCGCAGCGGTGGGAGGAACGGCAGCCGGCCGCGCCCGCCGGGCGCCGCGCTGCCGAGGGCGAGCAGGACGCCGGCCGTGCCCGTGGAAAGGTCCATGGACAGGCGCATCAACTGCTCGCCGGGGAAGGCCAGCCGGCCCTGGTACGGCACGGCGTGCCGGGCCAGTGCGGCGATCTGGCGGCCGAGGTCGCCGCTCCGCGTTCCGTCGGGGTCGGGCGTGCTCGTCCGTGCCAGGTGCAGGACCATGCCGGCCGCGCCGCGGAACAGGCCCGGCTGCGCGTAGAAGTTCGACCGGGCGGCCCGCACGATCTCGCGCCGGGCCTGCTCGAAGCGCGGTTCCCCGGCGTGCTCCAGCCAGTCGTCCAGCACCATGCCGATGCCCACGCTGCCGGCGCCGAGATAGGGCATCGTGCGCCAGCCCTCGTCGACTTGCAGGGTGCCGAAGGCACTGGTCACGCACCGGTCGAGATCGCGGTGCAGGGCGTCCCGGGCGTGTACGAGGTACTCCTCGTCGCCGGTGCGTTCGTACAGGCGCAGGAAGAGCAGCGCCGGACCGGAGTTGCCGTACAGCAGTCCAGCGCGGGTCAGCCGGGGGGCCGAGCGAGCGACGAGCCGGGCGCAGCGCAGCGCGGCCGCGTGGAGTTCGCCGTCGCCGGTCGCCGTGCCCAGCGCGTCCAGGGCCAGCCCGATGCCCGACAGCCCGCCGTGCAGGTCCGGGCCGGTCTCCTGCCACGGCTGGCGCAGCAGCTCTGCGGTCAGGGCGAGCGCCTGCTTCCGGTGTCCGAGCCGGTCCAGGGTCCAGGCGGTCCCGGCGAGACCGTCGTAGAAGCCGAGCGGCGTCCCGGAGCCGGGGTCCCCGGCCCGGGCCAGCAGCCATTCCTCGGCTTCGGGCCAGGGCCCGGCGCCGGTCTCGGCCAGCGCGTACAGCACCCCGGCGGCGCCGTACCCGAAGCCGGTGCCACCGCCCTCGGTGGTGAACTGGGCGATGTCGCCGGGGAAGAGCCGGTCCTCCCGGTCGGGCGTGGCCGAGGCGCGCAGGGCGGCCGCCATGGAGCGGCGGGCGGCCTCCCCGTCCCCGGGCTCCACCGGGAGGTACGGGCCGGCCGGCGCGGCCACCCGGCCGCCCGGCGCCGCCGCGGGGTCGCTCGCCGAGGTCCCGGCGGGCTCCGGGTCCGGCCCGGCGAGAATCTCCGCGACGGCCTCGTCCAGGTATCCGGGTGGTAAGGGGAAGCGTTCGGCGGCGACGGCCGCCAGGTGTACGGCCTTGGCCCGGTCAAGTACGAGCAGGCTCGTCAGCGGCAGGAACAGGGCCAGGCGCAGACAGGCGAGGGCGTAGCGGTCCACCGCGAAGCCGCGGCGGTCGGGCGGGGCGACGAAGGCCGGATTGGCGACGGTCTGCCGCAGCCCCTCGTCGACGTGCGCGGCGGCCTCGAAGTCCAGCAGCGCGACGGACGGTTCGCCCGCGGGGTCCTCGGTCACCATGACGTTGAACAGGTGCAGGTCGTTGAAGACCACCCCGCGGGCGTGCACGGCCGCCACGGCCTCGGTGACCCGCTCGTGGATCTTGACGGCCCAGGCGGTGTAGGCGGCGAGCGCTTCCGGCGTCGGATCCGCCTCGATCAGCGGGTGCTTGCGGGCGAAGTAGGTGTTGAGCGGCTTGCCCTCCAGGTACTGCAGGACCAGGAAGTGGTGATCGCCGACCGTGAACGCGTCGCGGACGGACGGTACGCAGTCCAGTCCGGCCAGCCGCTCCAGCGCCGCCCGCTCCCGGTGCAGCCGGGCCACCGCGTCCGCCCCGTCGGCGGCGAGCCCCGCGTACGGCCGGCCTTCCTTGAGGACCACCGCCTCACCGGTGCGGGTGTCGCGGCCGGCGTAGACGCCCCCGCCGTTGGAGAAGTGCAGGGCCCGCTCCACCGTGTAGGGGACAGCGGCGAGGCTGACGGCGGACCGCGCGTCGAGGTGGGGTTTCAGGAAGGGGGGCAGCTCGACCCACTCCGGAGGCTGGAACGCCGGCCCGCGCGGGTCGGGCACCAGGCGTCCGTCGGGGGCCTCGACGGCCGGGACGACCTCGCCGTGCTCGTCGTAGCAGTGCCGCAGCGTGAAGCTCCCGTAGCGCAGGTGGACGGGGCCGGCGCCCCACCGCAGATCGCTGAGGATGTACGGCCCCGGCTCGCCAGCCAGTAGTGCGTCCAGGTCCTCGGCGATGCGGCGGCACTCCTCGGTGTCGGCCGGATAGACCGTCAGGAACTTGCCGCTGGCGGCCCGGTCGGCGTACTTGGCGTTGCGCAGGTGCAGCAGGTACCGGCTCGGCACGAACTTGAAGGCGACCCGCCCGTCCACGCAGTAGTCGTACACCCGCGCCAGGACGGATTCGGCGTTGTCCAGGGTGGCCGATACGTGGATCTTCCAGCCCTGGGAGGGCAGTTCGAGGCCGAGCGGCCGCAGGGCGTACCAGCTGCCGGTGCGGTGGGAGCGCCAGCCCTCCGGGACGGCGGCGAGCGCGGCCGGATAGCTCTCCTCGGCCCGCCGGTACGGCGCGTCGTAGAACCAGCGGTCTGCGTCGCAGAAGGCGGCGTACCCCTTGTTCACCCGTACTCCCTCGGTCGGTCGGCGGCAGAACCACCGTGCCACCCGGGCCGGGCGCCGCGACAGTCACGGCTGTCACCGACAGGGCGTGCAGAACGCACGCTCCGGACCCGCCGCCGGACGCGGCCCGCACCAACCGGGTGGCGGGAGGCGCCTTCGGGCGTCGCGCGGCGGGATGGGAGGATAAGGGGATGGACATCCTCCGCAGGAACAACGTGACGGTGAGCGGAACCGAGGGAGCCCCCGTCATCATGCTGGCGCACGGGTTCGGCTGCGACCAGAACATGTGGCGGCTGGTGGTGCCGGCGCTGGTGGAGGAATTCCGGGTGGTGCGGTTCGACTACGTGGGCTCGGGCCGCTCCGAACTGTCCGCGTGGAGCGAGGAGCGCTACGCCTCGCTGGACGGCTACGCGCGGGACGTGGTGGAGATCTGCGACGAGCTGGACCTGCGGGACGTGGTCTTCGTCGGCCACTCGGTCAGCGCCATGATCGGCGTACTCGCCGCGGCGGCCGCCCCCGCCCGGTTCTCCTCCCTCGTCATGGTGGGCCCCTCCCCCTGCTACATCGACGGCGACGGCGACGGCTACCGGGGCGGGTTCGGCGCCGACGACATCGACGAACTGCTGGAATCACTGGAATCCAACTACCTGGGCTGGTCCGCGGCGATGGCGCCCGTCATCATGGGCAACCCCGGGCGCCCCGAACTCGGTGCGGAGCTCACCGCCAGTTTCTGCGCCACCGACCCGGACATCGCGCGGGTCTTCGCCCGGACCACGTTCCTCACCGACAGCCGCGACGACCTCAAGAAGGTCACCGTCCCCACGCTCGTGCTGGAGTGCTCCCAGGACGTGATCGCCCCGCGCGAAGTCGGTGCCTACGTGCACGCCGCCATCCCCGGCAGCCGCCTGGTCACCCTCGACGCCACCGGGCACTGCCCCCAGCTGAGCGCCCCCGAGGCCACGAGCGCGGAGATCCTCGCATTCGTCCGGACGCTGCGTTGATGTCCTGCACGGGGCAGAGCGCCGAGCAGCCCGGGGACAAGGCGGCCACCGACGCCCTGTTCACCTCCCTGCTGGAGGACAGCGCGGAGGACCTCTACGAATCCGCGCCCTGCGGCTACCTCTCCACCCTCCTCGACGGCACCATCGCCAAGATCAACACCACCTTGCTGACCTGGCTCGGCCTGGCCCGGGAAGAAGTGGTGGGCCGCAAGCGCTTCGCCGACCTGCTGACGGTCGGCGGCAAGCTCTACCACGAGACGCATTTCGCACCGATGCTGCGCATGCAGGGCCAGGTCAGCGGCGTCGCCTTCGAGATCAAGGGGGCGGCCGGCAAGCGGCTTGCGGTCCTGGTCACCTCCGTCGTGAAGACCGGCGGCGACGGCCAGCCCCTGCTGATCCGCAGCACCGTCTTCGACGCGAGCGAGCGGCGGGCCTACGAGACCGAGCTGCTGCGCCGGCAGAAGGCGGCGGAGGAGGCCCGCGCGCAGGCGGAAGCGGACCGCCAACGGCTCCAGGAGGCACTCGCGGTCCTCCAGCAGAGCCTGCTGCCCGCCACCCTGCCGGAGGTACCGGGCCTGGAGGCCGCCTCCTACTACCACACCGCCTCCCTGGACCGGCTCGGCGGCGACTTCTACGACCTGTTCCCGATCGACGGCAAACGCTGGGCCTTCTTCCTCGGAGACGTCTGCGGCAAGGGCCCCAAGGCCGCCGCGGTGACCTCCCTGACCCGGTACACCCTGCGCGCCGCCGCCCTGCACGACCCCGGTCCCGTCGCCGCGCTCACCACGCTCAACGCCGTCCTGCACGAGCGGTACACCAGCGGCGATCCCCGCTACTGCACCGCCATTTTCGGGGTACTGGAAGCCGGGGGCGACACCTTCACCGTCGACCTGGCCTCCGGCGGCCACCCGCCGGCCCTCCTCGTGCGCGCCGACGGCCGGGCCGAATACCTCTCCACCCCCGGCGGCCTGCTCGTCGGCATCATGCCCACCGCGCCGTTCACGGCCGCCCGGACGGTCCTGGCGCCGGGCGACACGCTCCTCCTGTACACCGACGGCCTGACCGAGGCCCGGATCGGGGAGAGCCGCGAGCTGTACGGTGACGAGGCGCTGCGCGACTTCGCCGCCGCGCACGCCGCCGTCGGCCCGGCCGGGCTGGTCAGCGCCCTGACGGTGCTGCTCGACGGTTTCGGCGACGGGCTGGACGACGACACCGCCCTGCTCGCCCTCGGCGTTCCCGCAACCCCGACAGACCCCGGAGCGACAACCTGACATGAGCCCGTTGACGATCACCGTCCGAGACGCCGACACCGGTCCCGTTCTGCGAGTCACCGGTGACCTCGACTTCGACACCGCGCCACGCCTGCGCCAGGCCGTGGACGAGCTGCACCTTGCCCCGGGCGAACTGCTGGTCCTGGACCTGGGGGGTTTGGAATTCTGCGATTCCAGCGGGATCAGCGCCCTGATCACCGCCCACAACCGGGCGGCGGCCGCGCAGGCGGCCATGGCGCTCGCCGCCGTACCCGACAACATCACCCGGGTGCTCGGCATCGTCGGACTCGATCAGGTCTTCGCCCGCCACGAACCGGGCCCGCCGGGCGACGGTTGACGTGCGGGGACCCGGCCGCCGCGGCCGGGTCCCCGCTCACCAGGCGACGGGAAGCGTCTGCGGGCCGCGGTTGACCGTGCCCCGGCGCCAGCGGACCTGCTCGGGCGGGACCGCGAGCCGCAGCTCCGGTGTTTCGCGCAGCAGCGCCGACAGCACCGCGTGGCACTGCATCCTGGTGAGCGCGGCGCCGAGGCAGTAGTGCGGACCGTGCCCGAAGGCGAGGGTGGGTGCCCCGTCACGGGCCAGGTCGAGCCGGTCGGGCAGCGTGAAGACCTCCGGGTCACGGTCGGCGGCCAGGTAGGACACGTACACGGCGTCGCCGGCCGGGATGGTCACACCGCCGACCGTGACGTCCTCGGTGGCGATCCTGGGCATGCCGACGCCGTTGCGCTGCGGAACGAAACGCAGCAGCTCCTCCACCGCCGAGGGCAGCAGCCCGGGGTCCGCGCGCAGCGCCGCCAGCTGCTCCGGGTGGGTGAGGAGGGCGTAGACCATGCTCGTGCACTGGTTGCGCACCTGGTCGAGCGCGTTGAGAACGATCATCACCGAGAGGGAGACCAGCTCGGGCCGGCTCAGCGCACCGCCGGCCCGGGCGGCTACGAGCTCACTGAACAGGTCGTCACCCGGTTGCCGCAGGCGGTGGTCGGCCAACCGCCGGAAGTACTCGGCGATGGCGGCCTTGACCGCGCCGGTCCGCTCCGGGGAGGAGTCCGTGGACAGGATGACGGCCCGCCACTCCTGGAGCCGGCCGAGATCCGCCCGCGGGACGCCGAGCAGCTTGCCGATGACCCGTTCGGGCAGCGGCCCGGTCACGTGCTCGGCGAGGTCCGCCGGGGCCGGACGGCCCGTCATGGCGTCGACGAGGCGCTCGGCGAGCGCCTCGGTCTCCGTCCGCAGCGCGGCCGCGCGCTTGCGGTTGAAGGCCTGGGCGACGAGGCGGCGCAACCGGGTGTGGTCCGGGGCGTCGGTGCGGCCGATGCCCCCCGCGGGGGCGACGTTGTGCGGTGTCATCCCGGTCACCGGCCGGTCGACGGTGAGCGCCCGGCTGAACCGCGGGTCGGAGGTCACCTCCTTGACGTGCTCGTAGCGCGTCACCAGCCAGGCGTGGCCTTCACCGAACCGCATCCTGACCAGTGCCACCGGTTCTTCCCGCACCAGCCGGTGCAGCAGCGGATCGAAGTCGAGGGCGTCGAGGTGCTCCACCGGCCAGTAGTGCACGGTGGCCGGCCCGGCGGGGCAGGGGCGCCCGCCCGCCCTCGGGTCCGCCAGCGGCCCGGCCGCCGCGGTGCCGGTGGGGCGTACGGCTGCCGTCACCGCGCGGCCTCCCGCGGCCCGGCCGGTGCCGGGACGGCCGGCGGGACGTGCCGCAAGGGGGTGAGCTGTTCGATGTCGTAACGGACGCGGAGCGCTTCGACGGCCGCCTGGTCGACCTCGCCGCCGCTGTTCAGCAGGTCGAGCAGCTCCTCGAAGTAGCGCTCGTGGTCCGGCGGGGGAGACGCCTGCAGGAGCATCCTGGCCGGGCTGCCGGTGGGGTTGGCGAAGGCGTGCGGGCACCCGGGCGGTACCAGGATCATGGTGCCGGCCGTCGCCCGTACGTGACGCCTGCCGGAGCGGGACTCCCATTCCCGCCAGTCCGCGCGGGTCCGTACCCTGGGCTCGAAGGCCATCACGTCGAGTTCGCCCTCGATGAGGTAGAACAGCTCCTCGCTGCGGCTGTGGGCATGGGCGCCGACGTCGAAACCGGGCGGCACCACCACCTCGAAGGTGGAGGCGACGGACGAGTGCGCGCCCGTCACCTTGAACGTCACCTCCTGCGCCGCCGTCCTGATGGTGCGGCCGCCGCCGGGCGGCACGATCAGGCCGTCGGCGTGGTCGGTGCGGGGCTCGTACACGGCTGTCTCCTGCGGGCATCGGTCCGGTCGGGGGGTCACCACGTCACCGGCAGCTTCTCGGGGCCGCGGATCAGCGCGCCGCGCTCCCAGGACAGTTCCGCCTCCGGTACGGCGAGCCGCAGGCCGGGGAAGCGGTCCCACAGCGAGCGGAGGAGGATCTCGGACTCCATCCGCGCCAGCGCGGAGGCAGGGCAGAAGTGGGGGCCGTAGCCGAAGGAGACGTGCGGGTTGTGGACCCGGTCGAAGTCCAGCCGGTCGGGATCGGCGAAGACGTCCGGGTCGCGGTTGGCGGTGAGGTACGAGACGTACACCGGCTCGCCCGCGGGGATCAGCACCCCGCCCACCTCCACGTCCTCCAGGGCGATGCGGGCCAGACCCACCGCGTTGCGGTGCGGGATGTAGCGCAGCAGCTCCTCCACGGCCTGGGGGACGAGCTCCGGTTCGGCGCGCAGCCGGGCCAGGTGGGCGGGGTGCGTGAGCAGTGCGTACACCATGTTGGCGCTGTTGTTTCGGACGGCGTGCGTGCCGCCGATCTGGACCAGTACGGCCAGCCCGACCGCCTCGTCCGCGGTCAGCACCGCCGCGCCGACGGCACCGGCCAGCGCGCCCGCGAGGTCCTCCTGCGGCCCGGTCGTACGGCGCTCCAGCAGCCGGCGGAAGTAGCCGGCCATCTCCGCCTTCGCCGCCTCGCTCGCCTCCCGGCCCCGGGCGGCAGACAGGATCGTGTCCGTCCACCGCGCCATCTGGGGCTGCTCCTCCTCCGGCACCCCCATCAGCGCTCCCACCATGGCCAGTGGGAAGGGCCGGTTGAGGTGCGCCACGAGATCGAGCGGTCCGCCGCGCTCCTCCATGCGGTCCAGCAGCCCGTCCACCACCCGCTGGGCGTGCTCGCGCAGCCGCCCCAGCGAACGGGAGGTGAAGGCGTGGGCGACCACGCGCCGCATCCGCGTGTGGTCCGGCGGATCGCAGACCCCGACCGCACCGGCCGTCGGGACGAAGTGCGGTGCCAGGCGCGTGACATCGTGGCCCAGGACGGCCCGGCGGCTGAACCGGGGGTCGATGGAGACGAACCGTACGTCCTCGTACCGGGTCACCAGCCAGGCGTGTCCCTGGCCGTGCGGCAGCCGCACCCGGGATACCGGCTCCTCGTGCAGCAGGCGGGCGAGCAGCGGGTCGAAGGTGAGCCCGGGCAGGTCCGGCGGAGCCCAGAAGTGCACGCTCGGCTCCCCGTCCGCCCGCGCGGGCGCCGCAGCGGGCGCCGTTGCCGTGGCGGCGGCCGGCCGGGGTGGCGCGCCCCCGCCCGGCCGGGCCCGTGGTACGGCGGGAACGGCCCGCCCCTCCGCGGCCCGGGAGCCGCCGACGGCTGCCCCGACCAGCGCCGGCTCCTTCGCCGAAGTCCAGTGGCCGAGCGCCATCTCGGCGGTGATTCCCGGCCCGAAGCCCGCGATCAGGCCCTGGGCCCCCTCCTCCACACCGCCTTCGTCGAACAGGCGGGCCAGCGCGTCCAGGACGACGACGCTGGCGACGTTCCCGTACTCGGTGAGCGTGGCCCGGCTGAAGCGGAACGCCTCCGGGGCGACGTTCAGGAACTTGGAGAGGTCGTCGAGGATCCGGGGGCCGCCCGCGTGCACGATGTAGAAGCCGAGCCGGGACGAGTCCCAGCCGTGCCGTCCCGCCAGGTCGGTCAGGACCGGCGCCAGCGCCTCCATCGTTCCGGGAACGCGCTTGTCCAGCAGGAAGTGGAATCCGGTCTCGCGCACCGCGTACGCGATCCAGTCCTCCGTTCCCGGCACCAGGTACGAGCCGTTGCGCTCCAGCCGGATCCCCGTGCCGCCCTCGCCCCGGACCACGGCCGCGGCGACGGCGTCGCCGAAGAGGCCGTTGGACAGCAGCGTGCCGACGCCCAGGTCGGTCGGCTGGTAGCTCAGCGAACAGAACTCGCACGCCACGATCAGTACGTTGGCATCCGGGTAGGCCGTGCAGAAATCGTGCGCGCGGTTGACGGCGGCGCCTCCGGCCGCGCAGCCGAGCTGCGCGATCGGTACCTGCCGGGTGTCCGGCCGGAACCCCATGGTGTTGATCAGCCACGCCGTGAGGGACGGCATCATGAACCCGGTACACGACACGTAGACGATCAGATCGATGTCGCGCGCCGACAACCCGGCGGATCCCAGGGCCTGTCGCACCACGCCGGGGACCCGGGCCTTGGCCTCCGCCTCGTACAGCTTGTTGCGGGCCTCGAACCCCGGATGGCGCAGGGTCTCTTCGAGCGGCTGCACGAGATGGCGTTTGCCGACCCCCGTGTTCTCGATCAGACGCAGGGCGAGGCCCAGTTGGGGATGGCCGTGGTGCACGGTGCGCACCAGGTCGAGCGTCTGCCCGGCGGTGATCACGTACTCGGGCACGGCGACGGCGGGACGGCACAGGACAGCCATGGACAAGCATCCCAGGGGGGTGGTCGGGTGACGCCCCGGCAGCGCTGCGACGCGGTCCGGACGGGCGGGCGGCTGGACAGCCTTCGCAAATCCTTGCAGGCCGTGAACGCGAACCGGTCCCTGAGCGTTCAGCAGTACACAAAAGTGTCATCCGGGGAACGACGGTGTTCCCAAACATCCGTCCGATCGTGCCCGGACCGGACGGACCGGAGCTGGTAGGTGAGACCCGCGCAGCGCGCCGACCGCCCGGCGCGCTCACCGTTCTCCCCCCGGATGCTCACTCGACGACGAGGTCCGCCCGGCCGCGCCCCGGCGCGATCAGGCGGGCGTTCACCTCGTCCGAACGGGCCACCCAACGCCGGGCGTCCGCCTCCTCCTTGCCGTGCCGCACGTGCCGGTCGACCAGCCGCCGCACCCGGGCCGCGTCATCGGGGGCCAGGAACCAGGCCTCGTCGAGCAGCGGCCTGACCCCGGCCCACACGCCCGTCCCGTGCAGCAGGTAATTGCCTTCGGTGATGACCAGCGGTACGCCGGGCTCCACCCGGATGCTCCCGGCGACCGGCTCCTCCAGGGCGCGGTCGAAGGCCGGAGCGTAGACGGCCTCGGCCGCCCGCTCGCGCAGCCGGCCCAGCAGGGCGACGTAGCCCGCCGCGTCGAAGGTGTCGGGCGCGCCCTTGCGGCCGGCCCGGCCCAGCCGCTCCAACTCGGCCTGGGCCAGGTGGAAGCCGTCCATCGGCACCACCACCGCAAGCGCCGGCCCCAGTGCCCCGGCCAGCCGCTCCGCGAGCGTGGACTTCCCCGCGCCCGGCGCCCCCGCGATGCCCAGGATCCGCCGGCCGCCCGCCGCCGCGAGGGAGCGGGCCCGTGCCTCCAGCTCTGCCGTGTCCATGCTGTCCGCCCCCGCCGGCCTCAGGCGGCCGGCGCGGGCGCCGGGGCCGTGACGCGGCGTACGGATTCCACGACGGCCGCGCGGTGCCGGGCCAGCTGCTCCGCCGGCCACCCGGTCCCCGACTCGCCCGCGGCCGGGCCGCCCACCGCCCCGAACCACGACTGCGACAGCCCCATCACCAGGGTCAGCAGATCGGCGGGATCCAGTGCGGGATCGATCCGCCCGGCCCGCTGCGCCTGCTCCACGCCGGCGATCTTGTCCCGGTAGGACTCGGACTCGGCCTCGCTGACCCCGGGGCGCTCCAGCTGCTTCCAGGCCACGAGCCGCATCAGGGCGGGCCGCTCCACGAGGTGGTCGAAGACGGCGCCCGCGTACCCGGGCAGGTCCTCGGCGTCGAACGGCACCGTCTCGGAACCGGTCTCCAGGGCCCGCCGCAGGACGGCGTCGAAGAGCTCTTCCTTGTTGCCGAAGTAGACGTAGATGAGCCGCTTGTTCGCCTGCGCCGCCTCCGCGATGCGGTCCACGCGCGCGCCGGCGATGCCGTACGCCGCGAACTCGGCGAAGGCCGCGTCGAGCAGTCGTGCCCTGGTTGCGCTGGAGTCCCGTGCCATGGCGTCAGCCTAGCAAGTAACTATCCAGTTATTGACATGACGGAAAGGGTGCCGCATCATCGAACTATCCAGTTAGTTACTTACTTGTCGGAAGCGGCGGGAGCAGGAGGAACACCATGGAGACGCGCACACTGGGCAGCCAGGACCTCGCCGTCGGAGCCGAGGGCCTCGGCCTCATGGGCATGAGCGCCCACTACGGAGCCACCGACGACACCGAATCCCTGGCCACCATCGACCGCGCGCTGGAGCTGGGCGTCACCCTGCTGGACACCGCGGAGGGCTACGGCCCCTTCATCAACGAACAGCTCCTCGGAAAGGCGCTCACGGGCCGCCGGGACGCGGCCGTGGTCGCCACCAAAACCGGCGTCGAATTCACCGACCGGGGCGAGTTCCGCGGCCACAACGGCACGCCCGAATACATCCGCCGCGCCGCCGACCGCTCCCTGAGCCACCTGGGGACCGACCACATCGACCTGTACTACCTGCACCGCGTCGACCCGGCCGTGCCCGTCGAGGAGAGCGTCGGCGCCATGGCCGAGCTGGTGAGCGCGGGCAAGGTGCGCCACATCGGCCTCTGCGAGGTCGCGCCCGCCACCATCGCCCGTGCCCACGCCGTCCACCCGCTGGCCGCCGTGCAGACCGAGTACAGCCTCTTCGAGCGCGGCATCGAGCACGACGGCGTGCTGGAGACCCTGCACGAGCTCGGCATCGGCCTCGTCGCCTACTCGCCGCTGGGCCGCGGCTTCCTCTCCGGCGCCATCACCGGCCCGGACGACTTCGCGGCGGACGACTTCCGCCGTACCGACCCCCGCTTCCAGGGCGAGAACTTCGACCGCAACATGGCCGTCGTCGCCCAGGTGCGCCGGCTGGCGGCCAAGAAGGGCGTCACCCCCTCGCAGCTCGCGCTGGCCTGGACACTGCGCCAGGGCGCGGTGCCCATCCCCGGCACCAAGCGGCGCCGCTACCTGGAGGAGAACGTCGCCGCCACCGCCGTGACGCTCACCGACGCCGACCTGGCCGCGCTCGACGCCGTCGCCCCGCACGGCGCGGTCTCGGGAGACCGCTACGCCCCGGAGCTGATGGCGGCGCTGAACGGCTGACCGCAGCGGGTCGGGCCCCGCCGCCGACGCACTCCGGGGCGGCCGGCTCCTGCGCACCGAGGCGGAGCGCGCCCGCCGCCACGTTCGCGGTCAGGGTCCGGATCGCCGGTGCCGGGAACGGCCGGCACGCGCGGCCCCCGGTGCAGCGTCCACGCCGGCCGCAGCTGCGCCGCGCTCACCCCGTGGGCGCGGGCGACGGATGGCACCTCCGCGGGCTCCGTACCGCCCGCACCGGCGGTACGTCCGGCGCCGGCGATCGAGCGGAACGGCACGAAGGCGATGCCAGCTCGCCGCAGGTGCCCACCAGGGCCGCCCGCCCGGGTCCCTCGCCGATCCCGTAGAGGTTCTGGACGCAGACCACGGTGGCGATGGCCCGGGCCTCGGCCAGCTGGGGGGCGTGAGGTTGGAGAGCCCCAGGTGACGAATGAGACCGGCGTCGCGCCGCTCGGCCGGTGCACCGAAGCGTTCCGCGACCGGGTCCGGGCCGGGGATGCGCAGGTCGACCACGTCGAGGTGGTCGCGGCCGAGCCGGTGCAGGTTTGCCTCGGTCCGGCCGCGCACCTGCCCGGGAGTGGCGTGCGGCAGCCAATCGCCGGAGGGACCGCCGCCCGGTCCCACCGTGGTGGCGATCACGAGGTCGTCGGGGTACGCGGCCAGGGCCCGGTTGACCAGCTCGTCCGCGGAGCACAGCGGCGAGAACTAGAAGGCGGCCGTGCCGATGTGCTTCACACCGGGCTCCACCGCGCGGCGCAGCACGGCCGGCGCCCGGCCGCGGTCGCTCGCGGCGGCGCCCGCCGCGAACGCCTCGCCCCGCCGGGTCAGGCGCACCTCACCGAGCCCGATCGGGTGGACCGTGCGCTCCCCGAGGGTCCGGGTGCCGGATGCCGCCGCGTCGACCGTCTGTGAGGTCATGCCGGGATGATCGGCGGGCGGTGGAGTCGGCGGCCGCGCACCCCGTGCACCACCGGTGGGCCGACCAGGTGAGGCCGCGCCCGGCCGCCGCCGGACTCCACCGCGGCTGGCTCGCGGAGCTGACCCGGCCCGGGGGGTACGTGCCCGATTCCTCGATCCCGCGCCGGCCGGACCCGCCCCCACCGCGGCGCAGGGGGTGGCCGCCCTCCTGGCCACCCCCGCCCTACGCGTACGCCCCGAACTCGACCCGCCTGGCCCGCCATCAGGGCCGGCTCGACACGGACGTTTCCACCGGCCCGGCAGGTCGCCGAGCACGGCGCGGCCCACCTCTTCGGCGAGCTGCGCACCTCGGTGGTCCGGGACGACGACGCACGGCGGCCGGCCCGCCGCAAGCAGGGCCTGTCCCGAGAGAGCGCCCGGTAGGGCCTGCTGCCGATCCCTTCCGCTTTCGGCGGCCCGGGCCTGCGCACCCGCGTGAGCCTGCCGAATCCGCCGCAGCTCGCCGACCCGGCCCGCGGTGCCGGCTCGCTCCGGCAGACCCGGGCCGCCACCGGGACCGCCGCGCTCGCCGCCGTACCGGGCCGCTCGCGGACGCTGCTGCTGACGGAACCGGACAGCCCGGCGTCCACCACCGACTGGCCCGCCGTACGGGCCTCTCCCCGGCCGGGGTGTCCCGGAACCTGACCGCGCTGCGCGACGCGGGCCGGGTCAGCGCCCACCGGGCCACGCCCGCACGGCCGCCGCCGAAATCTGCTCACCGCCGCCCGGTAGGGCCGTCGTCACTTGTGCCGCAGACCCCAGGTGAACTTGTCCCCGCCTTCCCAGCGGACCACCGAGGGGTCGTCGAGGTCGGCGTGCGGGATGCCGACGGCCCGGAGCAGATGGATCACGTCGACCACGTCGTGCGCCCGGCCCGCCACCTCCCCGCAGACCTGCACGATCCGGAACGGCGGGCTTCCCGCCATGACGGGTGACACGACCACGTTCGAATAGGACCCGCCGGCCGCGGATTCGGTCATCGTCAGCCTCCTCGCTGTCAGCGCAGTGCTCAGCTCGCTCCATCGTCACCCAAGGGGCCGCCGGTGCCACATCTGGCGCTCAGCGGTACTCGACGGTGAGGGTGGCCCGGGCGGCCGGGCCGAGGAAGACGTACGCGGTCGACGGCTGCCCCTGCCGGAACCGGAGCCGGACCTGCGTCGTCCCCGCCCGGTCGAGCGCCGACAGCCCGGCCGCCGACAGGTCCGAGGACGTCCCGCTGCCCTGGGCGAGGGCGCCGATCGCGGCCGCGTCCGCCGCCGTCGGGGCGGCCGCCCAGTCCGAGGCCTCCACCGGACAGCCGCCGAAGCAGCCCCGCCGCACGTCCACGGCGATCGCGTTGCCCGGCGGAGCGGACCACGGGTCGCCGGAGCCGCCGGTGCGCGCCACCGTCAGGTGGGCGCGGACGATCTCCTTCCCGGCCGGGATCCGCGAGGTGTCGAACGACAGCAGGGCGCGGTTGAGCATGCCGTCGGCGCCCCGCCCCACCGCCAGCCCGTAGGAGCTCTCCAGGGTGCCGACCGCCGCTCCCGAACCATCGGCGGCGGCCTTGACGTACCCGTCCTGGGAGTCGGTGCTGGGGAGCGTCACGCTGACCGTCCCCGGCGGGGTGCCCGGCGCGCCGCCGCCGAGCGCCCGGACCATCGCCATGACCGTCTCGATCTGGCCGCCCCCGTGCCGGGCGTACGCCGCATCGCCCAGGTAACCCCACCAGTTCCAGCAGCCGTTGGGATTGTCGAGGGTCGTGGTGGGAACGGCCTGCGGGTACAGCACCAGGAGGTTGTTGGTGTCCGCGTACTCGTCCAGATGGGCCGTGTCCATGAACCGGCTCCCGAAGCCCTGGTAGGAGTAGCCCTGCTTGCAGCCGTGCAGCGCCACCACCAGCCGGCACTTCGCCCCGCCCGCGCAGCTCGCCGGCACGTACAGGAAGCCCGTCTCGTCCATCGAGACCCGCCGGGCCGACCCGCCCGGGACGTACGGGTTCTGGTCGAACCGGACCATCGAGCCGCGCGGTGCGCCGCCCGGCGCGGCGACGGAACCCAGCAGGTGGCCCAGCAGGTCGTGCTCGGCGTCGAAACCGCAGTCGTTGACCCAGGGGCTCTGCGTGACGGTGCACGGGTTCGGGCCGAGCGGGCTGATCCACGCGTGACCGGCCGCCGTGCTCCGGTCGTAGCGGACCCGGGCGCCGAAGCGGCCGTAGAAGCCGGCCAGGGCGTCCGCCACCGGCCGTTTGACCGTCGTGTCGGCGGAGCCGCTGAACACGTAGACGGGGTCGTCCGACAGCTGGGACACCGGATCTATCAGGCCCCGGGCGGACCAGTCACGGGTGGTCTCCTCCAGCTTCGTCAGCTCGAGGTCCTGTGCGGTGTCCATGCAGGCGCCCAGCGCCCTGCCCAGATCGTTCTGGGCGCAGCCGTAGGGCCCGGCGGCGAACACCGCCGAGCCGCTGAACGTACCGGAGTAGGCGACGTGCAGCTGGGTGGCCAGGTAGCCGCCCGAAGAGACTCCCGCGCTGTACACGGCTTCGACGTCGTACCGGGACAGCCCGCCGGCCGCCGGCACCGGGGGCGCCGCCTGAGCGGGGGCTCCGAGAGCCGGCACCTGCGCACCGCAGACGAGCAGCAGCACGGCCGCTGCCTTGCGCAACCGGGCGTTGAGCGAAAGACGCATGGACCCTCCAGGGCGGCTCGACCGCTTGGTCTTCCCGGAGGGTAGGGGCGCGCCGGAGCCCCGGACATGTGCGCGGCAGCCACAAACGGCGGGGCGAAGATGGGGGCGGCCCGTCCCCCCCCGATGACTTCGGTCCCGACTTTTTCCGCGATCGTCCGTCGGGGATGTCGAAATCCCGGATCCTGCTCCTACCTCCCCGTGAGAGCGGCCCTCCGACGGAGCGGGGGCCGGTACACCTGACGAGAAGAGGCACCGACCATGAAGTACATGCTGCTCATGCAGTTCAGCGAGAAGAGCGTCGACTTCCCCGGGATCGACGAGTGGAAGCCCGAGGAGTTGCAGGACCACATCCGCTTCATGAAGGACACCAACAAGAGGCTGGCCGAGGCCGGCGAGCTGGTCGACGCCCAGGGCCTGGCGATGCCCGAGACCGCGCGGATCGTCCGCTCGCACGCCGGCGGCCCGCCGGTGATCACCGAGGGACCGTTCCCCGAGACCAAGGAGTTCCTGGCCGGCTGGTGGATCGTGGACTGCGACGGCGACGAGCGGGCCGTCGAGATCGCCGCGACCGTCTCGGCCGCACCGGGCCCCGGCGGGCGGCCGCTCAACATGCCGATCGAGGTGCGCCAGGTGATGTCGGCGCCGCCGGCCGAGCTGTGACCTCGGGCGACCGTACCGTCGAGGACCTGCTGCGCGAACTTGCGCCGCAGGTCGTCGGCGTGCTCACCCGCCGCTACGGTGACTTCGCCACCGCCGAGGACGCCGTGCAGGAGGCCCTGCTGGACGCCGCCCGCCAGTGGCCCGAGGAGGGGCTCCCGTTCAACCCCCGCGGCTGGCTGATCCAGGTCGCCGTCCGCCGCATGACCGAGCAGGTGCGCAGCGAGCAGGCGCGCCGCCGCCGCGAGGACCTGGTGGCCGCCCGGATCCCGGCCGACCGGCAGGCCGCCCCGGCCGCCGACGCCGAGGACGCCGCCGCCCATGACGACACCCTCACCCTGCTGTTCCTCTGCTGCCACCCGGCGCTCACGCCCGCCTCGGCGATCGCGCTCACCCTCCGCTCGGTGGGGGGCCTGACGACGGGCGAGATCGCCCGCGCCTTCATGGTGCCGGAGGCGACCATGGGCCAGCGGATCAGCCGGGCCAAGCAGCGCATCAAGGCCTCCGGGGTGCCGTTCGCGATGCCCGGTGCGGACGAGTGGCCGGCCCGGCTGGACGCGGTGCTGCACGTGCTGTACCTGATCTTCAACGAGGGGTACACCAGCAGCGCCGGTCCCGACCTGCAACGCGTCGAACTCGCCCGGGAGGCCATCCGCCTGGCCCGGGCCGTCCACACGCTGCTCCCCGACGACTCCGAGGTCACCGGGCTGCTCGCGCTGATGCTCCTCACCGACGCCCGGGGTGCGGCCCGCACCGGGCCCGGTGGTGAACTCGTCCCGCTCGCCGAGCAGGACCGCACCCGCTGGGACGCCGCCGCGATCGCCGAGGGCGTCGCGCTGATCACCGCTGCGCTGCCGCGCGGCCCGGTCGGCCCCTACCAGGTCCAGGCGGCCGTCGCGGCCGTACACGACGAGGCCCCGACCGCCGGGGAGACCGACTGGCCGCAGATCCTCGCCCTGTACGGGGTCCTGGAGCGGATGTCCGACAATCCGCTGATCATCTTGAACCGCGCCGTCGCCACGGCGATGGTCGACGGCCCGCGAGCGGGCCTGGCCCTGCTGGCCGCCGCCCCGGCGCTACGCGACCACCACCGCCTGTACGCGGTACGCGGCCACCTCCACGAGCTGGCCGGCGACCGCGAGGGCGCCGTGGCCGACTACCGCGCCGCCGCCCGGCGGACGGCGAGCATCCCGGAACGGGACTACCTCACCCTGCGGGCCGCCCGCCTCGCCACCGCCCCCGACCGCCCCGCGCCGCCGGCCGGCGGGCTCACGGGGGCACCGGACCGCGCTGGGCCGGATGCGAGGCCGCCATCCGGACCAGGTCCGCGGTGAGGGAGTCGAGCCAGGCCAGCGCCGTGTAGTAGCGCGGCGCGGCATCGATGGAGGGGTCCGAGTCCCGGCGTCCGGCGCCCGCGGGGGACCGCCCCGGGGGCCCGGCCCCGCTGCCGGGTACGTCGTAGCGCTCGGAGGCGGTCCGGAACCCCTCGGCCACCCACGCGCCGTAGTCCCGCACCCGCCGTTCCGCGACCGGCGCGGCGGGCTCGCCGCCCGCCGCCGCCCGCACCCGCCGGGCGCCCCACAGGACGTGGTGCCCCGACATCAGGGCGCTCTGCCAGTCGGGGCCCGGCCCGGCCGGCCGTTGCGCCTCGCCCTGATACTGCGCGTACGCGGACTCGGCGAGCGTCAGCGAGCGCCGCACCTCGGCGTTCTCGCGTCCGTCCGGAGCCCCGGCCACGCCGGGCCCGGTGTCCCGGGTGGTGGCCGCCACCTCGGCCGCGGCGGCCCGCAACAACCGCGCCACGGCCCTGCCCAGCTCGTCGTGGGCACCGCGCGGCCACGCCAGCAGCCCGACGGCCAGACCGATGACGCTCCCGATGAGCACGTCCAGGAACCGGTACTCGGCCAGTCGCCAGGTGGACGGCGACAGCTGGGCGAAGGCCATGGCCACCACGTTCGTGAACGTCGCCTGACCCCATCCGACGCCGTGCAGCGGCCCGGTGGCGAAGGCGAAGAGCATCAGGGGCGGCAGGATGAACGCGTACGCGGTGCCCGCCGTACCCGCCAGCGTCAGGATGCCGCCCGCCACCAGGGCGCCGACGCACGTGCCGGTCAGGGCACTGCGTACGGTGTGGCGGGTCTGGACGGCCGTGGTGCGGGTCAGGCTCAGCACCGCCAGCATGGCCCAGAAGCCGTGGGGCAGCGTGTCCAGCCCGGCGATCAGCCGGGCGACCGCGAGCGCCAGGGCGATCCGTACGGCGTTCTGGAAGTACACGGACCTCGGCCCCGCGTGCGCGGCCATCCGGTGCCACCACAGCCGGGGCGCACGGTGCCGGGCATACCAGAAACGCCCCGGGTCCCGCTCCTCGGTGGCGGCGCGCCGGCCCCGGACGGCGATGTCCGCCGCCTCGCCCAGCACCAGCGCGGCGTCGGCGACCTCCAGCACGCTCGCCTGCCGGAGCCGGTCGGCCGGTACCGGGGGCAGGGCGGCCGCAACCTCGGCGCGCGCCCGGCGCAGGGCCCGCGCGGCCTTCCCGTCGGCCTGGCGGGGGCGGTCGGGGCCGGCGGACGGGGCCGCGAGGAGTACGGAGCTCTCCCGCGCCGCCGCTTCCACCGCCCGGAGCAGGCGGAGGTTCTCCGGCAGCGGCGTGACGCCCGCCGGCGGGACGGGCAGGGTGTGCAGCCGCGCCAGGAGGGTGCGCGCGGTGAGGCCGGTGTGGGCGAGCGCCCGCTCGTGCAGCCCCGGACCGGCGGGCCGCTCCGCCTCCGGGCACCGCGAGGGCCGCAGCGCCCCGCCGACGGCCACGGCGCCTTCCGCGGCCGCCCGGGACAGCGCGTAGGGCGGCGCCGCGAGCGTGGCGGCGCACCGGGCCGCCACCTCGGCCGCCTCGGCCGCCCGGTCGCGGTACGAGGGCACGGGCGGGTCGGGCAGCACCCAGGCCTCGGCGATGGTGAGCAGCAGGATCCCGACGACGGCGCCGACGAGGCGCTCGCCGAGGTCGCCGGGGGCGTACGGGGGGAAGCAGGGCAGGATGAGGAGCAACTGGAGCCCGGGCGCGGCTCCGGCCTGGCGCGGTCCCGCGGCCGACGCGAAGGCCAGGCAGAAGCCGATGACGAGCATGCCGGCCGCGGCGGCCCAGGTCCGCACGGCGAGCAAGGTGCCCAGGGTGACCAGCACACAGGCCACCGGCAGCACCCGGACGAGCTGCCCCGCCCGCTGCCGGCCCGTGCCCGGGATCCTGGACAGTACGGCCAGCGAGATGGCGGCGAACAGCGCGTACGTGGCCGGGACCGGACGGTCCAGCCCGTACAGAAAGGTGTAGAAGCCGATGCACGCGGCGAGGGTGACGCGAACGGACCGGCGGGCCGCGCCCGCCGCGGCACCGGTCCCGGTCCGCAACTGCACCAGCGCCCGGGAGGCCCGGCCCTCCGCACCGCCGTCTCCCGTGCCCGTACCCGTTCCGGTGCCCGGATCCGTTCGGATGCCCATGTGGTCTCCGCCCGCCGTTCGCGGTCCCAGTCTCAGGGTCCCATCCCCGGGCGCGGATGCCAGCGGACCAGCCCCGGCGGACACCGGGCGAGCGGATCGTCCCCTCCCCGGGCGCGGATGCCGGCGGGCGGCGAAGACGGCTGTCAGACGATCATCCCGAGCACCTTGCCGATCGTGTCGAGGTCGGCCCGGGTGAAGCCGGGGCCGTTGTCGCCGTTCGGGGCGACGGTCTGGACGGTACCGGTCAGGACGGGGGCCCGGTCCGTGCCGTTCACCTCGGTGATCTTGGCCTTGAAGTAGATCAGCTCCTCGCCGACCCGCTCGTTGGCGATCTCGAAGACCATGCCGTCCCATGTCGTCGGTTCGTCGTTGCCCGCCTCGCGGTCCAGCTCGCGCAGGCAGCCGGCGGCGATCGCGGGGAGCATCCGCACGGCGATGTCCCGGGCATCGGCGAAGGTCCGTACGTCCGGCCAGAAGGTGTTCACGGGGCGCTGCACGCCCCGGAACGCGAAGAACGCCGGCGTGTGCCGCTCGCACACGTGGTGCACGGCCTTCTCCGCCATCGTGAGCGTCAGGGCCACCTGTCGGCCGTCGACAGACCTGGCCGCCGCCGCGGTGGCGGCCGGCGCGGCGCTCGCCGCGTACGCGGAGATGTCCGGTGCCCCGGAACGGGCGTCCCGGAACATCTTGGTGCCCTCGTCCGGCGTCGGGAAGGAGGTCAGCCCCTTGCGCAGGTTCTGGGAGGTCTTCGAGTCGAACACCCATTGCTCGTACAGCGGCGGGAACAGCACGCGGCCGTCGCGGTCCGTCGCCCGGGACGCCTGGTGGGCGGTTTCCAGATGGCGCGCCAGCTCCTGCCACAGCGCCGCGTCGTACGCGCCCGCGCCGTTCTGGGCCTCGGAGGCCCTGAACCAGGCGTCCTCCAGCTCCTTGAGCGCGCTGCTGACGGCATCCGTCCGGCGCGCACCCCGGCCCCCGGGCACCGGCTCGGTGTCGGGGTCGAAGTTCATCCCCGGATCGGTGGCGGGACTGGGCGGGCCGATCGACACCATGAGCGGGATGTTCCAGAGCAGCCTGTGCGGGTTGGGAGCACTGCCGGAACCGGCCTGGGCGACGGCGTCGGTGACCGGTTTGCCGGCCGCCTTCCAGCACACCGACCAGAACGCCTGCGCCGCCTCGCGCAGGCGCTTGTCCTGTGCGTTGAACGCGGGGACCAGCTGTTCCGCGATCCAGCTGAGCTTCTCCTTGGCGATCTTGTGGTGCAGGGCCCCGGCCTTCCACTCGGCGGGCAGGGTGTACGCCTGCTTCCCCGAGTTCAGCGGGACGACGGCCCACTTGCCCTTGTCCGGCACCGTCCGGGCGGTTCCGGGAGGCAGGGCCTTGCCGTTGTCCTCTTCGGCCGCTCGCGGTGTCGTCATGGAACTCCCCCCGTGGCACAGCACGTTGAAACGCGGCACATTCTCCGGCCGCCCCCGCGGTGCGTCAACGGCGTGCGGTGGGAGCGCACTTTCGCCGCAGTGCGGCAGCGCGCCTCAGGAAGCGGAGGGTCCGTGCCGCAGCAGGTACAGGCCGGTGGCGGAGGTGA
Source organism: Streptomyces sp. NPDC054883 (assembly GCF_053610645.1). Classification (NCBI taxonomy): domain Bacteria; kingdom Bacillati; phylum Actinomycetota; class Actinomycetes; order Kitasatosporales; family Streptomycetaceae; genus Streptomyces; species Streptomyces sp. NPDC054883. The sequence continues at coordinate 31,171 of NZ_JBSGYT010000050.1, read as the reverse complement.
CCACGATCGCGCACGCGCTGAAGGTCAGACCGGCGCCGACCAGCCCCAGCCACAGGGTCAGCGCGCCGACGCCCACCACGGGCAGCGAGATGCCCGTGTAGGCCACCACGAAGAACGAGGAGATCGTGGCGCCCCGGTGCGCGGCCGGCGCCGCGTCGCCCACCGCGCTCAGACCCGCCCGGAAGGCCACGCCCTGCCCCAGTCCGCCGCACACGGCTCCGGCCACCAGCAGCGCCAGCGACTCGGCCCACAGGGAGGCGGCGACCAGCAGCAGCCCGGCCACCAGGATCAGGCAGCCCAGCGGCAGCGCCCGCGCCACCGGCATGTGGCCAACCAGCCACTGGCCCACCGTCGAAGCCAGGAACACCGAGAAGATCACCAGCCCCACCACCGCGAGGTTGTGCACGCCCAAGGTCTCGGCCAGGAAGCTCGGCGCCAGCGAGGTGAACAGCCCGAGCAGCGCGAATCCGGCGAAGGCCGCCAGCGCGCAGGGGACGAACACGCCGCGCACGGAAGCCGGGACGGCCAGGCCCTGAGGCTTCAGCGGCGCCCGCCGATCGGCATCGTGCACCGTCTCGGGCAGTGCCAGTACCACGGAGCCCGCCACCGCCAGCAGGGCCAGATGGACGACGAAGGGCAGCACGAGCGGGGCGGGGGCGTACTCGGCCAGCACCCCGGAGAGCAGCGGGCCACACCCCAGCCCGCCCATGTTGGCCGCGGTCGCGACGAGGGCGGCGCGCGCCTTCTGCTCCGGCAGGGCCAGCTCCAGCACCGCCACCGTACCCACCCCGCTGAGCAGCCCCGCCGAGAACCCCGACAGCACCCGGCCCGCGAACAGCAGCGGAAGCCCGCCCTCCAGCAGGAAGCAGACCGCGCTCAGGGCCCCCAGCCCCAGCGCGTAGAACAGGACCGGACGGCGTCCCGCGTCGTCGGAGTACCCGCCTGCCACCAGGAGCGTGAAGATCACACCGACCGCGTAGGCGGCGAAGACCAGGGTCACCATCAGTTCCGAAAAGCCCAGCTCCTGCCGGTACAGGCCGTACAGCGGGGTGGGCAGCGTCGTACCCGCCATGCCGATGGCGAACACCGCCCCGGCGCCCATGTAACCGAACCGGCGCGGGCGGCGGGTACGGGAGGGGGCGCTGGTCCGTGTCATGGGCAACACCCTAAGCACGCGCGGGCGGGCCGCCTCCTGTGGCGGGCCGGCCGGGTCCGGGAGCCGGCCGGCCCGCCGGTGGTTGGGACCGCCCGGAGCGGGCAGTGGCAGGCCGTGGACCGCCCCGCACCCGGCGGTTTGCCGGGCAGGCCTTTGGCCGCCCGTCGGCGCCCAGTAGGCTGGCGTATCCGGGTGGGCCGGACGGGGGGTCACGACGCCGGAAGGGGACGAGTGAGAGCGGCGCGGGCACTGGCGACGTTGGACGAGGTCGAGCTCGGGGACCACGTCTGCTGGCGCATGGACCCCGCTGCCGTGTTCCCCGGCGACGCGCGCGCCTACGTGGCCGACGGGGCCCTCTACGGGGACAAGATCGTGGTCGTCGGACGCACCGGCGGCGCCTCCCGCGTCCCGCGTGACGCCGGGTCCGCCGCCTCCGTGATCCTGGACTTCCCCGGGCCCGCAGACCCCGATTCCGTGCTGGCCGCGGTGCGCCGTGAGGCCCGTACCGCCGCCCGCGAGGGGTTCCGCTCCGTGCGGGTACTCGCCGAGCGGATGCCGGCGACGGCGGCCGACGGCGCCGAGGAACTGCTCGCCCAGGAGCTCAAGCTCGACGAGTTCGCCTCGGAGAGCGGTGCCATCGTGGTCTGCGCCTTCCGCCCGTCGCTGTGGGACGCGCCTACTCTGGAGCGGGTGGCATGTGTGCATCCGCATGAGACGGGCACCCGCGCGGAGCGTCCGGCCTTCCGGATGTTCAGCACCGGCGCCGACAGGTGGAGCGTGGACGGAGTGATCGACTCGGAGTGTGCGGCGGCGTTCAACGCCGCGGTACGGGCGGCGATACGGCGGACGCCCAGGGTGAGGCTGCGGTTCGACACCTTGGAGATGATCGACGCCGCGGGAATGCACGCGCTCGTCGACGCGGCCCGGCACCTGCCGGACCGCAGGGTGATCGTCGAAGGCGCCAACGACACCGTGCGCCTGTGCTGGGAGCTCGCGGGCTACGCGGCTCCCGGCGTGCCGGTGGTGATGGCCGCATGACCGCGACCGCGCCGCAGCCGTCGGGGCAGGACCGGATCCCGTTCCGCCACCAGCTCTACCCCTACGACGGGGACGCGCAGTTCCTGTCCGGCACCCTGGGCTTCATCCACGAGGCCCTGGACGGCGGCGAGGCCGTGGTGGTCGCCGTCCCCTCGGACAAGACGTCCCTGCTGCGCGGCGAACTCGCCGACGAACCCGACGTCACCTTCGTGGACACCTCGGCCATCGGACCGAACCCGGGCCGGCTCGTCGCCGTCTGGGACGCCTGGATGAGGGAGCGCGGCGAGGGCGGCAGGCCGGTCCGGGGCATCGGCGAAACCGCCTGGCACACGGCGCGCAGCGCCGCGCAACTCTCCGAGCTGCGCTATCACGAGTGGCTCATGAACCGGGCCTTCGCGCAGAGCCCGGCGTGGTCGATGCTGTGCCCTTACGACACCGCTGACGGGGACCAGGCCGCCCTGCGGTCCTTGTCCCGCTGCCACCCCCTGATCAGCCAGGACGGGCAGTACGTGCGCAACGAGGGCTACCTCGCCGGCGCGGAGTACCCCTTCGACGCCCTCGCCGGTCCCTGCGACCCGTACCAGGAGATGAGCTACACGCACGGGGACCTGGCCGCGATCCGGGCCAAGGCCTCCCAGTGCGCGGCCGACGCCGGAGTGCCCGCGGAGCGGCTGCCGAAGCTCGCGGTGGCCGTCACCGAGATCGCGACGAACAGCATCCGCCACGGCGGGGGCGGCGGCACCCTGCGCACCTGGGCGCAGGACGCGACGTTCCTCTGCGAATTCCGCGACACCGGCCACATCACCGACGTCCTGGCCGGACGGCGCAGGCCGGCCCCCGACCAGATCGGCGGCCGCGGCCTCTGGCTCGCCCACCAGCTGTGCGACCTGGTCGAGATCCGCTCCACGGCCGAGCAGGGCACCACCGTCCGCCTCCACATGGACGTACCGCGCTAGGACCCGCCGGCCGCGCGCCCCCGCGCGGGCGGGGCAGCGGCCTCAGGCTGCGGGGGCGGGTTCGGGGAGCGCCGCGCGGAGCTCGTGGAGCAGGCGTTCGGCGTCGGTGAGGAGCGTGCCGCACAGGGTCCGTACCGGGGCCGGTACCCCGGCGTCCCGCTGGACGGCGTACTCCAGGTCCTCGTGGAGGGCCAGCCCGTGCCGGACCAGGGCGTCGAGCTCCCGCCCGTCGGTCCTGCCGGGCCGGCCGACCAGGGCCATGGCCGCGGCCACCGTGTCCAGGACGGCGCCGTACCCGGTCAGGAACCGGCGCGGCAGGTGGGCGTCATGACCGCTGTCGAGGCAGTGGGACAGGCTGCGGAGCACGGAGCGGAGGTGCGCGGCGCTCCGGCCGGCCGCCCGGCCGGCCTCCTGGGCGCGCGGCAGGACGTCCCGGTCCCGTCCGTCGGTGCGGCGCGGGTTGAGACGGCTGTTCTCGGCTTCCGCGTCGACCGACGCCTGGACGTGCGGCGCGTCCGCCGCCACCCGGTCGCAGTCGCGGCGCCACCGCCCGACCTGCTCCCGGGTGGGCGTACCGCCCTCCTCGGTCGCCGACGCCAGCTCGGTGACGACCTGCCGCAGTCTTTCGTGGAGTTCGGCCACCGCCTGCTGGCGGTGCCGGACGTGGCGGGCCGGCGCGAGGAGCAGGTGCGCCGACAGACCGCAGAGCGCGCCGAGGGAGACCGAGCCGGCGAGGTGGCCGATGTAGTCGATGCGGCCGTGCCCCGCCGTGAAGGCGAAGAAGCCGACGACCGCGACCTGGAGCCCCTGGGAACCCAGGTGCCGCGCCCGGCCGACCACCAGCGCGAGGAGGGCGAGCAGCCCGAAGGACCAGGCGTGGATGCCCAGGGCCGCCGCGAGTCCGGCGGCCAGGGCCGCGCCGAGCACCATCGCTCCCAGGTACCGGACGCATTCGCGCACCGAGCGGTAGAGCGTGGCCTGGAGGGCGACGATCGCCGTGAACGGCGCGAACGTCGTCACCGTCGGCGGCAGCAGCCGGTGCGCCAGGGCCCAGGCGGCCATCGCCGCCACCACCGTCTTCGCCTGCCGGAGCAGCTCGTCGCGCTCGGTGCCCGGCGACTTGACACTCCGGCGGACGTACCCGGCCGCCTCGCGCGCCGCCGCATACGTCCGTCCTGCCGGACCATCGGTCACGGCCATGGGGGCATCACCTCACATCACGTCTTCGAAAACCGGATCGGACGCTTGTGCCCGCAACGCGCCGTCCCATGCCCCCGGTGCCCAAACCCACTGACTGCCAAGGGAGTTGAACCGTCCCGGGTCAGCGGACCCGTAGGTGGAGGCGGGCTCACGGGGTAGACGGGAACCATGGAGACCTCTTCGCGTTCTTCCGAGCAGTCGGTCACCCCGCCGCGCCGGGGCGGGATGCAGTGGTGGACAGTGCTGGCCGGGGGACTGGCCCTGATCGTGGTGCTGTTCGTCGTCGCGGGTCGTTTCAGCCTGTTCCCCGGCTTCGGCGGCCTGTTCGGCGAGGACACCCGGGACCGCTCCGGACCTGCACTGCTCAAGTCGATCCAGGACATGCACCGCTACGAGGGCGCCGTCGGCAACTTCCAGGTGGTGGTGGACCTGGAGAAGGACGCGGCCTTCCTGCCCGACGCGATCCGGGGAACCCGCACGCTGTACGTCGGCGCGGGCGCGGTCAGCGGGTACGTCGAACTGGGCGGCCTCGGCGAGCAGAGCGTCACCGTGAACGCGGACCGTACCGAGGCCTCGATCCGGCTGCCGCACGCGACCCTCGGTCCGGCCGCCCTGGAGCCGGACCGCTCTTACGCGGTGTCGAAACAGCGCGGCCTGCTGGACCGGCTCGGCGACCTCTTCTCGGACAATCCGGCCGGTGAACAGGCCGTACAGCGGCTGGCCGTACAGCACATCGGTGAAGCGGCCCGCGACAGCGGCCTCGCCGCGCGCGCGGAGCAGAACACCACGGCGATGCTCGGGGGACTGCTGCGCTCGCTCGGCTTCCGCAAGGTGACCATCGGCTACGCGTGAGCCGCGGGACCTCGTTCACGGCGGACCTTCCGCCCGCACCGGACGGCGTGAGCGGCGGCTCGCCGGGGCAGGGGGGCGGTGACGCACACGAGCGAAAGGACGGGTCATGGCGGGAGCGCTGGTCGCCGGGGGATGGGGTCTGTTCGCCGGAGCCGCACTGCTGGTGGGAGCGGCGGTGGGATCGCTGTTCCGGGTGCCCGCCCAGTGGATCGCGCTGGTCATGGCCTTCGGCAGCGGGGTACTGATCTCCGCCGTGTCCTTCGACCTGATGGCCGAGGCGTACGAGGAGGGCGGCCTCCTGCCCACCGCCGCCGGAGCCGTGGCGGGGGCGGCCGCCTACTCGCTGGCCAACGTACTGCTGGCCCGGCACGGAGCCCGCCACCGCAAGCGGTCGGGCCCGGCGCAGCCGTCGGAGCGGGAACAGCCCGGCTCGGGCAACGCCATCGCGCTGGGCGCGCTGCTCGACGGGATTCCCGAGTCGGTGGTCATCGGAACCAGCCTGCTCGGCGGGGGCAGCGTGGGCGTGGCCACGGTGGTGGCCGTCTTCATCAGCAACCTCCCCGAAGGCATGGCGAGCGCTGCCGGAATGAAGCGGGCGGGCCGCAGCCGTACATACGTCTTCACGTTGTGGGCGGTCATCGCGGTGGTGTCCGCCCTCGCGGCGCTGGCCGGGTACACCCTCCTCGGCGGTGCCTCCCCGAGCATCCTGGCGGCCATCACGGCGGTGGCCGCCGGGGCCATCCTCGCCATGATCGCGGACACCATGATCCCGGAGGCGTTCGAGCAGGCGCACCTCCTCACCGGACTCACCACGGTGCTCGGGTTCCTGGTGGCCTTCGTCGTGTCCCACGCCTGACGCGCCCCCCGGCCGCGCCCGTTCACGAACGGGCGCGGCCCGGAGCGGACTCCGGGCCGCGCACCTGTTCGGACGTTCAGCGCCAGTCGATGGCCCCGAAGCCACAAGCGCCGTCGAAGCCCGGGTTGCCGTGGTTGACACCGCCCGACAGGCGGCAGGCGCCGTAGTGCGCCGAGCCGCTGTTGTGGTCGTCGTCGTCACCGTGGGCGAGCGCGGTGGCGGCGCCGCCGAGGACCATGGTGGCGGCGAGGGTGAGGGTGGTGACTGCGGCACGAATGCGCATGACTGCTCCTTGAGTGGAGAGGGGTTGATGTGCTCATCAGAAATCACCTCTGCCGCCGTCGCGGAAACACGGCCTGTGTCGGATGGAGGAGCGAGCGCCCGCGGCGGGCGGTGATCCGGTTGCGCGGGAACGAACGGCCCGTGGCGGAACCGGCCCCCGGAGTCCCGGGCCGTCGGCGTCCGCGCGTGCGCGAGACCTCGGTCACGCGGCGGCGGGGAGGCGACTTGCCGCCGTTCGGAGCAATGTCACCTGCTGAAGGGGCGCGCCACCTGTTGGAGGGAGCGCGCGCCTCCGACCGGGCTGCGGCCGACCCGGACGGACCGGCCTTGACGGGGGCGATTGGACGCGCGTGCGCTGGGTAGCCGCCGCTTGCCGGGCCGGGACGAGGTGAGGAGCCGTGATGGCGGAGTTGGACCTGGATCCGTTCACGGATCTGCTCGACGGCCCGATGTACGTGGTCACGGCGGCGGCGGGCGCCGAGCGGGCGGGGTGCCTCGTCGGCTTCGCCTCGCAGTGCTCGATCCATCCGGCGCGCTACATGGTGTGGCTGTCCGAGGCCAACCACACCTTCGCGGTGGCCGGCCGGGCCACCCACCTCGCCGTGCACGTGCTGCGGCGGGAGCAGCGCGAGCTGGCGAGGTGGTTCGGCAGTGAGACGGGGGATCGCGTGGACAAGTTCGCGCGGGTCGCCTGGCGCCGGAGCGCGGACGGCAGCCCGGTCCTGTCGGAGGCCTGCGTCTGGTTCGTCGGTCGGATCGAGGAGCGCATCCCGGGCGGCGACCACGTCGGCTTCCTCCTGACGCCCACCGAGCAGTCCCCACCGGTCCCGGGGAGCCCCGCGCTGCTCAGGTTCAGCGACGTGAAGGACTTCCAGCCGGGCCACCCGGCCTGACCGCCAGTACGGTGGTGCAGTCCCTCCACGCCTGCGGGCTCAACAACGCCTGGAGCCGGGTGAACAGCGCCAGGAGGCCGGCTCCGGAGGCCGCGCGGAAGCCCGGGTCGACGCGTGCGATGTCCAGCTCGTTGGCGGCGGTGAGCTCGACGAAGTCCCGGCGCTGCCGGAGCGTGGGGAGGAAGGTGCGACCGGTGAACCGGTCGCGGACCGGCGCGTCGGTGTCGCCGAGCGTGGGGTAGGAGGCAGCGCGGTCGCAGCTCGCGTAGAGGTAGACGATCGACTCGGCCTCGGCGCCGATCACCGCCACCAGTCCGGGGCGCCCTGCGAGCGGCAGGGGAGCAGTGGCGAACCCGTCCGTGCCGTAGAACGCGTGGCACAGCCCCGCGAGTTGCAGCGCGGGGCGGGCCGCCCAGCGTTCGAGCTGCTGCCGGACCCGTTGCAGGTGCGCGCCGAGAGTGCCCCCCCGGATGCTCGGTGGCCGTGGCACCGAGCTCGTCCAGCAGGCGCAGGGCGGCGGAGACGGTGTCGGCGGGGAGCGCCATCTGGATCACGCCTTCTCGGATCGGATCAGGTCGGACCGGCCGACGAAATCCTCACGCGGGGCGAAGCCCAGGTCAATCCTCGGGTCCGCTTGGCCCGACCCAAGCGGCGGCTTGGACCCGCGCGCCTCACCCGGTCTGGCCGGAAGGCCAGGGATCGCCCTTGACGCGTGCGTGGAGGTGCTCGTCGTGCCAGCCGTCCGCGTGGAGCAGAGCGCTCCGCATGACTCCCTCCAGGGGGAACCCCGCCCTCGTCGCGACCCGGCAGGACGCCGGATTGGCGACGGAATGCGTGATCCTCAGCCGGTGCAGGCCCAGTTCGTCGACGGCCCACCGGCTGACGCGGAGCGTGGCGTCGGCCATGACCCCGTGACCGCGCCCGGCGGGCAGGAGCCAGTACAGGAACTCGGCGCTGCCGCCCCGGAGGTCCATGTCCGCCAGCCCGATCAGGCCCACCGGCTCGCCCTCCCCGGTCCCGCAGACCGCCCAGATCGCGGCCTCCTCGGCCCGCCAGCCCCGTTCCCACCGCGCGATCTTCGCACGCGCCGCGTCCGACGACAGTTCCACGGGCCGGTTCCACTGCCGGACTCCGGGGTCGCGGCAGGAGGCCACCAGCACTTCGGCGTCCTCGCACCGCCACGGACGCAATACGAAGCCGCTGGCGAGGCGGAACGACGGCTGGCCGCCACCACTCATACTGCCGGCCGGTACCACAGGGGCTATCGAAGCGATCATCACCGCATCATGCCGAAGCCCGGCTGTGGCCACCACCCGCCGGCTGCGGCCGGGGCCCCGGCCTCCTCGGGGAGGCCGGGGCCCTTCGCCGCGCGGACCGGCAGGTCAGCTGCCGGCGGAGAGGTTGCCGGACAGGACCGGGATGTTGTCCAGGATGTGCGACAGGGACTCGTCGCCCTTGGCCTGGGTGGAGTTCTCGGTGCACTGCTGGTTCTGCGGGTTGGACAGGACGTTGATGTCCTGGACACCGATGTTGGCGATGATCGCCACCAGCGACTGGGCGTTGACCTTGGCCGGCAGGCCGATGCAGGGCTTGTTCAGCGTGCCCTGGACCAGGCTCAGCTGCGGGCTCATGGCGCCGTCGGTCTTCTGGTTGCCGTAGATCTGGGAGGCGCCGTTGCCGTTGACGGTGTTGATCCCGTTGTCATTGCCGATGGCCATGGCCGGGGCGGCCACGGCAGCGCCCGCACCGAGCGCGGCGGCGGTGGCAGCTGCGGCGATCATCATGTTCTTCAGCATTCTCGAGCATTCCTTAGCTTGAGCGGAAACGGGTCCCTGAGGGGAAGTCGTCCTGCCTAACGCGACGGTGGCGGTCGATGTGGCGGTGTGTCACCCGAACGCGCAAAGGGCGGCAGCGGTTCGGCTCACCGAGCTGGCGCTTAGGGTGGCGGGATGGTGCGGGTACGGGACATGGACGAAGGCGACGTCGACGCGGTATCGGCGATCCGGGTGCGGGGCTGGCAGTCCGCGTACGCGGGGATCGTTCCCCAGGCGTACCTGGACGCGATGACGGTCGAGAGCGATGCGGAACAGCGCCGGGCCTGGTTCGCGCACCCGCTCCGGCGGTCGACGGACCTGGTCGCCCTCGACGCCGACGGCGCTCCGGTGGGCTGGGCCAGCTGCGGTCCCTACCGGGGGCCGGTGCCGGCCGGCAGCCGGACGGCGGAAATCCACGCCTGCTACGTCCGACCCGACCTGATCGGCCGGGGAGTCGGCCGCGCGCTGCTCGGCGAGGTCCACGCCCGGATGGCGGGGCAGCGGTTCCAGGCCCTGGCCCTGTGGGTCCTCGAGGACAACCGGCAAGCCCGGCGTTTCTACGAGCGAGCCGGCTACCGGCCCGACGGCGGGAGCCGGGACGACCTCTACGACGACGTCGCCCTCACCGAGCTCCGCTACCGACGCCCGCTGAACTGAGAACCGCCCGGGGCGGGTTGTACTGTGCGCCGGGTGGCTGTCACCTCCTCCTTCTCCGTACTGCGGCACAAGCCGTTCCGTCTGTTCGTCCTGGCCCGGATCATCTCGATGAGCGGCTCGGCCATGGCGCCGGTCGCCCTGGCCTTCGCGGTGCTCGGGTTCGACGACCGTCCGGACTCGCTCGCGATCGTCCTGGCCTGCAACACCGTTCCGCAACTGATCATGCTGCTCGTGGGAGGCGTGATCGCCGACCGGCTGTCGCGGCGGCGGGTCATCGTGTTCGGCAACCTCATATCGGCGTTCACGCAGGCGGGAGTTGCCCTGCTCGTGGCCTCGGGAACGGCGGACGTCACGCGGGTCGCGGCCTTCGCCGTCCTCGCCGGCGGTGCCTCCGCCCTCGCGCAGCCCGCGATGAACAGCCTTCTTCCCGACCTTGTCGGAGCGGACGAAATCCAGGAAGCGAACGCGCTCATGCGCCTTCCCGTCAACGCGGTCAAAATCGTCGCGCCGGCGGTGGGCGGCTTGCTGGTCGCGCTGATCGGACCGGAGTGGACACTGGCCTGGGACGGTGCCAGCTTTGCCGTCGCAGCCGTTCTCGTCGGCGGCATCGGCAGCTCCGTGCAGGAAAAGCGGACCTCATCGGCCCTACGGGATTTCAAGGAGGGCTGGGCGGCCTTCTCGGGCCGCTTCTGGCTCTGGTCGTACGTGCTTTCGGGCACGGTCGTCGTCGCGCTGTGGCTCGGCGGCTACCAGCTCCTGGGACCCGTCGTGGCCCATGACCGGAACCTGGGCGCCGCCGCCTGGGGAACCGTTCAAGGAGCCTTCGCCCTCGGCTTGTTCGGCGGTGGATTCATATCCCTCAAGTGGAAACCCCACCGGATCATGGTCGTGTGCGTCTGTGCGAACCTGCCGTCGGCGCTTCCGCTGCTCGCTCTCGGACTCCGCGCCCCGCTCGTCGTGGTGGCGGCCGGCGCGGTCCTGGCCGGCATCGGCCTGGACATCGCCATCGTCTGCTGGCACACCGCCCTACAGGAGCAGCTGCCGCCCGGTTTGCTGGGCCGGGTGAATTCCCTCGGCTCGACCGGCGAACTCATGGCGGTGCCGCTCGGGTACCTCATCGTCGGCGCCACGGCCGCCTCCGTCGGGCCGGACTCCGTCCTGCTCGCCGGGGCGGTCGTGATGACCCTGGCCACCCTCGTGCTCCTCCTCGCCCCCGGCGTGTGGGCCGTACGGCGGCGGGCGCCGGCCGGGAACGACCTCGTCGGCAGCCGCTGACCGCCTGTCCGTCCGGCCCGGGCGGGAGGCCGCCGAGGGGTTCAGGCGGGGTGCGTGGCGAACAGTTCCAGGTGCCCGCACCGCCGGCAGCGCCAGGCGTCGATCTGGCGGCGGGGGCGCCCCAGCCGCTTCGCTCCGCCGAACAGGCCCCGTTCCAGGGGCCCGGCTATCCAGCGGGCGTACCCGGGAGCGGACTGACCGGTGTCCTCGACGAATCCGGGATCGAGTTCGCCCCCGCCGCAGTAAGTGCACCGCATCTCGGTCATCCGGCGAGTGTACGGAAGCGGTTGCCGGCCGGCGCCGCCGGGGACCGGCCCGGGGGCTTCCTTAGCGGGACGTTAGATCTCGGCGGCGTTCCTTGTCCCGCCGGGCCGGGCGACGCATGCTCTGGGAACTTCGTCCTTCCCCCTCGGGGACTTCCGTCTGGAGCCGCCATGTCCTCGTCCGCCGTCCTGCCCCCGGCGCCGCCCGCCGACGCCCGCAAGAGGCGCCGACTCGCCCTCGTCGGCGGGTCCCTCGGCAACCTCGTGGAGTGGTACGACTGGTTCGTCTACGCGAGCTTCGCCATCTACTTCGCCGACTCGTTCTTCCCCGGCGACAACCCCACCACCCAGCTGATGAACACGGCCGGCATCTTCGCGGTCGGCTTCCTGATGCGCCCCGTCGGCGGCTGGATCCTCGGCCGTGCCGCCGACCGGCGCGGCCGCAAGAGCGCGCTCACCCTCACCGTCGCCATGATGTCGGGGGCCGCCCTCCTCATCGCCGTCGCCCCGACGTACGGGCAGGCCGGCTACGCGGGCGCGCTCGTGCTGCTGCTCGCCCGCCTGCTCCAGGGCATGAGCATCGGCGGCGAGTACGCGGCCAGCGCCACCTACCTCACCGAGGCGTCGGCCCGCGACCGGCGGGGCCTCGGCTCCTCGTTCCAGTACGTTTCGATGACCTGCGGTCAGCTGCTCGGACTCGGCATCCTCATCACCCTCCAGCACACGCTCACCACAGCCCAGCTCCAGGACTGGGGCTGGCGCGTGCCGTTCGTCTTCGGAGCCCTGTTCGCGGTGGTCGTCTTCTGGCTGCGCAGGCGGCTCCAGGAGACCGACGCGTTCCGGGAGGAGTCCTCCGACCCCGCCGCACACGACGACAGCGCACGCGGCACCCTCAAGGCCCTGTGGCAGTACCGGCGGCAAGCCGGTCTGGTCATGGCGCTCACGCTCGGCGGAACCGTGGCCTACTACACGTACACCACCTACCTCACCAAGTACCTCGTCGGCAGCGCCGGCATGGCGAAGACGACCGCCACCCTGGTCAGTTTCACCGCCCTGGCCCTCTTCGCCGTCCTCCAGCCCTTCGCGGGGATGCTGTCCGACCGGATCGGCCGCCGCCCGCTGCTGATCACCTTCGCGGTGGGGTGCACCGTCGGTACCTACCCGATCATGACCGCCCTCGGGTCGGCGTCCTCGTACTGGTCCGCGCTGGGGCTCTCCCTGCTGGCGCTGGTGATCGTCACCGGTTACACCTCCATCAACGCGGCGGTCAAGGCGGAGCTGTTCCCGACCCGGGTGCGCGCCCTGGGCGTGGCACTGCCGTACGCCGTCGCCAACGCCCTCTTCGGCGGCACGGCCGAGTACGTGGCGCTGTGGTTCAAGGACGCCGGCCACGAGAAGATGTTCTTCTGGTACGTCTCCGGCTGTGCGCTCGTCTCCCTCGTGACCTACGTCCTGATGCCCGACACCCGCCACGCCGCGCTCAGCCGCTCGGAAGCGGAAGCGGAGACGGCGGCCGACGGCCCGGCCAGCGCCGCCGACCACGCGGGCCAGCCGGCCGCCGGCGCCCGCGAGGCGGCCCGCTGAGCTGCGCGGACGGCCCGGGCGGCAGTTCACGTAAGCTGCTGCACCGGGCCGACCGGTCGGGCGGGGGAGGCCCGGCTGCCGGTCCGTGCGCGTGACGAGGAGGACTGCCGATGCACGCCCTTCTGGTCGAGGACGACGACCGCATGGCCCAGGCCCTCGGCACCGCGCTCGCCCAGCGCGGCCACACGGTCCGCCGGGCCGGCCGCGCCCTGGACGCCCTGCGGCACGTCCACGAAGCCGACTTCGTCCTGCTCGACCTGGGCCTGCCCGACCTGGACGGGCTGGAACTGCTGCGCCGGCTGCGCACCGTCTGCGATGCGCCGCTGATCGTCGTGACCGCGCGCTGCGAAGAGCGCGACATCGTGCAGGGCCTGCGGGCCGGTGCGGACGACTACGTCGTCAAGCCGTTCCGGATGGCCGAGTTGCTCGCCCGCATCGACACCGTGCGCCGCCGGACGGGCACCCCGCCGGACCGGTCGGCAGCCGGGCCTGCCGGCAGCGCCCGGTCTACCCGCCGTCCGGTGTCCACCGGAGACGTCGAAGTCGACCTCGCGGGCCGCACGGTCACCGTGGCGGGCCGCGAAGTCCACCTGACCCGACGCGAGTTCGACGTCCTCGCCTTCCTCGCCACCCGCCCGGACGAAGTCCACTCCCGCGAGGAGATCCTGGACCGGATCTGGGGCGACGCCTTCCTCGGCGCCTCACGGTCACTGGACGTCCACGTGGCCGGCATCCGCGCCAAGACGGGCCGCTCCGCCCTGGTGCGCACCGTCCGCGGGTTCGGCTACCAACTCGGTTCGCCCGCCGTACGCGATGGAGCGGACACGGGGCGGTGAGACGCCGCCTCCTCGCGGTACTGATGGTGCTCATGGGCACCGCCGCGCTGCTGCTCTGCCTGCCCCTGGCCGACGCGTACGCCCGCGGCCGGACCGAGCACCTGCTCCTGCAACGGCGTTCGGAGGCGGTGCGGTTCGCCGACCTCGCCGACCGGATGCGTACCGCCGCCGACCGGTCGGAGCTGTCCGCCGAGATCGGCCGGTACGCGCAGCTGTACGGCGCCGGGGTGCTCGTCGTCGACCCGGCGGGACGCACGCTCGCACAGGCCGGACCCGTCTCGCCGGCCTCCTCCGCCGAGACGGCGGACGCCCGTCGCCGGGCCCTGACCGGCCGCTCCACCGACCGGCTGCCGACCCTGCGCCCGTGGGGTCCGCAACGCGTCGTCGTCGCGGAACCCGTGGGCCGGGACGAGCGGGTCAGCGGGGCGGTCCTGATGTCCGTGCCCACGGGGGCGGCCCGCCGGGACGTGACGGTCCGCTGGTCGCTGATCGCCGCCGGGGCGCTCGCCGCCTTCGCGGCGGCCGCCCTCGTCGCGGCGGGAACCGCGCGCTGGCTGATGCGTCCGGTCCTCGACCTGGACCGGGCGGTGGAAGGGCTGACGGCGGGACGCCTCCAGGCGCGCGCCCGTCTCCTACACCGGTCCGCCCGAACTGCGCCGCCTGCGGCAGCACTTCAACACCATGGCGCAGGCCATGGCCGACGCCATCGGCCGCCAGCGCGACTTCGTCGCCGACGCCTCCCACCAGCTGCGCAACCCGCTCGCCACCCTCGTGCTCCAGCTGGAGAACGTCGAGCCGCACATCGCCCCCGGTCCCGGCCGCGCCGAGCACGCCCGCGCCCTCGACGAGGCGGAGCGGCTGGAGGAGCTGCTCGACGGTCTGCTCGCGATGGCGCGGGTGGAGTCGGGCGCCGCGGAGCTGGGCGACCAGGACGTGTCGCGGGCGGTACGGGAACGGGTGACGGCCTGGACCCCGGTGTTCGACGCCGCCGGACTGGAGCTGACGACCTCCGGCCTCCGCGAGGGACTGTGGGCGACCGCCCTGCCCGACGCCGCCGGCCGCATCCTGGACGCCCTTCTCGACAACGCCGTCAAGTTCGTTCCGCCCGGCGGCCGTGTGGTCGTCGGCGCGGTGCGGGACGCCGAAGACGGGCAGGCCGTCGTCCGGGTCACGGACGACGGCCCCGGAGTCCCGCAGGACCAACTCGGTTTGCTGCTGAGGCGCTTCGGCCGTTCCCCCGAGCACCAGAACGTCCCCGGCAGCGGACTGGGGCTGGCCATCGCCGACGAGATCGCCCGGATCAGCGGAGGCCGGCTCGACGTCAGCGGCAACACGCCCCGCGGGCTGGCCTTCGAGCTGCGGCTCCCGCCCTCGTAGCCCCTCAGCCGTACACCGACCGGTAGTACGCGACCGCACCCCGGTGGAGCGGTACGCGGCCGGTCGAGATGGCGAACCTGGGCTCCAGCCGGGCGCCCGCCGTCACCTCACGCAGCAGGTCGCTCCACCGGTCGAAGACCACCGTGAGCAGGTCATGCGCCGCGCCCTGCGGTACGTCCGCACGCGCCAGGAGGTAGTTGGCGACCCCGACCGTTCCCACCGGTTCCGCCAGTCCGTACGCACCGGCCGGGAGGGTGACGGCCGTGTACACGGGCCCGTGGCGTTCCCGGAGCGGTCCCACGTACCCGTCCAGCGGCAGGAACCGCAGGGACAGCTCGTGCGAGAGCGCCGACAGCGCCGGGGTGGGCACGCCCCCAGACCAGAACAGCGCGTCGACCGTCTCCTCGCGCAGTGCCGTCGCCGACTCGGCGAGGCCCAGTTGCCGTTCGCGCGCGGGGGAGGGGCCGCCGCCCAGCCCGGCTTCCCGCAGCACCCGCCCCGCCAGCACCTGGACGCCCGAGCCCGCCGCACCCGCTGCGACCGGACGTCCGGCCAGGTCCCGCACCGACCGTACCGGCCCCTGCGCCGGCACGAGGAGGTGCGTGTAGTTCACGTAGACCCGCGCCAGCGCCGTCACCGCGGCCGGGCGGGCGAACGGCTCGCGCCCCAGCGCGGCGCCCTCGGCCACGTCCGCCATGGCCAGCGCGAGATCGACGGACCCGGCGTCCAGCTCGTGCAGGTTGTCCACGCTGGCGGCGGTGCTCACGGGAACGATTCGCAGGCGGCTGCCGCTCGCCGCGACGGCCCGCGCGAGGGCCTCGCCGAACGCGTTGTACGGACCTCCCTCGGGGCCCGTCGCGAGCCGCAGCCGGGTCGTCGGACCCGGCGCCCGGGAGCACCCGGCGCAGGCTCCGGCCATGGCGGACGCGACGGCGCCGAGCCCCGCCGCCACCACCCGTCGGCGGTCCACCATTGCGCTGCTCACGTCAAGAGGGTAGCCAGTGCGCGGACCGCCGCGTGCCCGGACCGATCCCCGACACGCGCCCGGCGGACCTCGAAGAGCAGGGCTCCTTGGGGTCCAATACCAGCACGGCGTCCACCCCGACAGTCACGGAGAACAGCGATGGCCATCCCTCCCGACCAGTTGACCGAACCGGCGGTGCGCGTCTTCGTCACGGCGCTGAACGCCGGGGACCGGCAGGCGTTCGCCGCGTCCCTGACCGCGGGTGCCACGATGTCGGACGACGGCAGTGACCGTGACCTCGCCGACTGGACCGAGCGGGAGATCTTCGGCTCCGGCGGACACATGGACGTCGAGACCGAAAGCGACGACGGGCTCGGCCTGGTGGCCGACTTCCGCAACGACACGTGGGGCAGCATGCGCACCGCCTGGCGGTTCACCGTGGAGGGCGGCAAGGTGGCCCGCTTCGAGACCGGCCAGGCCTGACGGCACTTCGCCCCCCGGCCCGTCCGTAGACCCGGCCGGTTCCGGTCAGCCGCCGCGGGAGGCGGTACGCCCCGCAACCGGGAACGGGCCCGGCGGCGGGGCCGGGGCGGGCGGCCGCGAAGACGCGACGGCCGCCAGGGTGAGGGCGGCGGCCAGCGGGTAAGCGCAGGCGGCCACCGCGACGGGCCAGGGCACGGGGCGGCCCGCCGGGGCCACCGCGTGGAGTGCCGGGACCACCCAGGCGCCGGCCGTCAGGACCCAGACCGCGGCGGCCGCCACGGTCAGGCGCCGCCCGCGCAGGGGTCCGTACCGCAGCCAGATCAGCGCCGGGACCACCCACACCCAGTGGTGGCTCCACGAGATCGGGCTCGCCAGCAGGACGAAGAACTGGGCGGCCAGCATCATGGCCAGCCGGTCGCCCCGCCGCACCGCGGCCCGCAGCGCGAGGGCCGTCGCGGCCGCGGCGAGGAGCACCGCGGCCGGCCACCACAGGCCCGGGACACCGCCGTCGTGCCCGAGGAGCCGGGCCAGGCAGCCGCGCAGCGACTGGTTCTCCACAGAGGCCATCGGCCCGATGCGCCCGCTGTCGCCGAGGATGTGGCGCCAGTACCGCCAGGACTGGGCCGGGGCCGCGAGCGCGGCCACGGCGACCGTCGCCGCGAACGCGCCGGCCGCCCACGCCGCGGCCCGGCGCCGGCCCGCCGCCAGCAGGTACAGAACGCCGCCCGCCGGGGTCAGCTTGATGCCGGCCGCGAGACCGATTCCGGCGCCCGCCGCCACGGGACCCGGCCGCAGTGCGGCGGCCAGCGACAGCGCGGCGAGCGGAAGGCTGACCTGGCCGAGCGAGAGCCCGTGGAGCACGGGTTCCAGCCACAGCACCGGCGCCGTCCACAGCAGGACCCGAGCGGGCTCCGGCGCCCTGCTCGGATCCAGCAGCGCGAACGAGCCCCGGACCAGGTACACCGCGGCGGCCAGGGAGAGCAACTGCCACAGCACCTGCGTCAGCCACCACGGCAGGTACGCCAGCGGCAGGAACACCAGGGCCGCGAAGGGCGGGTAGGTGAAGGGGAGCGGCAGTGCCTGCGGATCGGCGCGGGCCAGCCGGAAGTCGTAGAGGTGGCCGGTCAGGATGCCGGGCGCGCCCTCCCGGTACACCCGGAGGTCGAACATGTCCGCCGTGCAGAAGGCCACCACCAGGTGTGCGACCGCTGAGCACGCCAGAACCAGCGTGGCGTGGCGCGTCAGCCAACTCGTCATGCCGGCCATCATCTCGCGTCACACGCCCCGACGCCCGCACCGTGCTGCCCACCGGCGCGGGCGGTCCGGCGGCTACCGCCGGCGGTTACCGGGTGGGCGGCGGCGGGGGCTCGTCCGGCCCGAGTTGCCGCTTGAGCTGGTCCTGTGCCATGTCGGTTTGGGCGCGGTACTTGTTCTGGGTCTTCTCGTCGACGAAGTCACCGGCCTTGTCGATGCCCTGGCCGGCTTTGTCCTCGTGTCCCTTGAGCATCTGCTTGAGCTTGTCCATCACGGACATGACCGATCTCCTTTTGGCTCGTTGTCCAGCGCTCCCAGGATGTTCCAGAGGCCCGCGATGCGCATCCGGGCGCCGTTGCGCGGAACCGATTTGACCCTACTGCGGCCAGCTGACCTGCCCGTTCTCCACCCGGAGGACTTCCGCGGCCGCGGCCTCGCAGAACCTCAGGTATCCGATCCCGACGGCGCCGTCCCCGCCCGGCCCCCTTCGCCGGTCCTCGCGGCCGGCCGGCGCAGAGGCTCGCCGAGCTGCTCGAACTCGACCGGGTGGACCTCCTGCCGGGAGGTCACCGACCAGCCGTTCCGCGGCGGGCAGGTTCGTCCGGCCGGAGCCGAACCGAGCGCGCCACCCACCCGCCACGCCGCCCCTCGACCGGCCGGCAGCGGATGGGGGCCGGCACCTCGGGACGGGGCCGCGGCCCGAACGCCTGTCCATCACGCCGGGCAGCGGCTCACCCGGGTTCGCGCGCCAGGTGGACCACGTCCGGGACTCCTCGGGCGACGGGCACCTCCCGGGTGCGGACGTCGGTGAAGCCCGCCTCGCGCAGGGCGTGTTCGAAGGCGGGGGAGTGCTGTGCCGACCATACGGCCAGGACTCCGCCGGGGTTGAGCCGGCCACGGCACGCCGCGAGGCCGGCCGGGGAGTAGAGGGTCCTGTTCTCGTCGTCGACCGTCCAGTCGGGGCCGTTGTCGATGTCCAGGCAGAGCGCCTCGTACCGGTCGGCGGACGTCGCGAGGTACTCCACGAGGTCGGTGTGGACGACCGTCGTCCGCGGGTCCGCGAGGGACCTGGCGGAGATCGCGCCGAGCGGCCCGGTCCGGTGCCACTCGATGATCGCCTCTTCCCGTTCGATGACGGCGATCCGTCCCCAGTGCGGCTGCCCGGCGGCGTGCGCCAGCGAGAAGCCGACGCCCAGTCCCCCGATCAGCAGGTCCGGCGGCGGGCTGCCGGGCGGCGGGTCGAGTGCCAGGTACGCGGCGTCGACGAGCAGCCGCTCCGAGCGTCCGTCGGAGGTGTCCATGAGGAAGCAGCCGTTGGCGATGATCTCGTACACGGCGCCGCGCTGGCGCAGTACGACCTCGCCGAACCGGCCCTCCCTGCGGTCCACTGTCCGGGCCGCTCCCGAAGTCACAGGTGTGGTCATGCGAGGCCCAACGAACCGCGGCCGACCGGTGTTCCGGGTCCGCTCCGGGCGGCTCGCCGGGCGGCCCGGCCGGGGCTGACCTACCCTGGTCCTGCTCGGGTCCTCGTACCACTGGAGGCCACGCCGTGAAGCCGTACCGCATTCGGCTGCACCGGGCCTGCGTGGCAGCTGCCGCCGCAGGTCTGTTCATCGCTCCCGCCGCCGCCGGCTCCGCGCACGGCGCGCCGGCCACGGCCCGGTCCGCCCCCGTCGCGCCCTCCCCGGACGGGGAGTTCGCGCAGCTCACCCCGGCCGTCGCCGCGAAGCTCGACGCCGCGATCCGGCTCGTCCAGCGTCAGACGCAGGTGCCCGGCGTGGCCGTGGGGCTGTGGGCGCCCGGCAAGGGCAGCTACGTGAAGTCCTTCGGCGTGGCGGACAAGGCGACCGGCGCCGCCATGACGACAGCGCTGGGCATACGCATCGGCAGCGAGACCAAGACCTTCACGGTCACCGCCCTCCTCCGGCTGGTCGACCAAGGGAAGATCGGCCTGGACGACCCCATCGGCAAGTACATCCAGGGCGTGCCGAACGGGGACCACATCACCCTGCGCGAACTGGCGGGCATGCGCAGCGGGTTGTTCAGCTACAGCGAGGACGCGGATTTCGACAAGGCGTTCGAGGCCGACCCGGACCGGCCCTTCACCCCGCAGCAGTTGCTCGGCTACAGCTTCAAGCACGGCATCCAGTTCCAGCCGGACGCCCAGTTCGACTACTCCAACACCAATTTGGTCCTCCTCGGCCTGGTGATCGAGAAGATCACCGGCCGGCCGCTCCACGAGGTCATCATGCGCGACGTCGTCGGGCCGGCGGGGCTGCACCACACGCTCTTCCCCGCCGGCGCGGAGTTCCCGGACCCCCACGCGCAGGGCTACACCAACCAGACGGCGACGGGCAAGGTCGAGAACGCGACCGACTGGGACCCCTCCTGGGCCTGGGCCGCCGGTGCGATGACCTCCGACATGCAGGACCTGCGCAGCTGGGCGCACACCGTCGCCACCGGCACCCTGCTGACACCCGCGACGCAGGCCGAGCGGCTGAAGACCAAACCGATCAACGCCTCGGGTGACGGCTACGGGCTGGGCATCTTCAATGTCCAGGGCTGGATCGGCCACAACGGCTCGCTCCCCGGCTACGAGTGCCTCGTGGTCTACCTGCCCCAGGCGCAGGCGACGATGGTGATCGTCCTCAACACGGACATCCTGCACAACGGCCAGGAGCCGAGCACGCTCTTCGGCAAGGCGGTCACCGGCATCGTTACTCCCCGGCACGTGTATCCCGGTCATCAACCGGCCGCACCCAAGGCCGGCTGACGGCCCACTGACCCCGGTGGCCGGTGTCCGCCCTCATCGGGACATCGGCCACCGGCGCGCAAAAGGTCCGGAAACGCCGTTGAAGCACCACCGGTGAACGCCCCACACTCTCTTCCGCCGCCACCCGAGCGGCCGGCCGCGAGTGACATCGGACCAACCCGCGTTGCCGTAGCGGTCCGGGGTCAGTGGGGCCAGTGGTGCTGCGTATTCATTTCACCGCGGACGATCTCGCCCGCACCCGAGTGGCCACCACGATCGGCGCCGCCGCGGAGACGTACTACAGCCTGGAGATGCTGGGCAGGCGCTCCCTCGCGGTGCCCTTCCACCGCTGGCGGGCGAAGGTGACCGGGCGCTTACCGGAGGACGCCAAGCCGCTCACGGCGCTCATGCCGGACCGCGGCCCGGGACTGGACCTGCTGACCCTGGCGGGGGACTCGCCCGACATCGACCAGGCCGTCGACACCCTGCTGCGCGCTCCGCGCACCCGCGTGCGCCGCGAGCTGGAGGCGGTCGCCTTCGGCCCGGTCCACTCCTCCTGGGCGAGGACCGTCGCCGACGGGGACGGCGAGGCGCGCCGGCAACTGGCGGCGGCCCTCGTGGCCTGCCACCGGGTGACCGTCGGCCCCTACTGGACCGTCGCCCGCTCCCGGCTCGACGCGGTACGCGCGCAGTACGCCCGTACCTTCCTGGAGACCGGCGTCGAGGGCCTGCTCGCATCGTTGTGCCCGCCGCTGGTGCGCTGGACCCCTCCGGTGCTGGAGGTGAGACACCCCCGCTCCGTCGACGTCCACCTGGGCGGCCGGGGACTCGTCCTCGCGCCGACGGTCTTCTCCTGGCGCGAACTCAGCCTGCTGTACGACCCGTACGACGACGAGTCGGTACCCCGGCTGACCGTACCGGCGGTGACCGACCCGGCGAGCGGCTCCGCCCTGTGGCAGGACGGCTCCGACCCGACCGTCGATGAGGCCCTGGGCGCCCTCCTCGGCCGTACCCGGGCCGCCGCGCTGCGCCTCGTCACGGACGGTTGCGGCACCACCGAACTGGCCCGGCGGCTCGGCATCACCCCGGCCGCGGCGAGTCAGCACGCCGGCGCCCTGCGCGGCGCGGGCCTCATCACCACGAGCCGTCGGGGCGGCTCCGTACTGCACGTGACGACCGCCCTGGGGCGTCAGTTGCTCGGTGGGACGAGCCGGCGCACGGAGGCCGGCCATCCCTTTTAAGCGGTGGCTTAAGGCCGTGGCCGCCGCGGGCCGGTCGTCAGCAGGATGCGTGACGGCGCCGGCCCGCGACTGCGATCGGCACCACATCCGCACGTCCGCACATCCACAACAGAGGTGAGAGCATGCGCATGAAAGTCTTGAAGGCGCCGACAGGGAGCCGCACATCCCGGCCGCGGCGGGCGGGGGAGCGCGCCGCGGTCCTCCTGGGTGCCGCGGTGATCGCCTTCGCGACCGCTCAGGCACCCGCGTCGGCGAGCACCGCCCAGTGCGCCGACAACCGCCTGTGCGCCTGGTCCGACGACAACTACGCCGGCATCTTCACCGCCTACACGGCCTCCGCGCCCGCCCTCGGCGGCGACAACGACCGGTTCGACTCCTTGTGGAACCGCAACAGCGTGTCCTGGTACGTGTACGTCGACGCCTACAACCAGGGCGCGAAGTACTGCGTCCGTCCCGGCTATTCGGTGTCCAAGCTCGGCGACTGGTTCGGCCTCCACGACAAGATCTCCTCCGTGCAGAAGCTGGGCGGCACGTCCTGCGGAACAGCGACCCCGATCGGTTCCTACAAGGGCTCCTGACCGAGCGCACCGGGCGCCGGCGACCCGCCCGCGCCCGGTTTCCCCGTCCGCCCCGGCGAACCAACCGGAGAACTGCCCTCGAACCTCGCCCGCATGCGCACGTCCGTCACCGGCGCCGTGCTCGTCGCGTCCCTCTCCCTGGGCTTCCTCTCCGTCTCCACCGGCACCGCCCACGCCGCCGCGTCCTGCAGCGGGTACGTGTCGGTGCACGGGGTAGTGGGCGACGTCAGCTCCACCATCCGCCGCCGCAAGACGACGATCCGCAGCGAGGACGTGACCGTCTCCGACCGGCCGCAGGTACGGCGCGCCGTGACCGCCGCCGCCCTGGGCAACACCATGGAGTGGTTCGACTTCGGTGTCTACGCCTACCTCGCCGGGACGATGGGCAAGGTCTTCTTCCCCGACAGCTCCCCCGGGGTGCAGGTCGTCTCCGCCTTCGCCACCTTCGCCGCCGCGTTCCTGGTCCGCCCCCTGGGCGGACTGGTCTTCGGGCCGCTCGGCGACCGCGTCGGACGGCAGAAGGTGCTGGCCCGCCACCATGATCATGATGGCGGCCAGCACCTTCGCCGTCGGTTTCCTGCCCACGTACGCCGCCGTCGGCGTCGTCGCCCCGCTCCTGCTCCTCGTCTGCCGTCTGGTCCAGGGCTTCTCGACCGGCGGCGAATACGCGGGCGCCACCACGTACATCGCCGAATACGCCCCCGACCGCCGGCGCGGGTTCCTCGGCAGCTGGCTCGACTTCGGCACCTTCGTCGGCTACGCCCTGGGCTCAGGCCTGGTCACCGTGCTGACCGTCGTACTCGGCACCCAGGGCCTCCAGGACTGGGGCTGGCGGCTGCCGTTCTTCCTGGCGGGCCCGCTGGGCCTGATCGGGCTCTACATGCGGCTGAAGCTGGAGGAGACGCCGGCCTTCAAGCAGGAGGCCGCCTACGCGGCGTCCGTGCGCGCGCAGGACGCGGAGGAGGACGAGGATCCCGTCGAGGCCGCCCGCGAGTCCGGCAAGGGACGCCTCAAGGAGATCTTCACCGGGGCACTGGCAGGCCGTACTCATCTGCATGGGACTGGTCCTGCTGTACAACGTCACGAACTACATGGTGACCTCGTACCTGCCGGCCTACATGTCGGTGACGCTGGGCCAGAGCGACACCACCGCGCAGCTGCTCGTCCTCGCGACCATGCTGCTGGTGGTCCTGACCATCACCACCGTGGGCCGGTCCTCGGACCGCTGGGGCCGCCGGCCGGTGTTCCTGGTCGGCAGCGTCGCCCTGGTGGTCTTCTCCGTGCCGGCGTTCCTGCTGATCCGCGAGGGCGGGATCCTGCTGCCCGCCATCGGCTGCGCGGTTCTCGGCCTGCTGCTGGTCTGCTTCGCCGGAACGGCCGCGTCCACGCTGCCCGCGCTGTTCCCCACCAGACTGCGGTACGGGGCGCTGTCCCTCGCCTTCAACATCTCCGTCTCGCTGTTCGGCGGGACCACACCGCTGTTCGCCTCGGCGGTGGTGGAGGCGACCGGCAACACCATGGTCCCGGCGTACTACCTCATGGTCGCCGGAGCCGTCGGCTTCGTCTCGACGCTCTTCCTGCACGAGACCGCGGGCAAACCGCTGCGCGGGTCCGGCCCGATGGTCGAGACGCCCGGCGAGGCGGAGCGGCTGGTGGCCGGCAGCCGCTCGGCGGCCGGGCGCCAGGCCCGGGACGTCTGGATCCGGCTGCGGCACCCATGGGCCCACCGGGGCCCTCGGGACCGCGACGGATGACACGTCCGGTGCGGCCCGGCGGCAGGCGACCCCGGTAAACCGGCACGGAATGCTCCGATCGGCCACCGGTCGCCCGGTGGCGGTGTCACCATCCGGTCATGCGAAGAGCGATGACGATACCGGCCGCGGCCGCCGTGCTCGCGGTGCTCGCCGGCTGCGGCGGGGGAGACGGCGCGAAGGCATCGGTTCCCTGGACGAGCCCGTGCGAGCTCCTGCTCAAGGGGGAGATCGAGAAGGTGCTCGGCACTCCTCTGGAGGCGCAGGCCAAGGAAGGCAGTTACGGCCACGAGTGCTTCTACCGGGCTCCGAACGCGAACAAGGACCTGTGGGTCGCCTGGCTGAAGTCGAACACCAACGGGACGGGCTGCACGGACCCGGGCTCGGAACCGGCACCCGAGATAGACGCCGAAGCGTACAAGAGCGCCGACAACGGGTTCGTGGTCGTCGGAGGCCCGTACCACGGCCACTGCCTGCGCCTGACGACCTCCGGCGGCGTCGATTCACCGCCGGTCACGGTGGAGGAGACGGCGCGGCTGCTGCGTACCGTCCGGAGCCGGATGGAGTGAGCCCGGACGTATCCGCTGCGCCAGGGGGTAGGGCTTACCCCGTGCAGACGTTCCTCCCCTATCCGGAATTCCTCGGTTCGGCCGCCGTGCTGGACCCGAGGCGGCTGGGCAAACAGCGCGTGGAGGCGCTCCAGGTCTTCCGGGGCCTCACGGTGCCCGGGTACGGCTGGCGTCGCCACCCCGCGGTACGGATGTGGGCCGGCTACGAGGAAGCCCTGGTGCGGTACGGCCTCGATGTCTGCGGCGTCTGGACCGCCGGGGGCCACTCCGACACGTGTGCGGGCACGCTCATGGGCGGCTACCTCGCCTGGCGCCCGGGGGCCGCCCCGCGCGCACAGCGCCGGCTCGCGGCGGACGGCGAGCTGCCGCCCTGGCTCGGCGACCCCGCCTTCCACCTGAGCCATCAGTCCGCGTTGCTGCGCAAGGCCCCCGAGGTCTACCGCCGCCACTTCCCCGGTGTGCCCGACGACCTCCCGTACGTCTGGCCGGCGTCCGACAGACCGGGCCCGGGCCGGTGAGGCCGCCCCGATCGCCTCCGTAGACTGGGAGGACGCCGTGACATCGGCCAGGCGGCGGTCCGGCACCGCCCGCCCGCCCCACCCGCGCCCCGCCCAGTGCCTGCCCCGTGGAGTGGACATGCGACAGCCATCCGGAGGACCGTCGGACGGCGCCGAAGGCCTCTTCGGCATGGACGACCTCGCGGCGGCCGCCGCACCGGCCGAGGCCGTGGGCAGCCGCTCCTTCCGCGACGGGCCGCAGGCGCGCAGACTGCTCGACGTGGCGGAGATCCACGCCGAGCCCGCCGCCGCCGGCTCCCTGCGGGGGCGGCAGATCATCGCCCGGTTCCCCGGCGCCCGGCTGATCGAGACGGACTCGCACTGGCCCATTCCGCACCTGCACGGTAACGAGGGGAACGTGGAGCGGTGGGTGCGGGTCAAGCGCGAGGTCCTGGTCCTGGGCGAGCGCAAGACCTTCGGGATCCGGCCCAACGGCCGGTCGGCGGACTGGATCGCCCCCGGTCTCTCCAACGGCTGCGCCATGGCCTGCGCGTACTGCTACGTCCCGCGCCGCAAGGGTTTCGCCAACCCGGTCACCGTCTTCACCAACGTCGAACGCGTCCTGAGCAGCCTCGGCCGGCACATCGCGGCGGCCGGCCCCAAACGGGAACCCAACCAGTGCGACGAACACGCCTGGGTGTACGACATCGGGGAGAACGGCGACTGCTCGGTGGACGACCTGATCAGTGACAACACCGCCGACCTGGTGCGGGCCTTCCGCCGGTGGACCACCGCCAAGGCGTCGTTCGCCACCAAGTTCGTCAACCCGGACCTGCTCCGGCTCGATCCCCAGGGCCGCACCCGGATCCGCTTCTCGCTGATGCCGCCGGACGACTCCCGGCTCCTGGACATCAGGACCACTCCCGTCCCCGGCCGTCTCGCGGCGGCAGCGGACTTCCTCGACGCCGGTTACGAGGTCCATTTCAACCTCTCCCCGGTGGTGCTCCGTCCGGGCTGGGAGCGGGACTGGGAGGAACTGCTCCGCGCCATGGACGACGTACTGCCGCCCCGGGTCAAGGACCAGGCGGGGGCGGAGATCATCCTGCTCACCCACAACCGGGACCTGCACGAGGTGAACCTCGGCTGGCACCCGCGCGCCGAGGACCTCCTGTGGCGCGCGGACCTCCAGCAGCCGAAGCGATCGGAGAACGGCAGCTGGAACGTGCGTTACCGCAACGCGGTCAAGGCGGCCGCCGTCGAGTCGATGCGGCGGCTGATCGAGGCCCGCACCCCGTGGCTGCGCGTGCGGTACGCCTTCTGAACCCTCCGCCGGGCGCCGCTCCGCCGGGTCCATAGCGCACTTCCGTTCGGGATACCACACGGGGACAACGGAATGCGGCCGAAATCGAGCGGAATATGAGTTCGAATTCCCTCGCCGGTGTAACCGACGGAATGCCCGCGACCTCCGCTTATGGCGCCGAGCGCAATGAACAGGACACCGGTACAGCCGGAATCCGGCCCGGTGGATGGCGCGTATTGGGTCCTCCGGTCCGATGAACTCCAACGAAAGCACGCCTACGGGAAGTCGGGCGTAGTTATGCTCCCGCCCACCGGTCATAAGATCCCCACTTTCGATGGTTCGAGGACGCCGATGGCGCAAAAAGACATTCCACCCGAAGCCGCCCGCCCAGCCGCGGGACCGACCTGGACGCTGCCCGCGATCGCGGCCGTGGCCGCCGTGTGCCTCATCGGGGCGCTCGTTTCCTCCTCCGAACCGGTCCGCACCGTCTGCGTCGCCGTGGGCGCCGCGGGCACCGCCGCGGCCCTCGCCGAAGCGCTCCGGCGCGGCCGGGCGCTCACCGCCCGCCGCTCCGAGATCGCGGCCCTGCGCCACGCCCTGTTCCGGCAGGAGACCGAAGCGGTGCGCCTGGCCGAGGTGGTACTGGCCGAGGCCATCGGGCGACTGCGCAAGGGTGAACTGCCCGAGGAGGTGCTGACCGCCCTGGGCGGCCGCGGCGGACCGGGCAACCGCTGGGGCAACGACACCGCGCTGACACCGCGTTTCAGAGCCGCGCTGCAAAGCGTGCTGGCCTACGTCATCGACACGGTCGACAACGAGGAGAACCTGCGCGTCTCGGCGCAGCGGGCCTTCGTGAACATCGCCCGCCGCGTGCAGGCGATCGTCCACCAGCAGGCCCAGGAAATGCGCGAGATGGAGGACCGCCACGGCCGCGACCCGGACGTGTTCGGCGACCTGCTGCGCCTGGACCACGGCACCGCCCTGATCGGCCGGCTCGCCGACTCCATCTCCGTCCTCGGAGGGGCGCGCCCCGGCCGCCAGTGGAGCCGGGCCGTGACCCTCTACAGCGTGCTGCGCGGCGCGATGTCGCGGATCATCGACTACCAGCGGGTGGAGCTCCACTCGGTCACCGAGGTCGCCGTCGTCGGCCCGATCGTGGAGCCCCTGATCCACACCCTGGCGGAGTTGCTGGACAACGCCACCCGGTACTCCCCGCCGCACACCCGGGTCCACCTCACCGCCGCCGAGGTGCAGTCGGGCATCGCCGTGGAGATCGAGGACGGCGGTCTCAGCATGAGCGAGGAGGCCCGCAGGCGCGCCGAGCGGATGCTCGCGCAGGCGCAGTCCGGGATCGACCTCAACGACCTGGGCGAGACGCCCAGGCTGGGCCTCGCGGTCGTCGGCCGGCTGGCACAGGCGTACGGGTTCCAGGTGTCCCTGCGCTCCTCCGCGTACGGCGGCGTCCGCGCCGTGGTCATCGTCCCGCAGCACCTGATCACCACGGCGACCGCCGCGACCGGCCTCGCCCACGGCATCGGCTCCTCCTCGGGGCCCAGGGCCGTACCCGCCGCACCGCGCGAGCACCCGGTGGACCGCTCGTCCGCCGGCGCGTCCGTGCCCAGGCCGCCGGCGGCCCCCGCGCCCAGGCGGGCGCCGGCTCCCGTGCCGAGGCCGGCGGCCGCCACGGACGGAGCCGCCGCCGAACGCACGGCGACGGGCCTGCCGCAGCGACGCCGCAAGGACCGGGCCGTCTTCTCCGACGTCCCGCCGCCGGCGGAGCCGCACTCGGCGGAGGACCCCGGTCCCGGCATGTGGCTGGAGGCATTCCACAGCGGACTGTCCGGCGCGACCGGCCAAGACGCCCAGGACGCCCAGGACGCGTCGGGCTCAGCGACCAAAGGGGCATGAACAGTGATGACTCAGCGAAGCAGCATGGACTGGATGCTCAAGGACCTGGCCGCCGGAGTGCCGCAGACGCGGCACGTGATCGTACTGTCCGCGGACGGGCTCTGCGTGGCGCAGTACGGGGCGGAGACCGACACGGCCGACCGCCTGGCGGCGGCCTGTGCCGGCCTGCAGAGCCTCGCCGGAGCGGTGGCCTCCGAACTGCCGCACTCCGAAGGCAGAATGCGCCTGGTCGTGATCGAGATGGACGGCGGGTTCTTCTACCTGATGGCCGCCGGCGACGGCTCCTACCTGGCGGTCCTCGCCGACGAGGGCGTCGACGCGGGGCTGATGGGTGCCCAGATGCGCAACCTCGTGACCCGGATGGGGGAGCACCTGAGCAGTCCGCCCCGACATGACGGGCAGCCCGCGTGAGTGAGCCACCCGCAAGCTGGGAGGACAGCAGTCCCGAACGGCTCTACGTCATCACCGGCGGCCGGAGCGGGCCTTCCACCGCCGTCCACCTCGACCTCGTGACCCTGGTGGTGGCCAGAGCGCCCGCCATGCCCGAGATGCAGCCCGAGCACGCGGCGATCCTGCGGATGTGCCAGGCACCGCTGTCGGTGGCCGAGATCGCCGCGTACGCCGGTCTGCCCGTGAGCGCCGTCACCGTACTGGTCGGGGACCTGATGGCCGCTCGGCGCGTCCACGTACGGCCGCCCGTCCCCGCCGCCCAGCTACCCGACCTTGCTCTGATCGAGGCAGTGATCGATGGACTTCAAAAGCTCTGACCCGCCCCGCGGGCCGCGCCCCGCGGACATACTCCCCCAGACCGCCGCGGCCGCCGTCAAGATAGTCATCGTCGGCGGTTTCGGGGTGGGCAAGACGACCATGGTCGGCGCCGTCAGCGAGATCAAACCGCTGACCACCGAGGAGACCATGACGAAGGCGGGCATCGGCGTCGACGACACCCGGGGGGTGGCGCGCAAGACCACCACGACCGTGGCCATGGACTTCGGCCGCATCAGCATCAACGACGAACTCGTGATGTACCTGTTCGGCACGCCCGGCCAGGAACGCTTCTGGTTCCTGTGGCGCGGCCTCTTCGAGGGCGCGCTCGGAGCGGTCGTGCTCCTCGACACCCGGCGGCTGGAAACCAGCTTCGACGTCATCGGCCGGCTGGAGGAACGCGGCGTCCCCTTCGTGGTGGCCGTCAACTCGTTCCCCGACGCCCCGGAGCACCCACTGGAAGAACTGCGCCAGGCCCTCGACCTGCCCCACGCCGTCCCGATCCTCGTCTGCGACGCCAGGCGGCGGGACTCGTCCCGCGACGTCCTGCTGACCCTCATGCGCTACCTGCACTCCCAGGCAGCGACCCAGGAGGCAATGTGAGTACCCATCCCACCCCTCCGCCCGAGTGCCCCGCCCACGCGGCGGGCGCCGGGGGCGCCCTGTACCGCCTCCACGGCCCGGAGGCGCAAGCCGATCCCCTGGGGCTGTACGAGAAGCTGCGGGCCCAGTACGGGCCGGTGGCGCCCGTACTGGTCAGCGGGGACCTCCCGGCCTGGCTGGTCCTCGGCCACCGGGAGAACCTGGACGTGGCGCGCACCCCTTCGCGGTTCGCCCGCGACCCGCGGGGCTGGCGCGACATGAAGGAGGGCCGCGTTCCGGCCGACACCCCGCTCGGTCCCATGGTCTCCTGGGTGCCGGTGTGCAACTTCACCGACGGGCCCGTGCACGAGCGGCTGCGCGGGGCGGTCGTGGAGTCCCTGGAGCGCTTCGACAAGCGCGGGATCCGCCGCTACGTCACCCGCTTCGCCAACCAGCTCGTCGACCGGATCGCCGGCGACGGCTACGCCGACCTGGTGTCCTCCTTCTCCGACCAGCTCCCCATGCTGGTCATGACCCAGCTCGTCGGGGCGCCCGACGAACACGGGCCCCGGCTGGTCAACGCGGCACGCGACATGCTCCAGGGGACGGAGACGGCCCTGCAGAGCGACCGCTACGTCACGCTGACGCTGGAACAACTGGTCATGGAGCGCAAGGCCGAGCCCGCCTACGACCTCGCCTCCTGGCTGATCGAGCACCCCGCGGACCTGAGCGACACCGAAGTGCTGATGCACCTGCGCGTGGTGCTGATCGCGGCGTACGAGACCACCGCCAACCTGATCGCCAACACACTGCGGACGGTACTGACCGACCCGCGCTTCCGGGCGAGTCTCTCCGGCGGGCACATGACCCTGCCCGACGCCCTGGAGCAGGTCCTCTGGGACGACCCGCCGATCAACACCATCATCGGGCGCTGGGCCACCGGGGACACCGTGCTCGGCGGCCGGCAGGTGAAGGCGGGCGACATGCTGCTGCTCGGCCTGGCCGCGGGGAACGTCGACCCGCAGATCCGGCCCGATCCGAGCGTCTCCGTCCACGGCAACCGCTCCCACCTGGCGTTCAGCAGCGGCCCGCACGAATGTCCCGGCCAGGACATCGGCCGCGCCATCGCCGACACCGGCATCGAAGTCCTGCTGGACCGGCTGCCCGACCTCCAGCTGGCGGTCGACCCGGGCGAGCTGCGGTGGCGCGGCACCCTGATGTCCCGCCACCTGCTGTCACTGCCGGTACGGTTCACCCCGCGCTCCGTCGACAACGCCGGGCCCCATACCGAGCAGGCGTCCGAGCACCCGCCGCACGCCCTGATCCCGCCGCAGCCGACGGCTCCCCCCGCGTCCGCCGGCCACCGGCGGGGCGTCAGCTGGTGGCGCCGGCTGTTCGCCCGCCGCTGAGCCGCCGGCGCTCCGCGCCCCGAGGGGCCCCGGCCGCCCCGCCGGGGCCCCGCCGGGGCCCCGCCCCGGCGCCCCCCGA
>NZ_JBSGYT010000049.1:0-58038 GCF_053610645.1 Streptomyces sp. NPDC054883 | reverse complement strand
GTTGCACGAGTTCCCACTCGGCATCGGACAGTTCATGGCGGCGTATCACGACACCATGATCCACAATTCAAGATCACTTTGACGACAGAGCCTAGCGGCGCCGGTACAGCGCCGTTCGGTCCGCCGCGTACGTGCCGTCCGGCAGTTCTCCGTCGGTCAGCTCGAACTGCTCCGCGTCGGCGGGACCGGTCCAGGCGACCATCGTCCCGGCCGGCCGACTGCTCGGCAGGTGGACGGGCTGGCCGTCGGCGGCCCGGGCACCGAGCGGCGTGTAGGTGCGCACGGCCCCCGTCGCCGGCGGCGCAGAGTCACGGCGGTCTGCACACTGAACATCTGATCTTGCACCGAGTCAGCTGTCTCGGTGCTGTGGCCGAAGCTGTCGCGCACGATTTCGACGCGGGGAAAGTATTCGCCGGAGGCGTCCTGGCCGCTGATGTGGATGGTCACTCGGTTCCTGATCTCCCCGGCGATGGCGCTCATCAGTTCCTGCTCGCACGGCAGGAGTTCCCGGCTGTGCGCGACAGCGTTGCGCACAGCCTCGATGCGGTCTAGAAGGACCGTGATCTCCTTCTTGGCCCCCAGGGCTCCGTTGAGGGAGTCCCAATGCCTGTCCACGAGTCGGGTCAGCTGAGTGAACTCGGCATAGGTGATCAAGCTTGCTGATACGGCGGCCGCACCTCGCTTGGTGCGGCGCTTGACCTCCACCTCCTGCTTTGCAAGGAGCCGGGCCAGGTCCTCGGGGGTGAAGACCTCCTGGAGCCAGTTGGCGCCGAACTTGTCGCGTAGCGAGACGGTAAGCAGTTCCCGCAGCGACCGTTCGCAGCTCGTGAGGGCTTCGGAAGGATCCATGAGAGGCATTGGACGATTCTCGCCGTCCGGGTGGTGAACAGCTAGCGGATTGCGGTCGCCCGCTCGTGCAGCTGCCGGCGGCCGTGACCGCGCTGCGCTGGGCGCGGCGGTCGGTCTGCCGGTCCTCCCAGCGCGGGCAGTCCCGGCCGGAGTCGAGCAGGATCCGGTCGTCACACCGGGCGTCGCCGCACTGCTGGCGTTGGGGCAGTCCCCGGGCCAGCAGCCAGCCCACCGGATCGGTGATCGGACCACCGGCGCGCAGCTGCTCGTCCAAGCGCCGGACGAGCCGGTCGGCGAGCACCTGCGGGGCGTCACTACGGCCCGCAAAGCCCTCCACCCAAATCAGCTCGCTGCGGCGGCAGCCTCCACCAAGTGGCGGCCGCACGGTCCGGACCGGATCAGCGGCCGCGGTGGCCTGGACCCGGGGACAGGAGCTGTGCTCCCGCCCCCGGGCGGTGACCGTCGTGGCTGAGTGGGAGGTGCTCAGCCGAGCCGAAAGCGCGAAGCTCGCGCATCGTTGCTGAAGACCGACCAGTGTTGCAGAGCAACACTCTGGCAACGGCCAACAGCGCTCGGCTCCTGACCAGCACGATTCCTCTGGCAACAAGCGATCCGGCCGGCGCAGCCGGAGCGGTTGTTGCCTCTGTTCTCCGATCACGTACTGCAACATCCGTGGGGTCATCCATTCTGGTTCTCCTCCCGGAGTCCCGCCGGGTGGACCCTACTGACTTCGGCTCGCCAGGGTGATTCTTCGCGGAGTATCTGACGGGGCTGGGGTGTTGGCTGCATTCCGTGGTGTGTGAGGTATGCGGATGGGGGCGGGTTGACCGCTGAGGGACGTCGGCGCCGGGAGACGGTACGGAGGCAGGCGGCCGAGTTGTTCGAGCAGAGGATCAAGCCGCCGGAGGTCGCCCGGCAGCTGAGGGTGAGCCGGAACTCGGCCTATCAGTGGCATCAGTTGTGGCGGGACGGCGGTGTGAAGGCTCTGGCCTCCGGCGGCCCGGGCGGGTCGCGGTGCCGGTTGTCCCCGCGGTGTCTGGAGAAGCTGGCCGTCTATCTGGAGCAGGGTCCGGCCGCGCACGGGTGGGTGGAGGACCAGGTGTGGACCGCATCGCGGGTGGCCACGCTGATCGGCAGAAAGTTCCACGTCTCCTACAGCGTCTCGGGTGCCACGAGGCTGATGCACCGGCTCGGGTTCAGCCCGCAGGTGCCCGCGCGGCGGGTCGCTGAGCGCGACGAGCAGGCTGTGACTGTGTGGCGGGAGGCGACCTGGGCTGAGGTAAAAGGGCTCGGGCGGCCTGCGGGGGCTACGTCTGCTTCGAGGACGAAGCCGGGTTCACCCGCAGGCCGCCCCGGGGACGGACCTGGGGCCGACGCGGCATCACCTCGGTCGTGACCGTCAGCGGCCGACGCTCGGGACGGCTTTCGGTGGCCGGGCTGATCGTGATGAGGCCGGGCTCCCGGACCCGGCTGTGTCACCGCCTGCGGACCCACCCCGCAGGCAAGGGAACACGTCGCAGCATGGGCGAGCGGGACTTCATCGCGCTCGTCGACGGCGCCCACCAGCTGGTCAGAGCACCGATCGTGCTGGTCTGGGACCGCCTGAACACCCACGTCTCCCGCAAGATGCACGACCTCGTCGCCGAGCGCGAGTGGCTGACAGTGTTCCTGCTGCCCGCCTACTCACCCGACCTCAACCCCGTTGAGCGGGTGTGGGCACACGTCAAACGCAGCCTCGCCAACCTCGCCGTCATGGCCCTCGACCGACTCGAAACCCTCGTCCGCAACCGCCTCAAACGCCTCCAATACCGGCCCCACACCCTCGACGGCTTCATAGCCGGCACCGGCCTCACCCTCGACGACCCAACGTCACCTTGAAGGGCCGAAGTCAGTAACGTCGCGGCTGCCCGACCCGGAGGTGAACCGCATGCCGGTCCAGGGGTGCCCGAGGCTGGCGGCGGTGATGTTCCCGGCGACGAGGCAGGCCGCTTCGGGACGTAGGGGTGCCGTGCGGCCGAGGGGGCGGAGACGGTCGTGTGCGTCGTGGCGCCCCAGGAGGAGGAGCTGTGGTCGAAGCAGGGTTCCAGTGATCGCGCCGACGATCGCTTCGATGGTGTCCCGCCGCCTCAGTTTGCCCCAGCCCCTGTACCCCGGGTGGTAGGGCTGGTTCATGGCTTTGACCACGATGCCTTCGAGACCGGGGACGTCGGTCCCGGACTCCAGCCATTTCTGGGCCTTGATCAAATTCGTGGTCATCGGGCACAACGTCCATGGAGTCTTGAGTCGGTGGGTGGCGAAGAGGGCTTCCAACCGGAGTCGGCGCTGCCGATAGGGATGGCGCAGCAACTCGACACCGCTCTCTTGGAGGATGTCGAAGGCGATGAAGAAGGCGGGCAGCGACGCGGCGAGCTCGCAGCGGCGCGGCCACGGGCGGCGGTGCGGCGTTGCAGCCCCTCGAACGACAACCGGCCCGCTGCCGTGTCCCAGACGACGAGCTCACCGTCGAGAACCAGGCCGGCCGGGAGCTGCTTGGCGGCGGCGACGAGGTCGGGGAGGCGGTCTTGGATCAGCGTCCCTGTCGTAGCGCAGCGGGACGCGCGGGGTGTCCCGCTCCCGCTCCTCCAGCGGCAGGTGCGGCGTGTCGGGGTCGGCTGGTGGCTGCTGGTCCGGGTCGGGTGCGGCTCTGGGCCGGGAAGTTGGGGACGTACGAGCCACGGCTGACGGACGGCCGGGGCTTCTGGTCGACGGTGTACCCGGCGCGGGTACGCCGTCGACCATGTGGCGGCGGTTCAGAGCAGCGCGTGCGGGTACTGTTCGGCGCGGTGCTGGAAGGCGAGGATCGCGGGGTTCTGGACGGTGCCGCCGCGGATCTCGATCGCTCGGCGAATCGTGCGGTCACCGTCCCAGCCGGCCGGCCCTTCGAGGACCGGCCGCAGGAACGGGATCAGCGCCTCGCTGTTCTCCCAGGTGGCCGCATCCCACAGGTAGGAGGGGCTGTGGTCCACGGCGTAGTAGTGGACGTGGTCGCCGACGGTGAACATCGGCGCCTTGAAGGTGGTAGGCCGAGCCCAGGCGAAACCCATGCCCTCGTCGCAGGAGACGTCGATGACGAGGGTGTTGGGCGCGAGCTTCGGCAGGTCCTCCTCTATCAGGAACATCAGCGGCGCCGCGGTGTCCTGGAGCACGCAGTTGACGATGATGTCGTGCCCGGCGAGGAACTCGGCCAGCGGCTCCGGGCCGTCCTCAGTGAGCGCGATGCTGCGCCGAGGGTCGAGGGTGTCGTCGGCCACGTCGTGGTCGAAGTGCACGATCCGTGCCGAGTGGATCGGTGAGCTGACGGCGGCGATGCCGCGGGCAGTCAGCACGTCCACGTCGTGAACGCCCAGCGCGCTGAGCGCGGTTACCGCGCCGCGGGCGGTGGCGCCGAAGCCGATCACAACCGCACGCCGCCGACGCCCGTAGTCACCGGTCGCCCCGGTCAGCTGCATGGCATGCAGCACCGACGAGTAGCCGGCCAGCTCGTTGTTCTTGTGGAAAACGTGCAGACTGAATCCACCCTCCCGGGTCCAGTGGTTCATCGCCTCGAAGGCGATCACGGTGAGCCTGCGGTCGATGGCGGCCTGCGTGACCTTCTCGTCCTGCACGCAGTGCGGCCACCCCCACAGCACCTGCCCGTCCCGCAAGTCCGCCAGATCTTCGTGCAACGGTTTGGCCAGCAGGATGACGTCACACTCTGCGATCAGCTCCTCGCGAGAGCGGAAACCGGCAACCCCCGGTGCAAGCTGACGGTCCGAAACACCGAAGTGCTCTCCGTAACCAGTCTGCAGATAGATGCTGGGCTGAAGGTCGACGTCGATGCGTTCGAAGTGCGCCGGGTGGATCGGCAGACGGTGCTCGTTCTCTTTGCGGGTCTGCGACATGATTCCGAGCTTGAGCTGCTGCAAAATACCCCTTTGATTACTACCTGTCTAGCACACCCAGGAGCGCGGGGACCTGTTGGTTGGCAGTGCTCCTCCGGCCGGGCGCCCTGATGGGCACCCGACCCAGGCGTCTTCAGCTGACAAGCGGGGAATGCCCGTCCGGGCTGCCATCTGCGCCACCCTCGCCGACCGGACGCTGTCACGGCACGGTCGCGTTCGGTGCGGACTTCGGCCGACGAGGACCCTGCATCTTCTGAAACTCGTGCGCGGCCTCGATCACCAGCCGGGTCTCCTCATCCCCCAGCGCCCACAGAGGGTAGATCATCGGCTGCGGCCGTAGGACGAAGTCGAGGCCGGTGGGACTGTCAACCGACGCCCCAGTGCCCCGGCCCGCCGGGCCACCTTCGGTGAGTCACCCGCGGCAAGACGGTCGGCCACGATACGTTCCGCGTACGGGTGCCGGCCTCCCTCGCCGAATAGGTTCCGCAGCTGCTCCTCGGTGACCCTCCTGCGGCCCATCCAGCGCCTGCCGGGACACCGGCCTGTTCCTGCGCCTCTTGCTCATCCCTCGATCATTCCTGACTCGGCGGCAGCCGCGGCACCAAGTCAGCCTGCCGTTATCGGCAGGCTGGCGAGTTCCTCCTCGTCAGCTTCGATCGGGCCGGTCGCAGCGACTGGCGGCGGCGCGGACCGTTTAGTTTGGGGCGGGGCGACAGCCGCGAGCAGGGGGAGCACGGGCGTGGGGGCGGGGCCTCGGCGGCCGATACTGTGCCCGGGATACCGGAAAGAGTGGGCAGGTCGCGGGCAAGGCAGTAGTCCATGACACCTCGTAGCCACGTACGTTCAGAATTCGGCGGGCAGGAGCTGGACCAGGCCGACCCAGTTCTCCTCGTCCACCTTGGTCTGCGTGGCGCGGACCCTCCAGCGGCCGGCGGGCAGTGGGACCGGTGCCTCGGCGGGCATCCCACCGTCGGGGTACTCGATGCCCAAGTCGGAACCTGCTTCGGCGGAGTCCATGAGCACCGCCGGACCGTCCGACACCCAGGTGCCGCACTCCTCCCACACCGTGGCCGGGTCTGCGAGGACAGTGTCTGCCGCGGCTCTCAGTCCGGCCTCGGTTTCGGCGGCGCGCCACCGCAGGAACGCCCGGTACTGGGGCAGATAGCAGCTGGTCGCCGGCTCGTCCGCCAGCACCAGTGCCTGCGTACCGTTTTCGTCGATGGGGATCACACCGGCCAGATCGTCCACCGCGCAGGCCCGGTCGTAGTCGTCTGGGGGCGGTGGCGTCTCCCGCCATAAGACCACCCTCCGTACACCCGCCCCAGGAGGCCAGGGCGGAGACGGGGACGACGATCAGAGGGCCGCCCATCGACTCCACCCAGACAAAGGAGTGGCCGGAGGCATCGTCTGTAGTGGATGAAGAGGTGATCATGCAAGTCAGTGTGCCCTCGCCCACTGACAACGTCCCCGCGCTCATGGGATCCCACCACGGGGAAAGGCGCAGCGCCTGTGGCAAGCAGCAGTTACGGGACAGCCCTTAGCTTGATCTTTAACGTGTGCCGTCGAACGATGCGTCGTACTTGATCACTCGGTTTGGTAACCGCCGTACACGGAAGCGGCCTTCGTCTGAACATGTGCTCCGACCAAGGAACACACACGTCCAGCACGAAGGCCGTGAGGATGAGTCTGCTGCATCACGATGCCCGGCGAGAGCCGCTGGCCGAACTGCCACGCTTCCGGGGCGAGTTCTATTCCTGTCTCACCGCTCGTTCGGATGCTCTGTTCGAGCTGGCGGACGCGGTTCTGTGCGGTGACGGGCCGGTGAGGTCGCTGGCTGAGCTGTCGCTCGTGGGCGAACACCGCCGTGGACACGGAGGGCTCTACGCCGCTCGCCCAGGGCCGCATCGACGCGGATCGGATGCGGCAGGCTCTGGCCTCGGTGCCGCTGCCGCGGGCGGCCGACGGGCGACTGGTCCTGGCCGTCGATGTCACCTGCTGGCTGCGGCCGGACGCCCACACCTCACCGCAGCGGATCCTGTGTCACACCTACGGCCGGGGCAAGGACCAGCACATTCCCGTTCCCGGGTGGCCGTACTCGGTCGTCTGCGCGCTGGAGCCGGGCCGCAGCTCGTGGACCGCCCCGCTGGACGCTCTGCGTCTGGCACCCGGGGACGACACCGCCACCGTCACCGCCCGGCAGCTGCGCGCACTGATCGAGCGGCTGATCACCGCAGGCCAGTGGCAGACCGGCGACCCGGACATCCTCGTCATCGCGGACGCCGGATACGACGCACCCCGCCTGGCCCACCTCCTGCGGGACCTGCCCGTTCAGGTCCCGGCCAGGGTGCGGTCGGACCGCGTCCTGCGCCGGCCCGCACCGCAGCGGCAGCCCCACACCATGGGCCGGCCGCCCCGGCACGGCGGCGAGTTCGTCTTCGGGCAGCCCGACACCTGGGGCACCCCGGACACCGAAACGGTCACCGACACACGCCTCTACGGCACCGCCACCGCCCGGTCCTGGGACCGGCTCCACCCCAAGCTCACCCACCGTTCTTCCTGGGCCACGGCCGACGGCACTCTCCCGATCGTCGAGGGGACCGTGATCCGCCTGGACATCGACCATCTGCCAAGCGGGGCCACCCCGAAGCCGGTCTGGCTATGGTGGTCGGGCACCGACGCAGACGCAGCGGACACAGACCGGCTCTGGCAGGCGTACCTGCGTCGTTTCGACATCGAGCACACCTTCCGCCTGTTCAAGCAGACCCTCGGCTGGACCTGCCCGAAGATCCGCACCCCCGAGGCGGCGGACCGCTGGACCTGGCTGATCCTCGCGGCCTACACCCAACTGCGACTGGCCCGGCCACACACCGCCGACCGGCGTCGCCCATGGGAGAGGCCCGTCTCCTCGGACAGGCTCACCCCGGCCCGTGTCCGCCGCGACTTCCGGCACCTCCGCCCCACGCTCGTCTGCCCAGCCCGAGCACCGAAACCCACACGCCCCGGACCCGGACGGCCTCCCGGACGGAAGAACACCCGCCCCACCCCACGCCACGACGCCCACACACCCCGCAAAACGGGCACCACCACGTCCCGGGCCAAGAAGTCCACCACCCCACGACCCCGCCGCACAGGTTAAAGATCAAGTTAGATAGCAGAAGGTGTTGCGCCGCCCAGAATGTGCGGGCTGTGTCCCGCCCGCTGGGACCCGTCCGGATGGATCGGGCCCCGACGGGTGCAGGATTCAAGAGGCCCGGCGGTACATCGCAAACAGCGCCTGGTCGTGGTGGGCGAGTGCGACCTCGCCGTGGATGGCACCTGTGGGGCCACCGGGGATCGAGCTCCAGTCGCTGTCACTGCTGCCGCGCTTGAGGAACTTGATCTCGCCTGTGCCGCTGCAGCCAGCCACCCACAGGCCGGTGGCGGTGGTCATGGTGGGCCCCTCGACATTGCCCCAGGACCAGATGTGCTTGGTTTCGAACTCGTCGAACCCCGTGCGCTTGGCCAGGTAGTTCTTGCCGTTGGTGCCCAGAACGGCCAGCCACTGGGTGCCGGAGCATCAGCTAGGCGCGCGGGTGATCGCACTGGGGGCCGGGCCACCCTCTACCGGCTCTATGACAAGTTGGCGACGGCCCGGAGCAGAGCCACAACAAGGCCACCCGCTGTAAGCGCGGGTCACGCGGCGGGCGGCCTGCGGGCTTCGACCGCTACGACACGGAAATGGGAGTCGCGGGCTGAAAGGCCCCCCCGGTCAGGCGACCTCCTGGCGCTCGGGCGCCTTCCGCGTCTTCACGCCGCCGACGATGAGCGCCAGCCCCACGACGACGATGCCGAGGTAAGCGGTGGACGGAAGGTCGACGACCTTGTGCATCCAGCCCCACTCCGTGCCGAAGAAGGTCTGCGAAGCGAAGCTGACAAGCCCCTGGGCTCCTACGACGTAGCCGATGCTTTCGACGGTGTATCCGATGGTTGTTCGCACGGATCAACCCTCTCGCGGCGGTGCCGCAAGATCGTCCTCCACAGGGCCGAAAACACAGTAGGCCAAAGGATGCAGTCGCTTGGGAGAGCACTGGCACAGCACCCCGCCGCGGCAGTGGAGTGGTCGACACCAGACAGCTCGAAGATCACGCCCTACGCCCAGCGCATGGGGCGTCGACCTTCCAGACCAGCTTGCCTCCGTTGTGGCGCACCGCGTCAGCAATCTCCATACCCACAACACCGAGACATCGCTCCTCAGCTGCGGACGGTGCAGAGCGCGCGGCGGCTGTCGAACGGCTGTCGATGAGAGCACTGGTCAAACGGCACCAAGTGTCGGCGTACTCCTGTGAGTGCTCCACCAAGTACGGAGATACGTGCACCCGCAGGGAGGCTGTGAGCCAGTAACGTCATCCCGCGGGCATGGCGGTGGCAGGGCGATGAACCTCCAGGATAACTGCGGTGCCGGCCACGGTTCGGTCCTCGTGCATGGCGATCTGCTGGCCGGGCTGGAGATGCGTCCAGTGGGAGGGAGTGAGGGGCACGAGGCGAACCGTGGTTCGCCCGCCGGGCTCAGAATCGGCATGTTCTCAACCCAAAGCGAGGCGATGCTGACCGCACGTCCACCGGTGGGCGAGAGGCGTCCGATGTCCCATATGGGTCGCAGAGCACCGGCGCCCGAGATTGGCGCCGTGCGTCGCGCCTCGGCGGCAGGACGGGTGTCAGATCCGCCCGGATGACGCCGTTGCGGATCTCGGAGCACCGCCAATGGCACCAGGCCGCGCTCCGCTCAAGCCGGAGCTGCTCAGCCGCTTCGGCGAGCTTCTCCCAAAACGCCAGCGGGAGCGAGCGACCGTCCCCGAGTTCCTCCAGCAGGCCCAGGGCGATCTCCCACTCGTCGTGGACGAGGTAGTCCCAGATGTGTCTCGCACCGTGATGTCGTGCTCAGTGGCGGTCTCTTCGGGAATCAGCAGGGAAGCTGATTCGAGCAGCTCGGGGACATCCATGCGCTCATTGTCGACCACATGAACTATTAGGCTGCGCTTTCCTGGCCTCGCTCGATGGCAGCGATCCGGTTCTTGAGCCGGTAGCTGGGGCCGTTGGTGGAGATCACGTCGCAGTGGTGCAGGAGGCGGTCGAGGGTGGCGGTGGCCTGGTCACCAGCCTGCTTGCGCCGGGCGACCGCCAGCGCTGACCCCGGTGCGGGCGTGCCCGCCCGATCCTGCTCACCGACTGGAAGGGGCAGCACCCGCCGGTCAGGGGTCACGAGGGCGACTACGACATGCGGGAGATCGTGCTAAAGCTGGCGGCCGAGGACGGTACCCCGCCTCCCGAGCCGCTGCTGCCCGGCTTACCGCGAGGTCCTCGCCGCTTTCGAACAGGCCGGGGAAAGACTCCGCGCCAAGCTCATACGTGTGGGCGGCATCCTCACCGAGCCCGACCCGGCCTGTTCGCCCTGCCCTGGTCGGTGCCGCCCGCACCAGGCACCGACCCAAAAAACCTGATGAAGCCCCGCAGAACGCCCCTCAGGTCCCGTCGATGACGGCGGGCCCTTGTTCGGCGTAATGCTCGGGGGTGATCCACGTGTCGTGGAAGGAGTCCTGACAGGACAGGGCCGAGCCGCCGGCCCGGGCTCCGTAGCCGTGCTCAGACGGCGCGGCCACCTCGATCCGGGCGCTGCCCGGCGCGATCGCGGAGAGTTCTTTCTGCAGCCGCTCGGCCATACCGGGGAAGTGCGTTTTGGGCTTTTTCTCAGCGGGATCGCGTGACTCTGCCATGCTCCCATCGATCCGGACGCGGCGAGTGAAGGCAACCCGTACCGGCACCGCAGTCGCGCAGGCCGCCGCGACCACGGAGCCCGGCGGCTCGGAACTGCGGAACGGCTTCGCGTATCCGTCCACGCCGGGTGTACCAGCGGGTGATCTTCTTCATGAACCTGTGTCCTTCCGAGGTCAGAACCCCAGTGGCCCGACCGCAACCCTTCGGCGCTCTCACTGCCGGAAGGACAGCACCAACCCCGAAAAGTCGCCGGAATCCTGTGGTGGACGAAGGATGTTCGGGCGATCAACCGGCCGCGGCGGACGGTCCCGCCCCGAACCGCGGAACATCCTCCGTGGTCACGTCCAGACGCAGCCGCTGGAACCGGAGCGGGTGGCGGAAGACGCCGCCGCGGTCGATAGCGCGATCCGCGCTGACCTCGGCGACCAGGGCGGGGCGGACGAGGGTCGTGTCGAGGACGTCGCGGCTCCCCCACGTCGCCGAGAACTTCGCACCTGTCCACGGGTGTCCGGGCGCGGCCGCGGGGGCTCGGGAGCAACCGTAACCAACGACAAGCAGTTCAAGAAGGACACCCGCGAACTCGACCTGGTGGTGACGGCCGGCGAAGGGCACCGTACGGACGAAGGGGCTCACCCTCGCCGACAAGCCGGGCCCGCAGACGATCCAGACGGGGGACAGCGACGTGGTGTCGGTGCGGCTGGTGATCCGTGAGGCGGCGGGGCTCACCCCGGGCCGTCATGTGGCGCTGGCGGAGGTCGAGTTCTTCAGGAGGAACTGAGACTGCCCTCACGGCCGGTCGAGTCTGCCCTCGGGTACCTGGCGTCCGCGGAGTCGCCCGGTGTATCCAGGACAAGGACGTACGCGAGACGTACGCAGGACACAGGCATCACGTACGGCTCCGATTCTCCGACGAAGGAAGCGCCAGTGCAGGACCACGCGAAGGCCAGGTCGAACGCCACCGAGGACGCCCGGTCGACGGTCCGCAGGCCGGTCACCGCACCACCCGCACAGGCCTCCGGGCTCCTCGGGCTGCAGGCGACGGTGGGGAACGCGGTGGTCGTCCAGCGTCTGAAACAGCAGCACCGGCACGGTGCGGGGTGCGGCCACGAGGCGGAGGAGGCGCCGGTCCAGCGCTCGGCCGTCCACGACGTGGTGCGGGCCGGCGGCAGGCCGCTGGACGGCAGCACGCGCGCGGACATGGAGAGCCGGCTGGGCGCCGACTTCTCCGACGTCCGCATCCACGACGACAGCGCGGCGAAGGCATCGGCGGCCGAGGTGGGCGCTCGGGCGTACACCAGTGGGAACCACGTGGTGATCGGGGAGGGCGGCGCCGACAAGCTCACGCTCGCCCACGAACTCACCCACGTGATCCAGCAGCGCCAGGGCCCCGTGGCGGGTACGGACAACGGAGCGGGCCTGCGGGTCTCCGACCCCTCCGACCGCTTCGAGCGGGAGGCGGAGAGCAACGCGCGCCGCGCCATGAGCGGGGCGGCGCCGAGGACCGAGCAGCACGCACAGGAGGCGGGCCGGGCCGACCAGGGGGCGGCCCAGGAGTCGGTCCAGCGCTGGGCGGCACAGGCCGGCCCGAACCAGCAGCACATGACGGTCTCGGCGAACGGCGTCTTCGCCGTCCCGAGCGACGACGCCACGTCGATCTGGATCCGCGTCAGCGGGCCCGCGGGGTCCTACTCCCCGGCCCTGCGCCCGACGAGCACGGCGCAGCAGGCCCTCTTCGGCGGCACGGAGCTGTACCAGGAGCACGAGCTGGCGCGGAACATCCTGGACGACTGCCTCCACACGGCGGAGGAGATCATGCACAACGCCGTCGGAGAGCTGGCCGACGGCGCGAACAGCAACGTCCGTACGAGCGCCGGGCTCAAGGCCTTCGGCATGTCGGACGAGCAGAACCGCGACCGCGCAGGCGACTTCCAGGGGGCGACGGACCGCGACGCCAGCCCGGTGGTGGGACAGTCCTACCTGATGCTCGCCATGAACCCCGGGGAGCAGATCATGTCGCAGTACCACGCCGCAGCGGTGGTGGGCATGGACGGCCAGGACACGGTGACGATGGAGGCCTTCGCCGGAAGCGGCCAGACGTCCGCGAACCCGATGACGTACACGATCGGCACGGTGGCCTCCTTCCACGACTACTGGACGGGCGCGTACTACACCCCGAACTACCCGGGGGTCACCATGAAGACAGTGGTCCTCGTCAAGCGCGGCAAGGGCCGCCGGGTGACGGCGGGCTCAGAACAGCCGGCCAACCCGAACGTCGCCTAGGTCAGGAGACCGCCCGAGCCCGCCCGTGAAGCCCGCGCAACCACGCCCGCCGAACC
Source organism: Streptomyces sp. NPDC054883 (assembly GCF_053610645.1). NCBI lineage: Bacteria > Bacillati > Actinomycetota > Actinomycetes > Kitasatosporales > Streptomycetaceae > Streptomyces > Streptomyces sp. NPDC054883. The sequence goes on along the minus strand of NZ_JBSGYT010000049.1, from coordinate 45,182 downwards.
TCGGGCAACCGCGCCAGGCTGTGAAGGAAGACGCGCGGGTCGGGCCGGAAGAGGCGCACGGGCCTAAGGGCAAGGGGTAGTCGTCGCGCAGCGACTAGGCCGTTTCGTTTGGATCATCTGATCGTTGGCCCAGATGTACCGTTGACTGACGCGCAGTGGGCGCGAATCGAGCCGCTGCTACCCACCCGGACACCGAAGCGGGGTGGGCGGTGGCGGGATCACCGGGAAGTGATCGATGCGATCGCCTGGAAGTTTCAGACGGGGTCGCAATGGGTTTATCTGCCTGGGCAGTACGGCAACTGGAGGGGCGTCTACAACAGGCTGCGGATGTGGGCTATGGACGGCACCTGGGAGCGAGTGTTCGCCGCGCTGATGGCTGATGCCGACGCTGACGAAGACCTGATCAGGGTCGTTTGGGTGGACTCCACAGTCGTGCGCGCTCACCAGCACGCTGCCGGGGCCCGTAAAAAGGGGCGGTCGGTGAGCCGGACGACCATGCCATCGGCCGGTCCCGTGGCGGGCTGACCACGAAGGTTCATCTTGCAGCCGACGGCAACTGCCGCCCTCTGGCATTCGTCCTCACTGCGGGACACGCCGGTGACGCACCAGCTTTCGCGGACGTAATGGCACGCTTACGTGTCCCACGTCGACGCGGACGGCCCCGAACCCGGCCAGACATGGTCTTGGCCGACAAGGCGTACTCATCGCGCGCCATCCGCGAGCACCTGCGTAGGCGTGGTATACGCGCGGTGATCTGTCCCTGCGGATCAGAGGGGCCACCGACTGCGTCGCGGTCGCCGTGGTGGCAGGCCGCCCACCGTCGACCGTGAGGCATACAAACAGCGCAACACGGTCGAGCGGCGCATAAATCGCCTGAAGCAGTGGCGCGGCGTTGCCACCCGCTACGAAAAGACCGCAGTTATTTACCTGGCCGGGCTCCATGTAGCGGCCATTTTCCTGTGGTCCGCGAGGTGAGCCATCACGCTCCGACCAGGACGAGTGCCGTGACGGCCGGGCGAGCGCGGGCGCCTTGTCAGCGGACGACGTCGAAGACGTTCAGCTGAAGGCCGTTGGCGTAGGCCGCGTGCTCGACGAGCTTCAGCTTCTGCGCGTCCTTGTCCGTGGCGCTGAAGAGCCGCTTGCCCGCACCGAGCAGCAGCGGGAAGACGAGCAGGTGGTAGCGGTCGATCAGGCCGGCGTCGGAGAGCGCCCGGTTCAGGGTGGCGCTGCCGTGGACGATGATCGGGCCGCCCTCGGTCTCCTTCAGTGCGGCGACCTCGTCGAGCGAGCGCAGGATCGTGGTGTCGCCCCAGTCCGACACCAGGTCGTCCTCGGAGAGGCTAGTGGAGACGACGTACTTCGGCATCACCTTGTAGTCGGCGAAGTCCTCCATGGCGGGCCAGACTGGGCTGAACGCCTCGTAGCTCGTGCGGCCCAGCAGCATCGCGGAGGCCTCCTTCTGTTCCCGGCCCTTGATCTCGAAGGCCTCGGGCAGGAACTCCACGTCCTTGAAGGTCCAGCCGGAGTTCCGGTACCCGGGCTCGCCGCCGGGGGCCTCTACGACGCCGTCGAGCGATATGAACGCGGAGCTGATCAGGGTACGCATCTCGGTTCCTCAGTGTCTCGTGTCTGGAGCTCAACGGGTGCGGCCGGCGCACGCTTCGGCCACCCTCGTGGCTGCGGTGCACCAATCATGATCTATGACTGTGGATCACGGAGGAACTCATCGGTCGTCGCCAGCTCTTTACGACAGCCTCGGCCATCTGGATCACCTCGGTGAGCCACGCACGTGTCAGATCGTGTGACCTGGCCGCGATCGGTGGCGCGGCATCTTGATGCAGTCGCACTCCGTGATCCAAACGAAACGGCCTACGGTCCGTCTTCAAAGTGATCTTGCCCAGAGCAGGAGTGATGCGAGGGTGACTGCTGCTTCGTATGAGGTGGCGGTCTTCTCGTAGCGGGTGGCGATGCCTCGGAAGCCTTTGAGCTGGTTGAAGCAGCGTTCGACGGTGTTGCGGCGGCGGTAGATCTCGCTGTCGAAGCCTGTCGGTCGGCCACCTCGGCGGCCTCGGTTCCGGCGGTGTCGTTTCTGGTCGCTCTTCTCCGGGATCGTGTGTCCGATACCGCGTCTGCGCAGGTAGGAGCGGAAGTCGCGCGAGCTGTAGGCCTTGTCGGCGATGACGTGTTCCGGTCGGCAGCGGGGCCGGCCCAGGCCGGTGCGGGGCACTCGGATGCGTTCGAGGAGCGGGCGTGCGCAGATGCCGTCGTGTCGTTGGCCGGGAGTCAGCAGTACGGCCAAGGGCCGGCCGCGGCCATCGCAGGCGAGATGAATTTTGGTCGTCAGGCCTCCGCGGGATCGGCCGAGGGCGTGATCGTCCGGTTCGTCCGTCCGGTGTTTCCCCCTTTTCGGCCGGTGGCGGCGGCGTGTTGGTGGGCGCGGACGATGGTGGAGTCGATCTGGACCAGCCAGTCGATGTCGCCAGTTGCATCGGCCCGGGCCTGGATCTGTTGCAGGGCCCGGGTGAACACGCCGTCGATGGCATAGCGGCGGAAGCGGGTATAGACCGACTTCCACGAGCCGTAACGTTCCGGCAGGTCACGCCAGGAAACGCCGGTCCGGATCTTGTGGACCATCCCGTTGATGACCCGGCGGTCCTCCGCCCGAGGTCGGCCTCTGTCGGCCTTCGGTATCAGCGGGGCCAGCAACTCCCACTCGGCATCAGTCAGTTCATGACGACGTATCACGGAAACATGATCCATCATCAAACGATCATTTGAAGACGGACCCTAGTACTGCAACGGCGTTTGGCGTGACTGGTTGCCAGGGTGGTCGTTGGTCTGGTTATGGGTGGGGTACTTGGTGATGTGAGGGTGTGGGCGGCGGGTCTGGGTGAGGTGCATGAGCGGTTCGTGCACCGGTTTGCCCGGTCGGAGCCGCGTGAGTCCGCCCTGGCGTATATGCGAGGCCTGATATCTCCGCTGGAGCGGAAGAACGGCTGGACGCTTGCCGAGGAGGCAGGACATGCGGCGCCCGACCGCATGCACCGGCTGCTGAACCGGTGCGACTGGGACGCTGATGAAGTCCTCGACGACGTCCGCGACTACGTCGTCGAGCATCTCGGTGACCCTGAGGCGGTACTGATCGTGGACGACACCGGGTTCCTGAAGAAGGGCGTCCGGTCCGCGGGCGTCCAGCGCCAATACTCGGGAACGGCGGGCCGCACGGAGAACTGTCAGGTCGGTGTCTTCCTTGCCTACGCCGGGATGCGGGGCCGCACGCTGATCGACCGCCGCTTGTATCTGCCCACGTCATGGACCGATGACCGAGAGCGATGCCGGGCCGCGGGCATCGAGGACACGGTCGTCTTCGAGACGAAGGTGGTGATCGCCAAGGCGATGGTCCGCCGGGCGATCGCGGCGAGGATTCCGTTCCGGTGGGTGACCGCGGACGCCGCCTACGGCTTCTCCAAGGGCTGGCGCTCGGAGCTGGAGCGGGCGGATGTCTTCCATGTCATGGCGACCACCCGGCATGACACCGTCGTCTCCCGCTGGGCCATGGACCACCCCGTTCACGACCTGTTCAACGGTCTGCCCCGGCAGAAGTGGAAGCGTCGTTCCTGCGGGAACGGCGCCCACGGCCCGCGGGTCTATGACTGGGCACGCGTGGAGGTCCGGCCCTGGCATCGAGAGGACCGCCGGCACTGGGTGATCGCCCGCCGAAGCGTGAGCCGGCCGGACCAGATCTCCTACTGCCCCGCCGATACCACCCTCGACGAACTCATCCGTGTCGCGGGCAGCCGCTGGGCGATCGAGGAGTGCTTCCACGGCCTCGGGGAACACCGGTACAGCGGTTATCGATGAGATTGATCACGGTCGGCCATAGGGTGCTCCGTCAGTAGGTGTTTTTGAACTTGGGCCGTGATGTCTGTACGGCTGGATGAACTGGTGTGTGGCGTCTGGTGGGGCGGCCAGGCGGAACTGCCGGGAGTGTGGTGATCCGCTGCTGCCGTCGAATACGGTCTCGCCCCACTTGGCGGACACGACGGCCGTCAGCCGGTGAGTTAACCAGCGGGTGTACATGAAGCTGCGGTCAGACCCCACCGGTCCCTCGGGCATGCTTCCACGCCCAGCCACGGAAGCCCCGACCCTCATAACTGTCAGTGAAGTCCAGGCAACCGACGGGGCAAGGCAACGACAGTGCTGGTACAGGTGCAGTACGACTGCTTCGCACTTTTGGATGGTTAGGGAGGGCGACGCCTGGTGGGCGACTCTGCGCGTGAAACGACTTCCATGTCGAACAAATGATGTTTTGTTCGCAAAGAGTCCGCTTCGCTAGGAAGAGGTATGCATGATCAGCACAGTCACGTCCGGGGCCCTCGAGCAGCTGGAAGCGCTCGTCCAGGGGCTCAAGGAGGGCTCGGAGAACAAGGTCAGGGAAGCCCTGGCAAAGGCCTGCCAGGAGCCCGCACCCGGCGGGCAGAAGATCGACATCGGGCAGCTCGTCAAGTCGACGGCACCGAAGGAGGTAGCCGCTCTGCTCGATGGCGGCACCAAGGCGGCCGGCGGTGTCACAGGCGCCCTGGACGACGCCACCAAGCCCCTCGGCGTATGGGAAGCGGAACTCCCGCAGATCGAGATGGCCTGGTATGACGGGCTTGTTTCGGCGGTCAACGCGATCGGAAACGCCCTCGGTGGGGGGACGGCGGGCGCGGCCGCTAGTGCCGCTAAGAGACTGGCCGAGAAGAACAAGCAGGGTTAGCGTCACCCGCAGGCGGTCGCCCTCTGCGAAGGCAGGAAGCGAGCGCGGGGGACCGACCCGGCCGAAAGCAACGGGCCATCCCGCCCGCCCAGGGGCCGGCCAGTCCTTCGCCTAGCAGCACGCCGCCCACCCGGCGCGGCCATCTCCCACTGCCCAGCCAGCGGAGGTAGCGCCGTCTTCGGGCGATCAGCCCCACCGTCAAGGTCTCCGGCGGGCGTGACCGCCCTCACAGCAGCACGCCCGCCGAGAGCCACACGGGGCCTGGCCGCCACCCAATAGTCAACCGTGACGGTACAGGTGGTGACCGCGTGCCGCCGGACCGGATCCGCTCGCTCTCCTGCCATGTGCCGGGCGGCGGATTCGGCGACGGCCGTAGCCCGCGAGAACGCAGAAAGGCGCCATGCCCCGCTCCTCCCCCACAGCAGCCACCCGCGATCATGCCGACCCCATCGTCCAGCGGTTGCTGCGCCACCGGATCCTCCACATCGGCACGACGATCAACAGTGACACCGCCGACCGCATCACCGCCCAGATGCTGCTTCTGGCCGCCGAAACCGACGCCCCCGTCACCCTCTACATCAACTCCCCAGGGGGATCGGTTCCTGCCGGGCTGGCGATCTACGACACCATGCACCACATCAGAAACGATGTGGTCACCATTGGCCTCGGCTACTGCGCCTCCATGGCCCAGTTCCTCCTCTCCGCCGGCGCCCCCGGCAGGCGGTTCGCCCTGCCCAACACCAGACTGATGCTGCACCTGCCCTCCTTCGCACCCTTCGCCTTCCCCGGTGACGCGGAGAACCAGGCCGAGGAACTTCACTACACGCGGCACCGCATCGCGGAACTCATCGCCCGGCACACCCACCGCCATACGGACCAGGTAACCAAGGACTTCACCGACGACCGTTGGCTCACCCCCGAAGAAGCCAGGAACTACGGACTGATCGACGACGTCCTTGACACCCTGCCTCATACGCTCAAACGCCTCAACACTGCCTCCGATCCAGCATTGACAGGCAGAGGAATGTCCAACGCCAGCCTCGGGGAACATCGGTACAGAGATTGACGCTGAGAACGATCATGGTCCGATCGCTGCGAGCGTGCTGACACGGATTTCGTACTCTCGGCGGGCCTTGCGCTGGGCCGGGACCGCTGGAACGCCGTGGCCGCCGTCAAGCGGCTGGCAGCGGGCCAGGAGCTGACGGTGCACGGCGGGGGCAGCGGTCACGCGCAGGGTGTAGCCCTGGCCCCGCCGTACGGTTGCCCCCTGGTCGAGCGCGACCCGCTCGGCGGGCTCCAGCTCGGTGGCGCGAAGGTAGTCGGCGACCTTGCCCGGCATGTCGAGGGTGACCGGCAACTCCAGGGCAGCTATGTCCTCCTCGCCGGCCGTGTGCTCGGGCAGGAGATCGGCGACGGCGGTGCGGATCGCACCGCGGCTGACGCCGTGGTCGCGGGCGAGGGCGGCGATCGAGCGGCCCTCCAGGTATGCGGTGCGGACGGTGTCGGTCTTCGCGACCGCCACGGCGGGGCGGCGTCCGCCCTTGTTGCCCTTGGCCTCGGCGGCGCGCAGTCCGTCGTAGGTCAGCTCGCGCTGGAGATCGCGTTGGAGTTCGCCGGCGGCAGCGAGGGTCTGCACCATGAACTTCACGGTGGACAGCAGCTCGCCGGTACGCGGGTGGCGAGCGGTGAGATCCATCGCGGAGAACGCGCCGTCGTGGATGCGCAGGGCTACCTGGTCGCGGTGGAGGAAGTCGAGCACGTCGAGGATGTGGCCGGTGCCGCGGACGAGGCGGAACCTCTCAGAGATGTGCACGGTGTCGCCCGGCCGCGCGTAGTCGAGGAGCGCGCGGAAACTTCGGCCGCTGGAGGGGGTGGAGGCGGCTGGAGGTCCCCGGGTCCTCCTCGAAGACGACCGCGTCCTCGATCCCGGCCTCGTCCAGGACGAGGTTCTGCCGGGCGGTGGACTGCTGGTCGGTCGAGACCCGCTTGTAGACCAGGTTCGCCACCGAGGGGCCCCTTCCGTACGGAGGATCGGACCCTATTTGTCGTCAAACCCTGTCAGCAATCACCATCGGATCTGATCGGATTCGAGCCGCCGCGAACCCCCGGATTGCACGGATTCATTGGCCGCGCCGCCAGCCTGTCGTCAAACGATCGGTTGACGACAGGCACGACGGGCCCCGTCCGCGCATCTTCTGCAAGGCCTGCGGGCGGGGTGCGAAGGTGGTTTCTCAGACGGAGCTGTAGCCGGTCGACAGGATCGTGCTGCCGATGCCCTTCAGCACCTTCCCGACGGTGTTGAAGACAGTCTGAACGCCCTGCTCGAAGGGAGCGTTCTTCACCGCGGCGTTGTACTTGTCCATGGTGTGCTGGGCGCCACGGGTGAGTCCGTCCGAGCCGTTAGAGCCGCCGCCCGCAGGAAGTCCCGGAAGTCCGAACCCCCCCGTGGTGCTGACGATCTGAGGGCCATCCTTGCTGAGCTTGTCAAGGATCAGCTGCGTGGTGACCACCTGAGTGCCGCTCTCGTCACCGGTTTCGCCGGCCAGCCAGCTCAGGAACTTGGACGCGGCCTGGATATCGGCGACCGACCACTCCTCGGTACTCTCGTTCCCCTCTCCGTCGCCCACCAGATTCTTCAGGTCGTCACCCACGCTGGCCATGTCTGCTCTTCCCTTCGCTGGGGTCTGTTGCACCTGGTCAGGCGCATTAAGGCCCTACCCCGCCTGCCTTTGTCCGGGAGGTCCCAGCGACGAAGATCCCTCGTACGTGTGGGCCGGGGCGTCAGGACCCGCGAGCCGCTTCGCTCGCGCGCGAAGGTCGGCATCGGAAGCTGTGCTCGCTGGTCGGGTCGGAGGTGCGGTACGGCAGTGAAAGCCGTCCACCCCGGTGATGCGCCGGGTTCGCTCCAAAGTGCGCTCCGCTGGTTGGACCAGGCGATACCGCGAAAGGCATTTGGAGCGTGTCAATCCCAGACACGCGACGGCGCACCCCCGGCGCGCGCCACTGACCTTTCGTGCGCTTGGCCAGATGGCGGGCCGGAGTGATCGTTTCCCCGGTGAACGGCAGCGGCTGTCCGGGTGAGGACTGGTCCCGGCCTGTCCCGTTGTGCAGGATGACCGGTACTCCATGGTCATCGCAGGGGCCAGCCCTGCCAGAGAAGTGACCACGACGAACACCACCGAGGTCACCAAAACCCACACGGAGACCAGCGGGATCACCATCGAGAAGAACGAATGGGCCAGGATCGACGTCCGGCTGTGCGCCGGCGTCTATGAGGGCTGGCTCGCCTTCCACAACTCCCGCACCGGCAAGATCGAGATGTACCCAGTCCGGGGAATCGTTCACGTCCCCGGCTTCGTCTCACCCGTCGCCGGCTACCGGATGAGCGCCCCCTCCAACGTCTTCTCCGAGATTGAGCGCGCCCTGATCAGCGAGTACAGCCGAGTGGGCACCGCACTGGAACAGGCCGCTGCGGACGTGCACAGCAACGGCCAGTACAGCGCCCTGGCCGTGGAACACGCACGCCTGGAAGCAGCGGTCGGCGCCATGTTCCCCGCGTGACCTGGAAAGCCTGCGTTTCAGGGGCCAACAACGACCAGGCTGGGTCGGGCGCATTCGGCTGCCCCGCCAGCTGACGCCGAGCGCACCAAGGGATCAAGGTGGCCGGTCTCAGTCCTGCCGCCGTCGTCCTCGTCCAGCTCCGGCGCGTCCGGGTGGCGCCGGGTTCGCTCCGGAGTGCGCTCCGCTGGTCGAACGAGGTGATGCTGCATAGGGCATATGCCGGGGAAGGGACGAAGTGCACCGCCGTGCGTATCGAACGTTCGGCGGGTCCAACCCGCGGGACGGGCCGGCCACGATCGTCGCCCGTCCGCTTCCTCGACAGATAGGGACACCTGCCTCATGAGCAGCGCTTTCGGCGACATCGCGATCGGTCCGTACAACGTGATGCCCAAGGGCTACAAGGGCCACAACGCGCCCCCCTACACCGCACCCGACGACATGTTCCTCGACCGGATGCCCCACACGGAGGTGGACTTTGGCTGGCCGCTCAAGTTCCACCTGGGGTGGTCTCCGGATTTCACCCTCAAGCAGGTGAAGGAGCACTACGACCTGTCGGAGGCGTATGCGGAGCTGGCCAAGCAGACCAAGGGCGGCCGGAAAGCCTGGGGCGGGCGGTCCTTCGACGAGAAGAAGGTCGCTGCCGTCCACGAGACCTGGGCCGAGAAGGCCCTCGGCAGCGAGGCTACTCCCGCCTACTGGAGCTTCGCCGGCGGAGGGGGCGTCTCGGCGGTGTTCACCGGGAAGCTGGTGGCCAGTGCGCCGAAGGTGTGTGGGGGCGAGACCTTCCAGGGCCCGGTGACCAAGTACTACAGGGACAGCATCCGGGTGACCGTCACCAGCAGCACCACCGAGGGCTGGGAGTTCGGGCTGACCGCGGAAGCAGGTCTCGACTTCAAGGGCGCCAGCATCAAGCGCGGCGCTTCCTTCCGCTGGTCCAAGAGCACCACCCAGACCAGCGAGGTCTCCAAAGAGCACGACGAGGACACCACCCTCCCCCTGAAGGAAAACCAGTGGGGACGCCTGGACGTCCGCATGTGCGCCGGTCTGTACGCCGGATACATCGCCTACCAGGGCCTCGGCGCCGGGCTCCAGGACACGTTCGGCATCTACCCGATGCTCGCCCCCGTCCACGTGCCCGGTTTCGGCTCATCCGTCGCCGAACACACGATGCTCGCCACCTCCCCCTCCCAGGAGCAGATCGACGCGCTGAAGGCCGTCGCCGCCTACGAAGAGGCCGCCGAGCGCGTCGCCCGGGCCGACGGCCAACTCACCGATGCCGACCTCGACCACTTGCGCACCACCCAGGCCGAAGCCCTGCCCCACCTCCCCACCCCCACCATCCTCGCCCCCTGACCCTGTCCCGCCGTGGGCATGTACGTCCGGGCGATTCCCTGCCTGCTTCCCGGCTCCCGCTACCGTGCGGTCCGGGGGTAGCGCCGTACACCGGCTCACTCCTGCACAACACCGTCGTCGTCCTCGTCCAGCTCGATCGCGTCCGGATCACGCAACGGGCGCAGGACGCCGGCGGCCGGGACGCTGGCCGTGAAGCTGTAGCGTCCCAGCAGGTTCAGATTGCGGTGCTTGAGCGGGGAGAGCCGGACGACATCCTCGTCCCTGACCTCGTGGTCATCGATGCGGAGCTGGGCGACGGCGGCATCGATGTAGCGGGTCGTCCAGAGCACGATGGCGTTGAGGACCAGGCCGAGGGCCCCGAGCTGGTCCTCCATGCCGTCGCGGTACGCCTGGTGGATGGTGCCGCGCTTGCCGTGGCATACGTCCCGGGCCAGCTTGTGGCGGGACTCCTGCACGGTGAGCTGCCGGTTCATCTGCCGCCGGTAGGTGTCGTCCACCGGGTCGACCACGCGCAGCAGGTGCTCAGTCTTCGCGATCCGGCCGTATTCGGCGAACGCCTGCCCCAGCGGGGTGGGACGGCCCTCACGCCCGAACATGCGCAGCAGGTCGTAGGCGCGGACCTGGTTGGTGACCAGAGAACCGGCGACCTTCAGCATGTCCGGCCAGTGCGTGATCACCTTGTTCAGGTTCACGCGGTTGCGGGCCAGGTCCTCCAGAGCGCCGTAGCTGCCGGTCTCGACGCCGGGCATCGTGGCCCGCCAGAACCGCTGGTCGTCCAGGTCGCGGAACCGGGGGCTGAAGTTGTAGCCGAGGGTCTTGAACAGGCCGAACACCATGTCGGAGTACGAGGCGTTGTCGGTCGCCACCATCTCCGGCTTCACCCCGCCGTCCAGGTTCAGCAGCGCGTCCAAGATGTGCAGGGAGTCGCGCGGGGTGCCGGGCACGACCATCTGCCCGATGCCCGCAACCTGATCATTCACGGCATTTAGCCAGGTGATGCCGCGTTTGAACCCGAAGTACTTCGGCGACGGCGCCGCGCTGATCGTGCGGACGGGGACGACGAACCGCAGCCCGTCCACCGAGGCGATCAGGCCCTCGCCCCAGAACTTCACGATGGGCACCTGAGCCTGGGCGGCGATCAGCCTTGCGTTCGCCGCAGCGATGGTGTCGGCGCGCAGGTAGTACTGGTCGACGTGCACGAGCCGGGCCCGGGTCAGGGCCTCGTAGCCGGGGTTGACCACCGGGGCCAGGCCGATGTTGCACGCCTCCGAGACCAGCAGCGCGACCACCGAGGTGGGCAGGTCCTTCATCCGGGTGGTGCCGTCGCCGAGGTGGACGAAGGCGTCGAGGAAGCCGGTCCAGGCGTTCACCTCGAACAGCAGGTCCGGCAGGTCGATCTTCGGGAGCATCTTTTCGACCCGCTGGCGCAGCCAGGTCAGGGACTTCGGTTCGCCGAGAGCGCCGAGCTTGTCGACGTTCAGCTTCACCCGCCCGTCGTCCTGGACCTCGATGGAGACCTTCGCCGCCGGCCCTGCCTCCTGCAGGCGTTCGGCGAGCTGCTTCCATCCGGCGTCCAGGCCCCGCACCAGCTCCGCCAGGTGCTCCTGGACGGGCATGTCCAGGCTCAAGGCCGCCAGGACGTCCTCCTCGACCGCCTCCCAGTCGGGCCCGTCCAGCAGACGGGCCCGAGGGTTGGACCAGCGATGCGAGGGTGCGGCGAACACGTCGCGGTTGTTCAGGGCCCGGTGCAGCTGCTCCAGCACGCACACCACATACGCGTCCCGGTCCACCGCGCCCTGCGGCAGATCCGGGTTGGCGTACACCGCCTTGCGCCACGCCGGCGGCACGAGCTTGTCGTCCACCTCGCGCGGCAGCAGCGGCTTGACCCCCACCTTCCGCCGGGCCAGCGGCGGAAGGCCGCGCACCCCGGCCAGGACCCGCTTGCCGGCGCTCGCCGCGTCCAGCGCCTTCGACTCGCCCAGCAACGCGAGGAACGGGCGCACCGTGGCGTACCGGTTCGCCAGCGCGGCCCGCATGGCGACCTCGGCCGAGTTCTCGTCCTCGGGCACCAGCGAGACCACCGTGGCCGCCGCGGTCATCACGGCAGCCCGCGGGGCGACCTCCTCCACCGCCGCCCACAGCGCGGCCACGTCCAGGTCCGCCTCCTGTTCCTCGACCAGCTCCAGCTCCTCGAACAGCACCTTCGCCGCCCGCGCGAGCACCCGTGACGCCTTCTCCAGCTGCGGCAGCGTCGACAGCCGCTCCTTCTCCGTCTTGCGCTTCGCAGTGTTCAACAGGCGGGTGGCCATCAGGACCTGGAACAGGTCCAGGGCCTCATCGATCGCCTTCGCCTCCAGGTGCCGCATCACCGCGGTGAGCATCGCCGTGCGCTTGGGCTCCGCCGCCCGCTCCAGCAGCGGCGCCTTCGACCCCAGCGCATACCGGGCCAGCGCCGCCATTTGGTTCGGCGGGATCTGCGACAGCCTCAGCCGCCCGAGCCGGTAGGCGCCGATCTCGTCCACCCGCTCCAGCGCGCGGGCGAACGCCGTGCCGGTGGTCCGCGTCGGCGGCCGGCGCAGCCACTCCAGCTCCGAGAACCGGGAGCCCTCCGGCGTCTTCAGCGTCGCCACCAGGTCACCGGGCAGCGCCGGGTCCGCGCGGCGGGCGGCGCCCGCGACGGTGGCGTGCAGCCTCTTGTCCGCGACCGTCCGCGCCTCCGACACCTGCCTGGCCAGCACGGATACCCCAGGCAGCAGGACCCGGTGACGGCGCAGCCAGCCCACCGCGTGATCGAACAGCGCCTTCGGGCCCTCGGCGTGCGTCCATGCCCGCCCGTGCAGGAAGGTACGGAACCGCCGGCCCCACTCGGCGTCCTCGTAGGGGTGGTAGCCGTAGGCGTCCCGAATCTCCCACGCGTGGTCGTACAGCGTCTGGCGCCGCTCCATGTACCGCTTGACCACCGACGGGTCCTCGATGCCGAGCTGCACGGCCAGGTGCTCGATCACTGGCCACGGCACAGCGAGCGGGTCCTCCAGGAACAGGCCGACGTACCGAACCGTGCACATCTGGAGCGCGAAGCCGAGCCGGTGATGCTCCGTCCGCCGCAGGGCGATCAGGTCCCGGTCCACGTCGTCCAGGAAGAAGAACCGCTCCAGCTCGGGTCTCGTCGGCTCCTCGGCGAACGTCCCGTACACCTCGGCCTGCTCATCGCTCAGAAATTCCACCGGCACGAGCCGGACCGTAGCCAGCCCCGGGCCGGGCCCGGAGGCGTTCCACCGAACCCCAGCGGCGAAGTGGATCACTGTGCTAGACGACCATGATCGTTCTCACCGATAACCGCTGCACCGATGTTCCCCGAGGCTGTTCCAGACCGCGAAGCAGGAATGCGGCCTGGACGACTACCAGGTCCGCCGCTACCCCGGCTGGCACCGCCACATCACCCTGGCCATGGCCGCCCATGCCTGCCTCACCGTCCTGCGGGCCCGAGCATCGGATACCGGAAAAGCAGAAACGGATCCTCCCAGCTCATACCCCTCACCCTCCCCGAACTCCGACGCCTGATCACCCGCCTCACCCACCACCGCCCCGCCTCCATTGGTCACGCCCTGCACTGGTCACACTGGCGACGCCGACGCCAACACCAAGCCCGCGTCAGCCACTACAAACAACGCGGCCACACCCCACCCGAAGCTGCCAACCTGTCAGGCCAAAGACCGTTGCAGTACTAGGCGATGTTTCTCGGATCATGTCCGGAGTCAGATCATGAGGGCTGCGAGGGTGACGGTGCCGAGGTAGATGTAGGCGCGTTTCTCGTAGCGGGTGGCGACGGCGCGGAAGCCTTTCAGCCGGTTGATGGCCCGTTCGACAGTGTTGCGTTTCTTGTAGATCTCGCTGTCGAAGCCGGCCGGCCGCCTCGGGAACCTCGCTTCTTCCGGTGGTTTTGCTGGTCGCGGCGTTCGGGAATGGTGTGGGCGATGCCACGTCGTCGCAGTTAGCAGCGGTTCGTGCGGGACGTGTAGGCCTTCCGCCAGGACACGATCGGGTCGCGTGCGAGGTCGTCCGGCCCCGGTGCGGGAGACCGAGATCTGGCTGAGGACGTACTCGAGTTGGGGTCCGTCGCCGTGGTGTCCGGGTGTCAGGACGAGGGCGAGGGGCCGGCATCGTCCGTCGGCCGCGAGATGGATTTTGGTGGTGAATCCTCCGCGGGAGCGTCCCAGGCACTCGCCGAGCTGACCACCTCCTCCAGCCGGACGACCAGTTTCCGCAACACCGGGTCGACCCGGTTTGTCCCCCGGACGGCCCCCCTTTGAGGCAGCGCGGGAGGAGGTGCTGTTCTCGCGCCGGCGGCATGCTGGTGGGCCCGCACTACGGTCGAGTCCACCGACACGTCCCAGTCGATCTGGCCCGCGGCGTCTTCGGCGGCCTGGATCCGTGACAGCAGCATCTTCCACGTTCCATCAGCCGACCAGCGGCGATGCCGCTTATGGACGGTCTCCCACGGCCCGAACCGCTCCGGTAAGTCCCGCCACTGAACACCCGTCCGGACTCGGTAGAGGACCCCGTTGATCACCCGACGGCGATCACTCCACCGGCCCCCACGCGCACCACCAGGAGGCAAGAACGACTCCAGGCGATCCCACTCCGCATTCGTTACCGTGGATGCCCGGGGCCTAACGTAGGGCGGCGGCGACCAGGCCTTCGAGGGCCTCGCGCGGTACTTCGCCGCCGTTCACCAGCCGGTCGAAGACCAGTCCGTCGATGCAGGTCAGCAGGATGTGACTGCGATTCTCGACGTCCGTCACGCCGTGCGCGGCGAGGAACAGCCGGACAGCACCGCGGCCGACGTTCTCGCGGGGTACGAGGATCTCGCGCAGCTCACGGTCACGCACGCTCTCGACGGCGCAGGCGTAGCGAGCGAGCGAGCGGCGGCGGCCCTCGCCGGTGAGTCTCTGTCGGGCGAGCAGCACCATGCCGTCCACCAGTTCCTCGACGGTGCGCAGAGGCGGAAGCTCTTCGGCCATCGTTTGCAGTTCCGCCTGGTCGAGTTGGACCAGGCGTGTGACCAGTCCGGTGAGCAGCGCGGCCCGGGTGCGGAAGTAGGCCGACGTGGTGCCGGGCGGCATGGCCGCTTTGCGGTCGACTGCGCGGTGGGTCAGGCCGCGGACCCCTTCGTCGGCAAGTACGTCGAGAGCCGCGTCCGCGAGGAGGGTGCGCCGATCCGAAGCCATGACTCCTTTCTACACCTGTAGGGCCTCAGATATAGTCACCCTTCTACAGATGTAGAAGGGTGAGGGTTTCGGCATGGGCAACACAGTGGTGGTCGGAGGGGGCATCGGCGGGCTGGCCGCCGCGATCGGACTGCGCCGCATCGGATGGGAAGTAACGGTCCTCGAGCGTGCCTCCATGCTTGAGGACGCGGGGGCGGGCATCTCGCTGGCCGCCAACGGCCTGCGGGCACTGGATGAGCTCGGCGTCGGCGAGGCGGTACGTGATGCCTCGCGCGGCCAGTACAACGGCGGCACTCGCACGCCACAGGGCGGTTGGCTGGCCAGGATGAACGGCTCGGCGCTGGAGAAGGCGGTGGGCACACCGATCATGGGCATCCCCCGCTTCACCTTGCACCGACTGCTTCGCGACTCCCTGCCCGCCGAGGCGCTGCTGACCGGCTCCGAGGTGAACTCGGTCGAGCAGATCGGCCCCGGGACGGTTCGAGTCGGCTGCAGCGATACGGTCCTGGACGCCGATCTGGTGGTGGCGGCCGACGGCATCGGCAGCAAAGTGCGCAGCCATCTCTTCCCAGCCCACCCCGGTCCGGTCTACAGCGGCTCGACGGTGCTGCGCGCCATTACCGAGCAGGTGGTCGACCTGCGCACCGACTTCGAGCTGACCTGGGGGCACGGCGCCGAGTTCGGGCACATCGCCTTCCACGACGGGCGGGCCGAGTGGCACGCCGTCCTCAACCTCCCCGCCCGGACGCGGTTCGCAGACCCACTGGACGATCTACGCAGACGATTCCATACCTGGCACGACCCGATCCCCGCCCTGCTCGACGCGACCCGGCCCGCCGCCGTGCTGCACCACGACGTCAACGAACTCCGCACACCGCTCCCCTCGTACACGGTGGGCCGGACCGCGCTGCTCGGCGACGCTGCACACGCGATGACGCCCAACCTCGGACAGGGTGCCTGCCAGGCGCTGGAGGACGCGGTCACCCTGGCCGCCGCGCTCGCCACCGAGCCCACCGTTGAGGCCGCGCTCGCTCGCTACGACGCCGAGCGCCGACCGCGCAGCCAGGCCGTCGCGCGGGCCGCCCGGCAGGCCGGGCGGATGGGCCAGCAGCTCTCCCAGCCACTGGCCGTCGCCCTGCGGAACACGGCGATGCGGCTGACACCCTCCCGCGCCGCAACGCACATGATCCTTCGGCACCACGCCTGGGTCCCACCACAACTGAGCTGAACCGATTCGCGCCCCGCCAACTCACCACCCCGCCTTCCGAGATAAAGTCGAGCTGCGGGTCTTGTCGTTTGCGGTCACGGTGGACAGGGTGTCCGGGTGCGTGCTGATCTTGTTCCAGACGGCCTGTGGGAGCGGGTGGCTCCGACTGGTGTCGCATGGCGCGACGTCCCGACGGAGACCGTGGGCTGCTCCGGGGTGACGACGTGGCGCCGGCTGCAGGACTGGACAGAGGCCGGCGTCTGGCCGCGTCTGTACGCGGCCTTGCTGGGCCCGACGCGGCGTCGCCCACGGCTCTGGACTGGGCAAGGTCCGCTGGGTGGTCGAGCGCGCGTTCGCCTGGCTGCACCAATTCAAGCGACTCCGCATCTCCGCTACGAGAGCGACGCGCCGAGCTTCACCAGGGTCTGCTCGAACTGGCCTGCAGCCTCATACGTCTGCGCCGCCTGCGAGCCTCATTCTGAAACGATCAGTAAAGCCACACCAAGGCCCCCGGGTCTCCCGATCGTACGAAGGGCCGGAATCATCCCGCCAACAAGGTAAGGAGCGCGCTACTTGGTCTGCCCGGCCAACTACACCGCTCAGCGGTCGGGCGGCATCGAAGAGCTTGGCCTTCGGAAGTCAGGAACCGCCCAGGCCCCATGCGTCGAGTCCGCCGTAGATATGGGCCCTCAGGCAGTGGGGTGCGTCAAAGCCGGAGGCTTCGCCGCGGTAGACGGCGATGAGCGAGTCCTTGCCCCGCCACCAGGTGTCAGCGAGTCCCTCGACTTCAGATACCTGCTCGAATCCGTCAAGATCCAGCTCGTCGACGGCACTGCCCTTGATCTTCGTGATGGTCTTGGCCCAATAGCCCGCGTGGTCGGCCAGCGCCAAGGCTTCCACCCATCCCTCCGTGCTGGCGTGCAGCGGTGTCCAGCGGTCAGCGTCGATCCCGAACTCGCCTTCCGGCCCGATCATGAACCCGTGGGCCATGGAGACGCGACAACAGCCGGCCGAGAACCGCCATCCATCCGCTTCCGAACTTTCGGGCATATCGGCTTCCAGAACGCGCGGGCCGCCCTCATATTCGCGGGCAGGCGGCAGAGCGATGCCGCCCCAGCGGCCCTGGAAAGCCACGGCCCGGTCGATCTCGGCAGCGGGGATCCCGCGGTCAAGCCATATCTCCCGACAGAGCGTGAGGTCGCGGCGGGGTACGCGCAGCCCGTGCCCCTCAACGAAGTACCGAGCTCGTCGGCTCAAGCCTTCAGGCGCCCGAGGGGTCAGCGGCAGCCGAGTGTTCGCCGTCACGGCTATCGCTTCTCAGGGCAAGAGGCCGGCAGCACGGCGGCGATCTCCCGTCCAGGGCGATGCGGCATACCGCTTGAGCAGATGAATCCGAATGCACTGGCCATGACCTGGAGCCTAGTGATCACCTCAGCTACCCACGTTCGGACGCCCTTGAAGAGCCGCTTCGACCGGGCCTCCTCCGCCGGGATGACGATGATCGATCCGCTCCACGGCAAAATCCACTGCGGACGCGGCCGGGGCGGCGGGCGTGGCGTCGGGATTTGTACGGGTTGTCGGGTAATGATGGCGCAGTGCGACTTGATCACGTGTCCTATGCGGTGGCCCGCGACAGCTTCGTCTCGACCGTCCAGTGGATCGGATCGGCCCTCGGCGCCGGGTTCGTCGACGGGGGCGTGCACCCGCGATTCGGCACCCGCAATTTCATTCTCCCGCTGAGCGGCGGCACCTACGTCGAGGTCGTCACCACACTCGACCACCCCGCCGCCGACCGCGCACCCTTCGGCCAGGCGGTCGCGCGCCGCGCCGCCGAGGGCGGCGGCTGGCTCGGTTGGGTGGTCTCCGTCGACGACATCGCCCCAGTCGAGGCCCGCCTTGGCCGCACCTCGGCCGAGGGCCACCGTGTCCGCCCCGACGGGTTCGACCTGAGGTGGAAGCAGATCGGCCTGCTGGAACTGCTGGAGGACCCGCAACTTCCCTACTTCCTTCAGTGGTCAGTCCCCATCGAGGAGCGCCCGAGCGCCGACCCGCGCACCTCCACCACCATCCACGGGGTCTCCATCGCCGGCGACGCCGCCTCCATCGCCGAATTCCTCGGCGAACCGGCCGACCACCCCCTCGACCAGATCGACGTCACCTGGGTCGAGGATGAGGAACCGGGCCTGGTCTCGGTCGAGTTCGCCACCGCCCACGGCCCGGTCACGATCTGACCAGGGCCCGACTGCCCCGCTGGAGCGGCCGGCTGGGGTCCCGTGGCTAACGCGTGTTGCCGCAGCACGTCCGAGCACGAGCTGGCCGACACGACGCCCATCACCTGTCGATGGTCTTTTGGGTGTGGGGAGCGGGTACGGGTATCCGTACGTCCGCTCAGGGCCAGGCGCAGCCACGGGCGCCGGTAGTGGACCGTTCACACAGGCCGCACGGTCTTCTCCGGCGGCTGTGGCAGTCACCAGCTCTATGGCCCGGCATCTGGCTCTGCGCGGTCGCCGGGTTCGGCCCCGGAATGGAGCCGGGACCGGACGATGGGTGCGATGTCCATGGCGGCACCGTACGGAATCCACTGGATGGGCCTTGGGCGCTTCGCGTAGTCCGGGCACAAAATCCGGAGCCCTCCGCTTCCGCACCCAGACGCTTCACCCGGCCGGCGTAGTCCGCCTGGGGCGGCCACAGGCGCAAGGCACGCTCATCGAGGACGCGGCCACGCCGCGGTGCGTCAATGCCGGCAGGACGGCCGGACACGGAGCAGCTCGGTCCGCAGCACGGGTGTGCCGTCGACCGGGGCCGGGTCCTCCGCGGTCGGCTCGATACCTCGGGCGGCGACTTTGTCGAGTGTCGTCAGGCCATCGGGGCCGACCGTGCCGAACACCGTGTAGTTCGGTCGCAGCGCGGAGTCGCCATAAACGACGAAGAACTGCGAACCGTTCGTGTCCGGACCGGCGTTGGCCATCGCCAGCAGGCCGCGCCCATAGAGACGGCGCGCGCCGGTCGGGTCGGTCGGTGCCGGCGGCAGGTCCACCGGCAGCTCGTCCCTGTACTTGTACCCGGGCCCTCCCTCACCGGTACCGGTCGGGTCGCCGCACTGCAGGACCTTCAGCGTCGGGTACGCCGTCAGACGGTGGCACACCGTTCGGTCGTAGAACCCATGCCGTGCCAGGTGCAGGAAACTCTGGACCGTGCACGGCGCCTTGGCCCGGTCCAAGTGCAGCGGGAGCGGGCCCTGGCTGGTCGGAACAGCCATATCAACCGTGCCACGACTGGGGGTGCGCCGCGGGTCAGGCGGCAGCGGAACAGAGCGCGCCGGCGGCTCGTCCGGGGTCTGCGTGTACTGGCAAGGGCCATGCGTGGTGCGCGACGGAGCGCCGTCGGAAGCGGTGGCGACACTCCCCCCAAGCCACGACTAACACCACGGCCGCGAATGTGCTGATCAGTGCCCGTTTCATCTCGCACGCCCTCCCGATAATCGCCAAGTCCTGGAGCGGTCGCAGTCTAGGGCGCGGGTTTGGTCCGCGGGAATAGTTAACGGCAGGACGCTCGCGCGGCCAACCCCGAAATCCTCGCCCTCCAGCTGACGTCCCTGCTCGACAGAGCCACTGGCGGTGCAGGCGTCGGCCACACCACAGGCTCCAACCGGCCCTCACGCGCCCCTGCCAGCCGCTTCCATACCGTCCGAACCGTCACACCGGCAGCCTCCGCCATCACCCGTAGCTGCAGCGACGACACCGACCCCGCACCCTGATCCACCGCCAACAACCGACACACCACCACACCCCGCGCCAACCGGCCGTCCTCACCCATACCCACCACCACAACCCGGCCCTGGCCAGCCGCACACAGGAAGGGGCAACCCCATGACAGCCACCCACCCTGCTGCTACACAGCTCATGGCAGCAGCCTGATCACCCCATGACAGCCAAGATCACAACTCACACCAGAGAGACCAGGGCACAACCCACCCGATCCCCGCTGACGACCAACCAGTGCCACCAACTCACCTATTCAAAATGCTCAAGCAACCTGCGCAACCAGGCGCGAGACAGGAAACCCGCAGGCCAGACAGCACCTCGCCCCGTATCCTGCGCAGATTCAGTGAGCGAGCACGGCCGCGACTCGCTCAGCCAACCTGCACAAACCCAGGTCACAGGCGTGACGGCTGCTCAGTTTCACTGACCGCCGACAACAGCGGGCTCCGCGGGCGCGGCCTGACCGGGCGCGCCGCCGGTGGGGGTCTCGGTGGAGCGGGAGCGGGCCGCGGTGGCGGAGACGCCGCCCGCAAGCTCGCCGGGCGGGCCCTGCTGCCGGGCGGTTCTGTCCGTCAGCCCGGCCTTCAACCGGTCGCGCAGCCACTGCTCGCCCTCCGGGCCGCGGGCGACATCGGCCATGCGAGCCGCGAGCAGGGGCCAGGCCGGGTGCTGACCAGGAGGGCCGTCTCCCGCTCGGAGCCGATGTAGTCCTGCGCGATAGTCACCAGCCGGCTCTTCGCCGCCACACCGATGCCGAGCTGCTCAAGGGCCGCGGGCCGTTACGACAGGTCCAGGTCGTTCGGGACGCTCAACCCTTCGGTCAGCGGCCCCCACATCGCGCGGGCGTTCGCAGTCAGCGCCTCCGGGGCCGGATCAGGATCAGGATCCGGAGCAGCAGGGGAATCCGACGCGGCGGCGGGCGCCCCGTCCGGGGCGGGCCGGGCCTTGCAAATAGTCCTCCTGGTCGAAGGCCGGAGGCCGCCCGCCGATTGTTCCCCGGCGCTTGCGGTGGCCCAGGGCCGCGGATGCTTGTGGCCGGCTATCCGCCGGGGTCGGGGCTCACGGCGACGGAGCGGCGGCAGACGGGGCAGGTGGTCTTGAGCCATACAGGTACGCGAGGTTCCCTTAATTGCGGGCAGTCGCTGCGCCGAGGCCTTCACGGGTTGCCGCCATTGCTGCTGCCGTCACGCTGTCGCTGCTCCTCCTGCTCCGTCTTGCTGCTTCCCTTTGCCCTCGCGTTGCCGCTGCTCGAGCTCCCTTCTACGGCTCTCCCTTTTCTCGCGCTTCTCTATTGCCCACTGCTCCACATTGACCGACTCTCTAGCCAGCAGTCCCTGCTGGTGTGTCAGTTCCTGCAAAGCGTCCAGTTGGTCAGCCCCCGGCAGGAATTGCAGGTTGTAGTAGGAAGTCCCCAATGCTCCGAACGAACTCCCTGCCACCCGGTGAGCTTCTGCCTGCTTCGCGTACCCGAGTACCAGCTCCACGGCGGCGAGCACAGCACTGAGGAGGCCCATGACACCAACAACGATCGCTCCCGCACCGGTCAAGCCGGTGAGCAACGACGCGCCTGCCACCGCCGCCAACGCAGCGCCCGCAAGGCTGACCAGGCGCGAACGGCGACGGTAACGGTCATGAGACAAATTGTGCTCGACCGACCTGTTGCGGACCTGCAGACTCAGGTCCCTACCCCGGCCCGGAATGCCAGACTGTTCGCTGTTCATAAAGCCAGAATACTCGCCGAATTATGTTGAATTAGGCACTAGATACCTACTGTTGAGTTTTTCAAATACATCCCACGCGGCGCTGGCCAGGCCAAGGCAAGGGTTTACATATGCTCGTCTAGGGCTTGCCCTCCCGAGTACGCGGCGGCGTCCCTCGCAGAACCCGGATAAGGATGGCGGCGAAGTGGAGGGCGGCCTGACACCCCCACGGGCTGCGCTGCGCCCACAGCGGACTGTGTCGTACACCTGCCACCGCGGACGCTTGTTGTGTGTGAGGGGCCGTCACCCCTCAACTTGTTCTTTATCTACCAAGATCTACCGGGCTTGCCGATGGCCTTGAGGGTCTCGGGACGTTTGACGGTCTTGCCCACGTCGTAGCGGGGTGTGGGACGGCGGTTCTTGGTCCCGGGCAGCCGTCCGGGACCGGTGCCACGAGGTTGGGGAACACGGGCCGGGCAGAGCAGGAGGGCTCGGATGTTCCTGAACCCCCGGCGGACCCGGGCCGGAGTGAGGTGTTCGGGCTTGGCCGGTTTCTCCCAGGGCCGGCGGAGGTCGGCGGCCAGTGGCCGGGCGAGCCTGAGCTGGGTGTGCGCGACGACCAGAAGCCATGTCCAGCGGTCCGCCGCCTCGGGAGTACGCAGTTTCGGGGTGGTCCAGCCGAGCGTCTGCTTTCCGAACCGGGAGGTGTGCTCCAGGTCGAATCTCCTCAAAAACCCCTGCCAGCAGCGGTCCACGTCCGCCGCGGTGGCTCCGGTCTTCGAGGACCAGAGCCAGACCGGCGGCGCCTCCCGTTCCTTGGAGAGGTGCTCGACTTTGAGACGGACCAAGGTGCCCTCGATGACGTGGAGTTCGCCGTCGTGCTTCCGCCAGGCCGAGCGGTGGGTGAGCCGCGGGTGGACCCGGTGACACGCCTGGGCTTCGGCCTTGCCGTAGTTCACGGTGTCGGTGGCCGTGGTGATTGCCGGTTCAGGCCAGGTTTCGGGTTTGGCGGAGCGGAACTCCGGCCCGTGCTTGGGCGGGCGCCCGCCCTTGGGTTCGTAGACGCGGGGCGGCTTCGGCAGCCGCATCACCCGGTCTCCGCGGATCCGGTCGACCAGCTCGGCCGGGAGATCGCGTAGTACCCAGGCCAGGCGGGTGACGTCATAGCCGGCGTCCATGACGATCACGATGTTCGGGTCGCCAGGCGTCCACTGGCCGGCCACGATGAGCCGCTCCACCACGGCGCGGAGCTGGGCGGCGGTGACCGCGGTCGCATCGTCCTCGGGTCCGAGCCGGACCACGTCCAGGATCCCGGTCCACGAGGTGGCGCCGGGCTCCAGGACGGCGACGAAGGAGTACGGCCAGCCCGGGATGAACTGCGACGCGGACTTCGCCCGGCCGTAGACGTGGCAAAACAGCCGCTGGTCCGAGCACGGAGCGTCCGAGCGCAGCCACGACGACACGTCAACCGCAAGCACCAGGCGTCCGCCCTCGAAACGCGGCAGGACCTTCAAGGACAACACCACACGTCGGCCGGCAGTCGGAAGATCACTAGGAAACCGCAGGTACGAACCGTGCACTCGTGCTGACCACCGCCCGCAGCTCGGACAAGACGCCCCGCCCATCGTCGACCGGGCCTCCACCCGGACACCGGCCTCCGCCACCTCGACCGCCACCACGTGGACGCCCTCAACCGATGCGAGCAGCACCTCTTCGAGCCTTATCCATACTTCGTTCACGCCGAAGCACTGTCGGTCAGACCCCCACTGACCGCAGGCGATTTCCGGGCGACAACGCACGGCGACCACGGAGCCCGGCGGCTCGGAACTGCGGAACGTTCGTGTATCCGTCCACGCCGAGGGGGATGTACCAACGGGTGATCTTCTTCATGAACCTGTGTCCTTCCGAGGTCAGAACCCCAGTGGCCCGACCGCAACCCTTCGGCGCTCTCACTGCCGAATGGACAGCACCAACCCCGAAAAGTCGCCGGAATCCTGTGGTAGGCGAAGGATGTTCGGGCGGTCAACCGGCCGCGGCGGATGGTCCCGTCCCGAACCGCGGAACATCCTCCGTGGTCACGTCCAGGCGCAGCCGCTGGAACCGGAGCGGGTGCCGGAAGACGCCGCCGTGGTCGATAGCGCGATCCGCGCTGACCTCGGCGACCAGGGCGGGGCGGACGAGGGTGGTGTCGAGGACGTCGCGGCTCCCCCACGTCGCCGAGAACTTCGCCCCTGCCCACGGGTGTCCGGGCGCGGCCGCGGTGAGATGTTCGGCGACCTGCCGGGCGGCTTCCGGGCGCAGCGGTACGGTCCGGCCGATAGCGCGCAGTCGGCCGTCCTAGCCGTGGCGGCCGAGGACGAGGAGCTGCGGGCGTGTCAGGGTGCCGGTAATCGCGCCGACGATCGCCTCAGTGGTGCCCCGCCTTCACTGGTGGAGTGTCGGTATTCGAAAGTTGCAGTATTCGCCAGCAGGGCGAGCGGCCGTGGCCTAAAGAACGTGAAGTGGCCCCACTTAGCCGATCTTGGAAGCGGGTTTCGGGAGCGACATCTGGCCCCACCCTGCGCGCCGAGGTTTCAGCGTCAGTCGCCGGAGCGAGGTGTGGGGGCGTAGGGCTCGATCTCTCGCCATGGCGGCGGTCCTCCGAGCTGTCGGTCGATGGACTGCTGGGAGCCGTCGAGGGAACGACGGGACGCGTTGACGAAGGCAAGCTGCCCGGCTGCGAGTTCTGCCATGATCCGCTGGAGGTTGTCGCGGTTCTTCGGGCCGCAGTCGGCGACCAGGAGCGCGAAGCGGCCAATCGCATCGGCCAGGTCGCCGGCTTCGTTCGCGACGTCGCGGGTGGCGACCAGGCTGAGTGAGGTCAAGGCGGCGTTGAACGGCGGCCAGTCAACGTTGTTGGGCCGGTCGTCGAGGTATGCCTCACGCAGCTCGATCTCGACGGCGGTGAACTCCTGGAGGAAGGCTCCGTAGGCTGCTGTTCGGGTGTCACGCAGCCATTGCTGGTTCTGGCTGCGGCGGCCGACGAAGCCGCCCACCACGATGCCGAGGATGGTTGCGACGGCACCGACGCTCGTGGACGCCAGAGCATCCCAGGGGACGGCCAAATCGGATTCCTCCTTCAGCACGGTGGCTGTGATCCGTGGTCAGCGTGGGGAACGACTGGTCCATTCTCGATCAAGAGGTCTGCCTGTGGGGCCGGATCCGGAGGTTAGGTGGTGGCTTGCTGTTGTGCCCGGGTCTGTGCGAGGCGGGGGACCGTCAAACGAGTGGTGCAACTGTGAAGAACTCCTGGGCCGTGGCCACGAGATTCGACAAGCGCGCCTATGTCTTCCGCGGCACCGTCACCGTGGCTTCGATCTGGCTTTGGCTCAAGCCGTGATCACTTGGCCTTGCGGACCGGCCGGCTCCGCTGTCGGAGGGGTTGGCTACTCTCCGGCCATGGATCTGCCCTACAACACCAGGCCCTCCGCGCAGGAGATCGTCGCCGCCGTGCCCGGACTCGCACCGTACGCGTTGCCGGCCGTGGTACTGGCTCCCACACCGGGGGAACCGACGGTCCACCAGAGTTCCGTGGGTGGACCATTGCTCTGGCCCGCCGACGAGACTTGGCCGTACTGCGACGTCCCGGACGAGAAGTCCGGTTCCGGAACACCAGCGACCGCCATGGTGGCGGTGGCGCAGGTATACCGGAAGGATGCTCCAGGCGACTGGTGGCCCAAGGGCAAGGATGTGTTTCAGCTCCTGTGGTGCCCCAACGTGCACTGGGATCCGCCGGCTCCGCACGCCGACGTCAGCCCGGTCGCCCAGATCCGCTGGCGCAACAGCGCGGACGTGAGGCGAATACTCGCCTCGCCCCCGCTGCCCGTGCGGCAGGAGGACCCGGACTACGGATACACGGCGGTGCGGTGCACGCTCACCCCCGTGCCCCTCGTCGACTTTCCCCACCCGACGACCCTGCCAGACGAAGAACTCATCAAGTCCGTGCAGGAGTACGTGGAGACGACCGGGGACGGAAGCGATGTCATCACCCGAGTGGCCGGTATCAAGTTCGGCGGGTGGCCCACCTGGCACCTGACCGACCCTTACGACATACCGTGCCGGACCTGCAGCGCCCCGTGCCGCCTGCTGTTCACCGTGGCCAGCGACCACACCACCGGGATCACGGTGGGCAGGTGGGGCGACTTCCGGATCTTTGCCTGTCCCGCCGGGGAAGGACATGGCTACATCTTCGACCAGCACTGATCCACCCTCGCGAGGGCCCCTCAAACCATCTCGGGATCCGATGGCGCGGGGACGTACAACTGACCCGCCATGCTCCTGACGTCTGTTTGTGCTGCCTCACCGCGAGGAGGGGCGGCCCCATGGGGAGGCGAGCCCCTGGCCGCCCCCCTCACCGCCCTGTAGGCGACTGATCTGTCAGCAGCCCACTGGACAGGTGCAGAGAAGCCACGCCCCCACCTGCCGCTACGGGGTGGGTGCCACCCCCTTGTGCGAGGCATGTACGGCCGCGCGGCGGGTGCAGTACGGGGCCTGAACGGTGTCTGTCTTGCCGCCCGGCCTGCCGCGCCTGCGGACGCTGGTCACCTACCTGCGCGGCGAACTCAGCCGCGCCGAGCGAGCGCTGAAACGCGGCCGAGGAGGCCGAGGAAGCCGCCGCGCGGCGACGGCCACCGGCGGAGCCGTCCGCACGAAGTTGGTGTCCTGGTCACCGGCGGGTACGGCGGCCAGCGCCGCCGGTGCGCACATCCCGGCCGCCACCGTCGCGGCGGCGGCCACTGCCATCAGTCGCTTGCGCATGGCATTCATCTGGCCGACCGCCGCCGCACGCTGAAAGCCATCGCGTCGAAGTACCGCACCTGCTCGCCGTGGCGGGACCTGCCTGCCGAACGGCACCACAGAGAGCGCGGCCAGGCCCCGGAAGCGGTCCGGGCCGGCTACTGGAACCGGGCGCACGCAGGCACGTTGGGCGGCCCAACGAGGTAGCAGAGGAGGCCGGCTCGGACAATGCTCAGGACCCGCCGCAGCCTCCACCTGTGGCCGCGGGAGCGGCTCTCCCAACGCCTCGGTCAGTCGATTCGTGACGGCCTGCGCTGCACACACCGGGCCGTGCAGCGCCTCGCGCACGGTCCTTGGCCTCTCCGTACGACGAAACCTCCGGGTCAAGGGGCTGCCATCAGCCGTCCTGGGCAATCACGATCAAATGTCGATCACCGCCACGGTGCCGCAACAGTGGAGGGTGACGTACGCGTGGCGGCCGTCCGGAGCCACCGCGATCCGGGTAGCGCTGCCACCGACGGCCACGGCGGTACCGATCACCTTGTCCGTGCTCGTGTCGATCACGGACACGGAGTTCGATGCGAAGTTCGTGACGTAGGCGCGGCGGCCGTCGGGGGTCACCGCGATGTCATTCGGCTTCCACCCGACGCGGATGGGGGCGCCGGTCACCTTCTCGGTCTTCGTGTCGATCACTGACACGGTGCCCAACTGGTCGGTTACGTAGACGTGGTGTCCGTCGGGGGTCACCGCCACCCCGGCCGGGAAGTCGCCGATGGAGACGTGCAGGGCGACGACACGTTCGGTGCTCGTGTCGATCACCGAAACAGGGACGGGCCATCCGGTGGAGTTGGTGACATAGGCCCGATGGCCATCAGGAGTGACCGCCACACCGAACGGGCTGCTTCCGACGGGCAGCGGGCTGCCGACCACCGAGTTGGTCGTTGTGTCTATGACTGACACGTCATCCGACCCCGCGTTGGCTACGTAGGCGTGGCGGCCGTCAGGAGCGACCGCCACCCCGGCCGGCGTCCTGCCGACGTGGACGCGGCCGACCACCTCGTTGGTCGTCGTGTCGACCACGGACACCTCGTCCCAACGGGAGTCGGTGACGTA
Organism: Streptomyces sp. NPDC054883; assembly: GCF_053610645.1. Classification (NCBI taxonomy): domain Bacteria; kingdom Bacillati; phylum Actinomycetota; class Actinomycetes; order Kitasatosporales; family Streptomycetaceae; genus Streptomyces; species Streptomyces sp. NPDC054883. Next base: position 17,724 of record NZ_JBSGYT010000049.1, on the reverse strand, counting down.
GGCGCGATGGCCGTCAGGAGCGATCGCCACCCCGACCGGGGTGCCGCCGATATGGACGTGGCCGACCACCTTGTTGGTCCTCGTCTCTATCACGGACACCCTGAACGAAGCGGATTCGGCGACATAGACGTGGAGGCCGTCCGGCGTCACCGCTACGCCTACCGGCTGGCTGCCGACCCGGATGAAGACGGGGCCGGCGGCTGCCACCGCGAGCGGCACCAGCACACCGGACAAGGCGAGCAGAACGGCCAGGGTGCACCAGACCGCACAACGACCGGCCCGGCCACCGAGGACCGAGTACCGGCGGTTGGCAGCGAGGGAATTCATAGCGGCCTCCTGTGCGTGCTGCGTGAGGCGGGCCATGAACGACGGTGCCCAGGGCGTAGGGACACCGCTGGTGACGTACTCTCCTCCTCAGCATGACGCCTTCAGTCGCGCCTGCAACCGGGACTCGCGGCCCGACACTATAGGTGTCCGTGCTCTTGCCCCATGGGCGTCGCCGCCTTGGGTCTTCTCCGCCGAGTATCGCCACGGCGCACTCCGGGCATGCAACACGCTGTGCCTCGGACTGCAAGCGGATCCGGTGAACAGACGTCGCCAAGGCATCAGCCGCGCAGTAGCCCGGCTGCCGAACGGTGTCACACCAGGTACCGGCCGATAACCAATGGTCGGTGCTGGCCGGCGGACGGTTCGGGCCGTGGATGAACTCGTGTGCCGTTGGCGGGAGTCGCTGTTGTCGTCCGTCAGCGACATCGTGGCGTTGTCGGTCGACGTGAACCCCCGCGTGCGCGTTGGCGCGTGCTGGACGGCGGCGGGCGCCGCGTGTCCAGGGGGCGGCATGTCGTCGTGCGATGTTCACGGCTCCTACCCCGCCCATGTGCCCAGCGCCGGGCGGAGCATCGTACCGCTATGGCGGTCGCTGTCCACCTGCCCGAACGTCGAGTGTTGGCGTGCGTCGGCACAGTCAGCGGACGGAGCGGCAGCGGTCAACCCCAGCCTCGGTCGGCCTCGCGCTCACAAGCCGGGCCGGCGCCCGGCTGACCAGTGTCCTCGGCGCCCCCGTCAGCCGAAGCACGTTTTTGCGGCTGGCAAACGCGCTGCCCGAGCCGGAAGTACCGGTGCCGCGGGTGGTCGGCATCGATGAGTACGCTTCCCGCAAGGGCTCGCCACTACGGCGCCGTCCTCGTGGACGTCGAAACCGATCGCCCGCTTCGACCTGCTGCCCCAACGTGAGGCATCGAACCTGGCTGTGTGGCTGGACGGACGGCCGGCCGGGTGACCTGGGGTCAAGGCCGAAGCCGCTGAGCGAACGTCACCCAGCACCATCGCTGTCTGCGCGTTCTCGTCCCTGAACCACTCAGGGACGAGGCCCGCGCACCCAGTCCGAGAAGGAGCCGTCGTCCGCGCCCTGGCCGACCAGGGGTGAGCCCGCCGCATCCAGACCTGGACACGGTCAGAACGCCCTGTGGGACTCCGGCTCGTGCACCGAGCCAGCACCACAGCCGACCCTGCCCGCCCGCAGACATTAGCCGACAGCGATGAGGGGGCTGAGGCGCCGACATGCGCGTCACGACGCGCGGGTGAACCATTGAATTGAGATTGTGCGTGGAGCGGCCGCATGTTGTGGGGGTGAGCGCAGGGTTTCGACTTCTAGAGGTGGCGAGTGTGGACGTTTTCGATGCCGTCGTCGTCGGGTCGGGTTTCGGAGGGTCGGTGTCTGCTTTTCGCCTGGCTGAGGCCGACTTGCGCGTGTGTCTCCTGGAGAGGGGGAGGCCGTTCCCGCCGGGATCTTTTCCACGCAGCCCTCACGATACGTCCAGGAATTTTTGGGACCCGGATTCCCATTCGTATGGGATGTATGACATGTGGAGCTTTTCGAAGCTCGACGCACTTGTGTCCAGCGGGCTGGGCGGGGGCTCGTTGATCTATGCGAACGTGCTGATCCGCAAGCCGGAAAGCTGGTTCGTGGACGAGTCGTTCGACGGCGGTTTCGAGAACTGGCCGGTGACACGGGCCGATCTCGATCCACACTACGGTTATGTCGAAAAGATGATGGGTGCGCAGCGGTATCCGTTCGGCGTGAAGCCGTATAAGGAGACGCCCAAGACCATTGCCATGCAGCAGGCGGCCGCCTCGCTCGGTCTTCCGTGGGAGTTGCCGCTGCTGGCTGTGAACTTTGGCGATCCCCCGGTACCCGGCGTTCCCATCGAGGGCGGGGAGAACAATCTGCACCACAGCCCGCGCTACACATGCAGACTTGTCGGTGAATGTGACGTGGGCTGCAATTTCGGCAGCAAAAACAGTCTGGATTTCACCTATCTCAGTGCGGCAGATCGGCTAGGGGTGGATATCCGCACTCTGTGTGAGGTGCGCTCGTTCGAACCTGTCCGGAATGGTTTCCTGGTCTCGTATATAGATCACGGTTCCGCCGAGGATGGAGACGTGCTCCGTCCTCCAGTTCGGCACACTGTCAAGACCAGGCGGCTGGTTCTTTCCGCCGGCGCGCTCGGTACCACCTATCTGTTGCTGAGAAACCGCAGCGCATTTCCGGGAATTAGTCCGGCGCTCGGTACGAAATTCTCCGGCAACGGGGACTTCCTCGGACTGGTCTACAAGGCGCGGGAGAGGCACCAGGGACCGGCCGGGGAGGCGGCCCCACGCATGTTGGAGCCGAGTTTCGGACCCGTCATCACGAGCGCGATGCTCATGCCTCGTAAGGAGAGCGGCGAGACCAGCCGAGGGTTTTACATCGAGGATGCCGGATATCCGGAATTCCTGAACTGGCTCGTCGAAGAGAACGTCCTGACCCTGTCCGACAGGGTTGCGAGGTTCATGCTGCGGCGAGGGTGGTCGCAGCTGACCAGGACGGCCAGGAGCCGTGTGGGGGGACAGCTCGGTGACGCCGTGGGCAAGGGAGTGCTCACCGCGACCTCTATGCCGTTGCTCGGGATGGGAAGAGACGTCCCCAACGGCCGGATGTTCCTCCGAGACGGAAATCTGGACATTGATTGGGACCTGGCCGCCTCCGATGAATACTTCCAACAAATGAACGAGACGATGAAGCGTGTGTCACACAGCCTGGGTGGGCGGTACGCCTCGAATCCGCTGTGGTGGCTCAACCGTCTCATCACTGTGCATCCCGTGGGTGGCGCACCGATGGGGCGTAATCGGCGTGAGGGCGTAGTGGACTCTTTCGGGCGTGTGTACGGCTATCCGGGTTTGTCGATCGCGGACGGCTCGGTGATGCCCGGACCTGTCGGGCCGAATCCTTCGCTCACCATCGCGGCGCTGGCTGACCGGTCTGCTGTTCGTATCATCAATGATTACCGGAACGACGGTGGTGAGCGCTCATGACGACGGACCAAAGGCCCGACGCACGCAGTGGCTCCCCGCGCAGATCTCTCATTCTTGCCGGCGGCGGGCTGAAGGTGGCATTCCAGGCGGGTGTCCTTCAGGTCCTGCTCGACGAGGCCGAGTTGCAGTTCGACCATGCCGACGGTGCCAGCGGAGGCGTGTTCAACCTCGCGATGTACTGCCAGGGGATGTCGGGGCGCGAGATCGCGGACAACTGGCGCACTCTGTCGCCTATGAACGGCGTCGCGCTGAACTGGCGTGAGTGGTTCAAGGGGCCGTACGCCCGTTCCCTTTTCACGCTGGACGGCTACCGGCGCCGTGTCTTTCCGGGCTGGGGGTTGGACTGGGAGAGGATTCGGGCCACCGACCGGGAAGCGACCTTCAATCTGTACAGTTTCAGCGCCAATCAGCTGGAGGTGGTGACCGCCGACGGTATGGACGAGGATCGCCTCTGCGCCGGGGTGTCGTTGCCCATGTGGTTTCCTCCGGTTGTGATCAACGGGCAGACGTACATCGACCCGGTGTATTTGACCGATGGCAACGTTGAGGAGGCGATCCGGCGAGGCTGCGACGAGCTGTGGATCATTTGGACGGTCAGTCGGCGGCAACGCTGGCGCGATGGTTTCGTGGCCAACTATTTCCAGATCATCGAAACATCCGCGAACAGTCAGTTGCAGTACTGGCTACGTCGGATCGACGATAACAACGCAGCCATCCGTAGAGGGGACCATGGCGAGTTCGAGCGCCTGATCGATGTCAGACTCCTGAGCGCCGAAGTCCCTCTGAACTATCTGATCAACTTCAGTAAGAGTCGTTTCGCCCAGGCTGTTGAACTCGGAGTCCAGGGTGCTCGCCGCTGGTGCACTGCCGAGGGGATTCCCTGGAAGCCCGGGGTACCTCCGGACCGCCCTGAGGACCTCACTCGCATCAGATTCACCGAACGTATGGTCGGCACTGTCGCCTTCGGTGAGACCGATGTCCAGGCGGTGTCTTCGGCGCCGCGTGGAGCAACCGCAGGCATGTCCCTCTTCCTGACGATCGACATCCGCGGGGTGGACCGCTTCATCGTCGGTCCGGAGCATGAAGCCTCACTGCAGGGAGAGATCGTCTGCCAGGAGTTGGGTGGACGTCTTCCGGTCGAGCGGGGCACCTTCCAGCTGTTCGTGGAAGAGTCCGACCCGGAACACCTGCGGATGCGCTACCGGTTGTTCTTCACCGACCGCGCCGGTCATCGGCTCACGCTCAGTGGGTACAAGGAGGTCAGTGAGGACTCCCGTCGGGGAATCTGGAAGGACACCTCTGTCCTGTACACGCGCATCGTTCGGGGCCACGTCGACGCCGACGAGGAGTCCGCAGCCGAGGTGGTGGCCTCGGGATCCGTTCACATCCGCCCCACCGACTTCCTTAAGCAACTCACCACCTTCCGGGTCGAAGCGCCAACGCTACGCGGCAAGGCTACGACGCTGGGTCGCTTCGGGCAGTTCTTCTTCGGCAAGCTGTGGGACGTGTACGGGCAGAACGTCTTGCCGTGGTCGCCGCTGTGACCCATGGCCGTGGTGTCACCTGGCGCCGGACGGCGAAGCCACCCTGCCGTCCCAGGGACGCTCGGCGCCGATCTTCGCAGAAACGGAGGAGCCATCGTGGACTTTCATGAGTTGCGCAACCATGTGGCGGCACTCCGGTTCACTCCGCAAACACCGGTGCGCTGGCTGGCTCCGAAGGAGCTTGCCCGTACTGCGGTCAAGGTGGGGCTGGCGGCCGTGTTCGCCGATTACTCGGACAAGCGCGAAATCCAGGGCGCGCTTCGGGCCGGCCTCCTGCGCGCGCCGTTGGCCGATCCCCGCGCCGAGGAGATCTGGATCGACTTCGTCGCTGATCTCGGTGATGGCTTTGAGGCGACATGCTCGGTGGCATCTGTCGTGGCGGCGGCCCAGCTCAGCGTTGCCGGCCCCGGGCCCTTGCCCCGCGCTTCGCTGCTCGTCCTCGGCGGTGACCAGGTGTATCCGGTGGCATCGACGACAGCGTACGAGGACCGAATGAAGGGTCCATACCGCGCCGCGCTCCCGTCGGCGCCGGACCAGCCGCTCATGGTGGCGCTGCCGGGCAATCACGACTGGTACGACGGGCTCACCGCGTTCCTGCGGATTTTCACCCAGGGGCGACGCATCGGTGGCTGGCAGACACGGCAGACCCGGAGCTACTTCGCCGTGCAGTTGCCGCAGCGCTGGTGGCTGGTTGGGCTGGACAGCCAGCTCGGCTCTTATTTCGACGATCCGCAACGGCGTTACTTCGAGACCCACTTCTCGCCCCGACTGCTGCCGGGGGACAGCGTAATCGTCTGCTCTGCCGCACCCACCTGGGTAAAGAGCAGCGAAGAACCCAACGCCTACAACTCCCTGCACTGGTTCGACCGAAACATCATCCGAACCCGATTCGACCGGGCGACCGGGAATCGTGAGGACACGGGCGCGTCAATTCGGCTGTGGCTCACCGGCGACAAGCACCATTACGCCCGTTACGCGGAACGGCTGCCCGGAGACGGACCCGCACCCGAGGTCCCCGTGCCTCCCGACCCCCAGCGCCGCCAGCTGGTGACGTGCGGCCTGGGAGGCGCCTTCCTGGCAGCCACGCACCGGCTGCCGAAAGCCTTGACGCTGCCACCCCCCATCTCGCGGATGCGGGAGAAGGACAGCCCACCGCCGGTATTCACCCTTGCAGAGCGGACCTACCCCGACCAAGAGGAGTCCCGCTCCCTCGCCCGCGCGATCGCCAAGCCGTGGTCCCGTTACTGGCTCCCGCGGCGTAACCGCGGGTTCTCACTGCTGGCCGGGGCGTTGCATCTGGTACTTGTCCTGTTGGCAAGCGGCGCCTTCGCCCTGGCCGCCGGAAGACACAATCCGGTCGACGCGCTGCGTAGGGCGGGCACCGACGACCTGCGCGGCCTGCTCTGCGCGACTGCCGCTTTCTTCATTCTGCCCTTCGTCTTGAGCTGGGGAAGCGGCCTGTTGCCCGGGCGGCGGCCCAGGGCACCGTCCGGCGCGATCGCAGCCGTGCTGTTTCAGTTGGCGGTCACCCTTGCGGCGCTGACCGCTGCAGTCGCCGTAACCAGGTCCTGCCCGCCCTCATGGCACGGGGTCTGGCTCCTGGCGATACTGGCGACCATCGCTGCTGTGACGGGCGCACTTCTCGGGCCCCAGCTCTTCGCTCTGTGGGTGCTGTGGACACACCAGGGGATGGCCCCTGATTGGCAGATGTCCGGGCAGTCCATCGACGACCGCACGGGATTCCTTCGGATGCGCATCGCACCCGACGGCACACTCACCCTCTACTCGCTGGCGCTCAACGGCACCTGCCGTGACTGGCTCCTCGACGAGGTCCCGGACACCCCGACCCCGTGGATGCGCGCGGTGCCCGAGAAGCTGCCGACCGTACGACTGATCGAAGAGCCCGTCGTGATCGCACGGACAGAGAGCACCCCATGACCAATGCGCATCGGCCACTGGGGTTTGCGGGGTGAGGTCGGTGGGTTGATGGCCAGACCTGTGGCGGGGAGGAGGCAGCCGTCGAGCAGGTTGGCCGTCGGTGGCGTAGAGGGCGAGCAGGATGGGGAGCTGTCCGGTGGTGACGCCCAGTGCCTGGAGGCGGTGGGAGATGGCTTGCCCGAGCAGGCGGGCGGCGTGGTTGACGTGTAGCAGACCATCGATCCCGCGTCGGTCGCTGCTGGTGAGCCGTTGGGGGAGCCGGTTCGGTGCTCCTGCATGCCGCCATGGCCGCCTCTCGGGGGCTATGGAAAAAAATGCGGGTTCTTTGTACACCGCTGTGGCGCGCTCCGCGTTTTCCCTCTTCGGTCGTGGTGAACCGCAGAAAGGCAGTGCCGATATCCCGTTCCCCTGCACCCTTGGGCTCGACGTCGCCGGACGCGTGAGCGCCGTCGGTGACGGGGCGCGTGTCGAGGTGGGTCAGGAGGTGTTCGGGGTGCGGCGCCCGGGGGCCGCGGCCGGGCATCCGCACGGATCGTACGCTCCGTACATGACCGCTCCCGCGGATACCGCCGCCCTTGCGCCGCGGCCGGAGGGGCTTGAGGCGGTGCGGGCGGCGGCGCTGCCGATGATCGGCGGGACCGCGTTGGCGCTGACCCGTTGGCTGGACGTCGTCGCCCAGACGACCACCTTCCCCCTGGCCGCCATGGATGAGGCGTACACCGCCGCCACCAGCGGCCACGTCCACGGAAAGCTCGTGATCAACACCGACTGACCCCCTACGCCTACCGCGTCATGTGAGGCCTCACCGGGCCGGCGGCGGCGAAGCGCGTGGCATTGCCTGCCAGGGCAGGCTGCTCGCCGCTGGCGGTTCAGACGATCTCGGTGTCGTAGAAGCAGAAGTGGTCCTTGATCGCAGCGACGTCCGGCTTGGGATCCGCGTACGCCCAGACGAGGTCGGTGGCGCCGGGTACGCACCAGTAACTCGCGTCCCCCTTGAACGGACAGTGCGTACTGGTGTCAGAGGGGGTCAGCAGGTCGGTGCGCACGTCCTGGGGCGGCAGGTAGTACCGCGGGGGGCAACCCGTCTCGCGCAGCACCAAGGGTCGCCGACTTTCGGCCAGCACCTGCCCGTCCTTCACGACGCGCACGTGCTCGGTGCCATGGTCGATGGTGATGTCGTGTCCACGTGTCATACGCTCCTCAGCGCACCCGGCCGGGGAATTCTTCCCGCGACCCCTGACGGGCGCCGTGGAACACCAGTCCGACGGTTGAACAGCGGGCCGCTCAGGACCTCTGGGCGCCAGTGATCTGCGTGCGCGGGCTCGGCGCGCGAGGCGTTCAGGCCGATCGGGAGTGGCCGCCCGCTGACCAGCCACGAAGTCATCGTCCAGTCGATCGCCGCGAACCACCACCCGCACTGGAGTGCGCGTGAGGGCCTAACTCGACGCCAACATCTACTGACGGAGTCCGCATCAAAGACCTGGATCACATCGGCAAGGGGACATGGGGGGCGGCGCCGACTCGTTAAATCAGCGGAGATGGGCTCGGCCCCTAACCCGCACGCCTTCCATGGCGACCGGGACTACGCACTGCGCTCAGCTGTCACACGCAATCCCGGCGGTCCGGAGACCGCAGACGCCGGTCCCGGGGTGAAATCCGACCCTGCTTTCCGAACCCGCACTGACCGGGATGAGGTGTGTACGCCTACCGCAAGCAGCGCCTCGCCGAAGGGGACGCCCACCGGGCCGACGCCGACTTTGTCGGTGACGTGATCAGCTTCGACGAAGCCGGATTCCTCGGCGGCGCGGTCACCTTCAACGGCGCACGATTCGGCGCCGGCCCGGTCACGTTCAAGGATGCGCAGTTCCAGGGCGGTACGGTGAGCTTTGACGAGGCGCGGTTCAGCGGCAGCGCGGTTTCCTTCTGCGGTGCTCTGCTCGGTCCCGGCGACATCACGTTTCACCATGCGAGTGTCAGCGGCGGGACGCTGGCCTTGGACGAAGCATGGTTCAGTGGCGGCACGGTCGGCTTCGACTACGCGCAGTTCGGCAACGCCACGGTCACCTTCAACCGGGCGCGACTCGAGGACGGTTCGGTCGCCTTCCGCCGCGCACGGTTCACCGGAGGCACGCTGAGTTTCGACCACGCACACTTCACCGGCGGTTCCCTTGCGCTGGACGATTCGGAATTCACGGGCGGTACGGTGACCTTCTACGCGGCAAGGTTCGACGGTGGAAACGTCACCTTCGACTACGGCCAGTTCACCGACAGCACAGTCACCTTCCACCGCGGGCGATTCAACGGAGGTACGGTCTCGCTCGGCCACGCCAGGTTCAGCGGCGGCATGGTCTCCTTCGTCCGCGCCCAGGTGAACGGGGGCCGGGTCACCTTCGCCGACGCACAGTTCAGCGACGCCAACGTCCGATGGGGCAGCCTCCGGCCGCCCGAGGGCGGGAGGGGCTGAACTCCGGCCCGACTCTCACGAGCGAGTGCTGTCGGAACCGGCCCACCCGAGCTGATGAGCCTGCGCGGGTGGACGTCGTCCGCGCCGGGTCGCCCAAGGCGTTCGCGAGGCGCGCGTGGGCCAGCTGGTCTACCGGGTACTGCCTGGACGTTAGCTCCAGATTCGGTTCGGCCAGGCGACCGGCGCAGCTCCGCCCGCGGCTCGTCGCGGAGACGAGCCTGATCGAGATCCTCGACGCTGGGAGCGCGGGCAAGTTCGTCGATGTCGTAGGCGATACGCCGCAGCACGGCCGTCAGGGGCGGAAGATCGACCACCACCGGGTGCCGGTACGGGAAGTCAGCCTCCGGCCGCAGGTTCACCACCGGGGGGAGGCTCTCCCGCTCCCCACGAACCGCGGACCGCCAATCGTGATCAACCGGGATATTCACTGGTGCTTCTCGCAGCGCCCGGGGCTGGTCTCTCTGTGCCGGCGCAGCGTGTCGGGGGTTTTGCGCGGTCAGCTCGGCTGCCACGCTGGCTGATACCAACTCGAACCTCGACACAGGTGGAGTTCCGATGTTCGCATTCCAGGACGCCGAGCGCGTCGAGGCGATCAACGCCGACGGCCGCCCGGCGGTCGTGTTCGTCCACGGTCTGTGGCTGCTGCCCAGCAGCTGGGACCGGTGGGCCGCGGTGTTCGAGGCTGCCGGCTACGCAACCTTCCAGCCCGGCTGGCCGGACGACCCGGAGACGGTCGAGCAGGCCCACGCGAAGCCGGACGTGTTCGCGGGCAAAGGCGTCGGCGACATCGCAGAGCACCTCGATGACCTCATCGGCAGGCTAGCGCGCAAGCCAGCGATCATTGGCCACTCCTTCGGTGGTCTGCTCACCCAGATTCTCGCCGGGCGCGGCCTGTCCGCTGCCTCGGTGGCGATCGACCCCGCGCCGTTCCGGGGCGTGCTGCCGCTGCCGATTTCCTCCCTCCGGGCGGCCAAGCCGGTGCTGGGCAACCCCGCCAACCGGCACCGGGCGATCCCGCTGACATACGACCAGTTCCGCTACGCCTTCGCCAATGCCGTCAGCGAGGACGAAGCCCGCGAGCTGTACGAGATGTTCGCCGTACCCGGCTCGGGCGAGCCGTTGTTCCAGGCCGCTGCGGCGAACCTGAACCCGTGGACCGAAGTCAAGGTCGACACCGAGAACGCCGAGCGCGGCCCGCTGCTGATCATCAACGGTGAGAAGGACAACACCGTGCCGTGGGCGATCGCCAACGCCGCGTTCAAGAAGCAGCAGCGCAACGAGCAGTCCGTCACCGAGATCGTCGAAATGCCGAACCGCGGCCACGCTCTGACGATCGACTCCGGCTGGCGCGAGGTCGCCGACACCGCGCTGGCGTTTGTCCAGCGGTTCCACAGCTGAGTCGATCCCCTCCGATCACAGGGTCTGTCAGGCATGCTCATGGCCGAAATCCAGGCCTGACTACGGGGGACGGTCACCGTGACCGTCCCCCACACCCTCACGTCGGCGGCGGGTCAACGGCCCGTCGTTACCGCACTCCTCCCGGCCAGGAGCGTGCAGCGGATTCCGCCTCCGGGATGCCGCTCCATCACCGGGCCGGCCGCGTCCCCCCGTGCTCCTCGCACCACTTCACCGGGAACAGACCAGAGTACGGCCGCCGTCCGTCTCGCACTGCTGAGAACCGGCACCCGGCTCAGCACCGCCGGGTCCTACCCGGGGCAGCCGAGGAGGAACTGAGCGCTCCGCTACAGGCTCTGGGTGGGCGCGATCCCGGCCACCGCGGTGGTGACCATCGCCGAGCACAGCGTGCCCGGCCGGGCTCAGGGCATCGCCACGGGCCCGGACGGCAACGTCTGGTTCACCCAGCCCCAGGACGGCCAGATCGGGAGGATCACCCCTGCCGGGTTGGTCACGGAGGACGACGTGCCGGCCGGGAACTCCACTCCGGTGGGGATTGCCGCCGGTGCGGACGGCAATCTGTGGTTCACCGCTGAGAACCTCAACATGATCGTGAACATGAGCACCACGGGTGCGGTGGAGTACTTCAAGGTGCCCACCGGATGCGGCAAGCCCTTCGACATCACCCCCGGTCCGGACGGCAACATGTGGTTCACCCACGTCAGCACCAACAAGATCCGCAAGGCCACCACCAGCAGTTTCGTCGACGAGGTCAGCGAGAAAGTCCCGCTGGCCCGACGTCGCGTCGCCTCTTTGATCCGCCCGACAGGGATCAGGCCGTCGAGGACGTCGACGACGAACTGGGACGCGGGGCATGGCTTCGAACTCGTCTCGTGAGTCGTCGTTCAGCACCGTGTGCATATCAGGTGACGGATGCTCAGCGATGGCTGGGCCCGCCGATCAGTCGATGCCTTCGATGATGCGGAAGTCGCGCTCGACGCCGTCGGGGAGGGCCACCAGGGCCTTCTGGTATGCCTCGCTCTCGTAGGCCGCGACGGCCTGTTCAAAGCTGTCGAACTCGATCAGAACGACGCGTTGCGTGATTCCGGCCTCGCGGGAGACGACTCGACCGCCACGGGACAGGAGGCGCCCGCCCGTAGCCTGGACAGCCGGACGGGCCAGCTTGTCGTAGGCAGTCAGCCTCTCAGGGTCGGAAATGGCGGGGTAGACACTGACCCAGTAGCCCTTAGCCATGGAAACCTCCTGTGTTCTGCCGGACACGTCCGACTTCGAATGGCAGGTTAGGGCTTGATGAGCGGTCAAGGGAAAGACCGGTACGGGATAGACTCAGAACGGATCGTTATCAATCCGCAGGGAGGGGCACGTGGCGCCGGATACGGTGAGCCTGCGGTACTTCCTGGTGCTGGCGCAGGAGTTGAACTTCACCCGCGCGGCCGCACGGATCGGTATCGCACAGCCAGCACTCAGCGCCCGGATGCGCCGAATGGAGGCGGAACTCGGTACGGCCCTGCTGGTCCGCAACACGCGTAGCGTCGTATTGACCACGGCCGGTGCGGCTTTGGCGGAGTCCGCGCCGCCCGCGCTGGCGGCGCTGGACCGGGCATGGGACACCGCCCGGAGCGCGGCGGCCGGTGAACTGGGCACGCTGCACATCGGATACAGCCTCAGCGCCGGGGCCGAGACGGCACCGGCCCTGGTGGACAGGCTGATTCGCGGCAACAGCGGACTCGAGGTCGGCGCGGTCCCGATGGCGACACCGGAGATCTCCCCCGCGGTCGCCGACGGCCGCATCGATGCCGGGATCACCCGCGGTGAACAGCCGTGCCGTGGCGTGCGCCGGTTCCTGCTGCGGCGTGAGCGCGTCGGGGTCCAGCTGGCGCAGCACCATCCGCTGGCCGAACACCCGGAGATCGAGATCGCCGACGCGGCCGCGTATCCGCTGCGACTCCCGGACCGTGCGGCCAACCCCGTGATCCACGATCAGCTGTCCGCACTGTTCCGAGACACCCGACCACACCCCCGATTCCACACGCCCGCAGTCTCTTTCGACATGTCTCAGCGCGACCTCCGCGACGGGGTCACCCTCGCCCCGGCCGGAGAAGCCGCGGTCACGGCACAACCGGCCGGTCTCACCTGGCGACCACTGCGGGGCGCGCCCAGCCTGACGATCCACCTCGTCCTCCCACGCGAGCAGTCGCCGCTGCACCGCCGCATCCGTGCCGTCGCCAAAACCCTGGCGCACGAGCTGCACTGGCTGCCGGACTGACGCGCAAGAGGTCAAGCGAGACGGACGCCTGCGGTGGCGAGGCCGAAGACCTGGCGCCCGGCGGACTTCGCGGTGATGACGACGGCGGTCTTGCTGAATGTCCGACACGACCTCGCTACGCCGGTGGATCAGCACCCGATGACGGCCCCGGGTCCGGTCCGAGTCGAACACCGCGGCGACGTCCTCGCCCAGCCCGAGATTTCGGCAGATACCGCGCCTTCGCCGACGCCGAACCGGACAAGCACGGGTAACGAGCGGGAACGCCCGCCGTCAACGGCGTCCATGACGTCGGTCAATGCGAGAGAGCGGCAGGCCACAGCGTCGGCATGTGCCGCGCGTTCTGAGATCCCACACCTCGCACCACCACCGGCCCCTCCACCGCCCCAGGAGGGCCCGGCCGGGCGCACACCCGACGTCCGGTCGCCGGCCCCTGCAGCCGGCCGGCCGCGCATGCCTGTGACGGCGAAGTCCGTCGAGCGTTGGTCTGGCATGGACGAAGACTTCCTCGAGGTGCTCCTCGATGCCGTGACCGAGACCCGGCTCAAGCTGCTGACCGAGGACGAGGCCAGAGCGGTCATGATGCTCCGGGGTGCCCTTGAGGGTGAGACCCGCTCGGAGGAGGTTCGCTGGGCGGCGGGCGAGACGCGATCCCGTATCGGATCACGCCTGGGAGCTCCAGCGGACCACTGCCCGGTGCCGTCGTGACGATAGGCGCCCGACGCGGCGTGGCCGTGACCGGACTGCTGTCTCAGCCCGCGGTTGTGTCTAGGTCCGCGCCGAACCGGGGTAGGTCCCCCACCGTGAGGTCCAGGCGCAGGCGTTTGGAGCGGACCGGGTGGCGGTAGATGCCGCCGTGGTCGACGGATGTGTCAGCGCTGATCTCGGCTACCAAGTCGGGGCGGACCAGGGTTACGTCCAGGACGTCGTGGCTTCCCCACCCGGAGGTGAACCGCATCCCGGCCCACGGGTGGTCGGGGTCGGCCGCGGTCAGATTCTCGCCGACCAGATGAGCCGCGTCTGGGGGCAGGACGACCGTGCGGCCGATGGGGCGCAGGCGGCCGTGGGTGTCGTGGCGGCCCAAAAGGAGGAGCTGCGGTCGCAGGAGGGTGCCGGTGATCGCCTCGGTGGTGTCCCGCCGCCTCAGTTTGTACCAGCCCCTGTATGCCGGATGGTAAGGCTGGCTCATGGCCTTGACCGCGATGCCTTCGAGGCCGAGGACGTCGGTCCAGGTTTCCAGCCATTTCTGGGCTGTGATCAGGTCCGTGGTCATGGGGCATAGCGTCCATGGGGCCTTGAACCGGTGAGTCGCAGGCGGCGTTGCCGGTAAGGATGGTGCAGGACGGCCGTGGCCCACGGTTGTCTTCAAGGTGACGGGCGCGGTCGGATGAGGCCGCCTCCACCCGTGCGCGTACGAGACGCCGATTCCCGTCATGATGCGCCGCGGGGCGTCGTTGGGTGGCCCCTCGCTGCGCCAAGAAAGGTCGCGCGTGTCCGAGGAGTTTCAGGGATCGCCCGGGGCAGCTTGGAACTGCGGGCCGTGCGACGTGTGCGTCCTGTTCGCCCATATGAGTCCGGTTTCACCCGATTGCATGTGATGAGGGTTTATCCCTTTCTTGCTGGATACGTCCTCTTTGACCAACCTGCGGCGTCCGGCGCATCAGCACCGTTTTGCCCTGGTGGCGTTCGCCGCAGGTGTCAAACGAGGAGCAGGAAGGGCAACTGGATGCATCTGACGCCACATGAGCAGGAGCGGCTCATGATCCGTACCGCGGCGGATCTGGTCGAGCGACGCCTCATCCGCGATCCCACGCTCAAGCTGAACTATCCCGAAGTCATGGCGCTGTTTGCGGCCTATGTGCTGGAGGAGGCCCGTCACGACACGAAGACGGTCGCCGAGCTCATGGACACCAATCTGGGCGATGTGGCGGCGGAGCTCCAAGTCCGCCTCACCAAGTTCGGCACCACCTTGCCGACCTCAGCGAACAACGATCCGACCCTCAACGTCCTGCCGGGGGTCCGGGAGATGATCGACAACGTGCAGGTCGAGGCGACGTTCAAGGACGGCACCAAGCTGGTGGTCATCCCCGATCCGCTGTGCGACGTGCAGGTACCGACGACGGTCCATCCGGGTAAGTGCGAGCACCCGGACAAGACCCCTGTGCCGTACAACCTGGAGTACGACCAGGCAGGGAACAGCACGTTCCCGGACGGGAGGCAGCTGTGGGTGAGGAACACCGCGGACCGTCCGATCCAGGTCGGCTCCCACTATCACTTGGACGACGTCAACAAGGACAGCAGGAACGTAGGCGGCAGGGCAGGCGGCAGCGTAGGCGGCAAGGGGCTCTACTTCACTTCTGATCAAGCGGGGAACCAGCCGGCCGACGTGAACGGGTACCGGCTGCACATCGCAGCCGGTACGTCGGAGCGCTTCGAGCCCGGCGACAACTGCGCGCGCAGGGTGTGGGTGGTGCCCATCCGGGGAGCTCTGGAGGTATGGGGCCTTCATGAGGCAAGGACGACCACAGCGGATGCGAAGGTGACCCAGCGATGACGAAGTGTGTTGCCCAGGCGGCTTCGACCCCCAGCTTCACCGTGCGCCCTCCGATTCCGCTGGAGCGGGAGGACTACGCCACGCTGTACGGCCCGACGAAGGGCGACCGGGTCAGGCTCGCCGACACCGACCTCGTCGTCGAGATCGAGGAGGACTGGTGCGGCGGGCCGGAGCGCAGCGGCGATGAGATGCTTTTCGGCGGCGGCAAGGTCATGCGCGAGTCGATGGGCATGTCACACATTGCCCGGGACGGCTCCACGCTTCCGCCGGGCGCCACCAGCCTCCTCCTGCCGGTGGATACGGTGATCACCGGTGCGTTGATCATTGACCACTGGGGTGTGGTGAAGGCCGACGTCGGCCTGCGGGACGGGAAGATTTACGCGATCGGCCAGGCCTACAACCCGGAGACGATGACGCCCAAGCCCGCGGACCAGACCAAAGGCGCCTCGAACTTTGTGGTGGGGCCGGAGACCGAGGTGATCTCCGGAAACGGGAAAATCCTGACCGCGGGTGGCATCGACACCCACGTGCACTTCCTGGGCCCCGGGCAGATTCACGAGGCACTCGCGTCGGGCGTGACCACGCTCATCGGCGGCGGTGCCGGCCCCGCGGACGGCAGCAGGGCCACCACCATGACGCCCGGCGAGTGGCACATGAAGCAGACATTCAGGGCGCTGGACGCCTATCCGGTCAACATCGGCCTGTTCGGCAAGGGCGGCACGGTCAACAAGAAGGCGCTGGAAGCCCAGATCGACGCCGGGGCCATCGGTCTCAAGATCCACGAGGACTGGGGGGCCACCCCCGCAGCCATCGACATGGCGCTGGAGGTCTGTGAGGCCAAGAAGGCCCAGGTCGCCCTGCACGCGGACTCGATGAACGAGTCCGGGTTCGTCGAGGACACGTTCGAGGCGACCAAGGATCGCACCACCAACAAGCACCGGGGCATTCACGTCTTCCATGTCGAAGGCGCCGGCGGCGGCCACGCACCGGACATCATGAAGCTGGTGGGCAAGAAGAGTGTGCTGCCCGCGTCGACCAACCCGACCCGGCCCCTGACGAAGAACACCGTCGCTGAGCACATGTACATGATGGTCATCTGCCATCACCTCAACCTCGACGTCCCCGCTGACGCCTCGTATGCCGACTCGCGTATCCGGCCCTCCACGATGGCCGCTGAGGACCTGCTGCACGACACCGGTGCCATCTCGATGATGTCCTCCGACTCGGGGGCCATGGGACGTATCGGCGAGATGATCATGCGGACCTGGCAGACCGCGCACGTCAATAAGGGCCGTCGCGGTCACCTGCCGGACCCGAGCATCCCGCAAACGACCAGCTCCCCGGGACACGACAACTTCCGCGTCAGGCGCTACATCGCCAAGTACACGATCAACCCGGCCATCGCGCACGGCATCGACAAGTACGTCGGCTCCATCGAGGCCGGCCCCGACAAGATCGCGGATCTGGTGCTGTGGGAGCCGAAGTTCTTCGGCGTCAAGCCGCACATGATCATCAAGGGCGGGCAGATCGCCTACGCCCAGATCGGTGACGCCAACGCCTCGATCCCGACACCGCAGCCGTACCTCCCCCGTCCGGTATGGGGATCATGCGGCACGGCACCGGGTGGCAACTCCTTCAACTTCGTGGTGGAGGGTGCCTCGGCCCCAGGTCAGAAGCCCACCACGTACGGCCTGACCAAGGGGCTGCTGGAGATCACCTCCCCCCGCGGCAAGACCAAAGCTGACATGAAGCTCAACACGGAACAGCCGGACATCGAGATCGGCCCCGACTACTTCGACATCACCATCGGCGAGGGGGCCGGCGAGAACACGGGCACGCGCCCGGCCCCAGATTTCCCCGAGAAGAATCCGCCGCCGAGCCCGGCCAGAAGCGGGACCGAGGAACCGGGTGCGTACAGGGGCACGACCACGGATGCCAAGACCACCGTGGAGAACCAGACGATGTTCTCCGGCCAGCCCCGGACCCCGAGCCCGCCCCCGGACCCGAACCCGACCGGTAAGGGCCTCTACGAGACCAAGCTCCCCATGACACAGCTGTACTTCCTCTTCTGAGCACGGCAGCGGGCCCGGCGGTGAGCCGCCGGGCCCGCGCTCCCCGGGGAAGACACTCCCGGTTCCCTCCACTTGACCCCCGTCCTGTGTAAGGCAGGCCCACCATACCCAGAGCCCTG